>CAYGZE010000426.1:0-4026 GCA_964354185.1 uncultured Anaerolineales bacterium | reverse complement strand
GCGACCGCGTGATCGAGCAGCGCCAGGGGGCGCTCGCGCGGGCCGAGGGCGACCTGAAACTGGAACTCGGCCAGCAGGCGGTCGCCCGCCGCGAGTTCGAGATGCTCGGCGAGAAGGTGACCGAGGCCGAGGAGGAACTCGTCCTGCGGGGGCCGCAACTCCGGACCGCGCAGGCGGCCGAGGCAACCGCGCGGGCCGTCCTCGCCGAGGCCGAGGTCGCCAAGCGGTCGGCCCAGGCCGCCGTCCAAGAGGCGCAGAACGCCCTCGCGCGGGCCCGGCTGGACCTCGAGCGCACGACGATCCGCGCGCCGTTCAACGCCGTCGTCCGCGCGCGCCAGGTCAACCTCGGGGCCACCGTGTCGCCGACGACGCCGCTGGCGACCCTCGTCGGGACCGACGAGTACTGGGTCGAGGTGTCGGTGCCGGTGGACCAGTTGCGGTGGATCCGCGTGCCGCAGTCGAGCGGCCAGGCAGGTTCGGCCGTCCGGGTGTACAACGAGGCGGCGTGGGGGCCCGAGGCCTTTCGGACCGGGTGCGTGTGCCGCCTGGCGAGCGACCTGGAATCCGAGGGCCGCATGGCCCGCCTGATGGTCACGGTCGAGGACCCTCTCGCCCTGGAGGCGGCGAACCAGGGCAAGCCGGTGCTCCTCATCGGCAGTTACGTCCGCGTCGAGATCGAGGGCGAGGCCATCGCGTCGGCGGCCGCCATCGGCCGCAGCCTCCTGCGCGACGGAACGCACGTCTGGGTGATGAACGCCGAGGGGCGGCTCGAGATCCGGCCGGTGACGATCGCCTTCCGCGGCCGCGACGAGGTCCTGGTGAGCGAGGGCGTCCGGGCGGGCGAGCGGCTGGTCGTGACGGACCTGGGGGCGCCCGTCGAGGGGATGCCGCTTCGGGTCGAGGCGGCCGCGGGGCCGGCCCCGGCCGCGCCCGCCGCCCCCGCGAGTCCGGGCGGCCAGGCGGCCCCCGCCGCTCTGGAGGCACCTCCTCGATGAGCGACCCCGATACCCCGGCCGTGAAGCGGGGCCTCCTGGCCTGGATGGTCACGAACCGCGTCACGCCCAACCTGATGATGATCGTCTTCCTCGTGGGCGGCCTGATCGTCGCGTCGCGGATCAAGCAGGAGGTCTTCCCGGACTTCACCGAGGACATCGTGACGATCACGGTGCCCTACCCCGGGGCCAGCCCCGAGGAGGTGGAGCGCGGCATCATCCTGGCGGTGGAGGAGGCGATCCGGGGGATCGACGGCGTCAAGGAAGTGACCGCCACGGCCGACGAGGGCCAGGGCACCGTCTCGGCGGAACTCTTCGAGGGCGTCGACCAGCAGAAGGTCTACCAGGAGATCAAGCAGGAGATCGACCGCGTCACGACGTTCCCGGAAGAGGCCGAGGAGCCGGAGGTCGTCCTCGAGGCCCACCGGCACGGGGTGCTGACGGTGGAGGTGTACGGCCGGGCGGACGAGTGGGCCCTGCGCGAGATCGTCGAGCAGGTGCGGGACCGCCTGCTTCTGGACCCCGGGATCACCCAGGTCGACATCGAGGGCGGCCGCGAGTACGAGGTCCACGTCGAGGTGCCGCAGGAGAACCTCCGGGCCTACGGCCTGACGCTGGACGGGGTCGCGCGGAAGGTGGCGGCGACGTCGCTGGAGTTGCCGGGCGGCAAGATCGAGACGCGCGGCGGGGAGGTGCTGCTGCGCGTCACGGAGCGGCGCGACTGGGCCCGCGAGTTCGCCCGGATTCCGATTATCACGGCGGCCGACGGGACGACGCTCCGCCTGGACGACATCGCCACGGTCCGCGACACGTTCGAGGACACCGACTCCGAGGGGACGTACAACGGCCTGCGGGCCATGGGCATCGCCGTCTACCGCGTGGGCGAGCAGACGCCCATCGGCGTCTCGAAGGCCGTCCGCCGCGCCATGGCCGAGATCGAGCCCGACCTGCCCTCCGGCGTCCGCTACGACATCCGCGACGACCGCTCCGAGGTCTACTGGCAGCGCCTCGACCTCCTGGCAAGGAACGCCTTCTACGGCCTCCTCTTGGTCCTGCTGGTGCTGGGGCTGTTCCTGGAGGCGCGGCTGGCGTTCTGGGTGACGATGAACATTCCGACGTCGTTCCTGGGGGCGTTCCTGTTCCTCCCGTTCCTGGGCGTGACGATCAACATGATGTCGATGTTTGCCTTCATCGTCGCCCTGGGCATGGTGGTGGACAACGGGATCGTGGCGGGGGAGAACGTCTACGACTACCGGCGGCGCGGCATGGGCCTGGTGGAGGCGTCGATCCGCGGCGTCCGCGACGTGGCCATGCCCGTCTCGTTCAGCGTCCTGACGAACATCGTCGGGTTCATCCCCCTGATGTTCATCCCGGGGACGATGGGCAAGGCCTGGATCGCCGTCCCGCTGGTGGTCGTGGCCGTCTTCACCGTCTCGTGGATCGAGGCGCTGCTGGTGCTGCCGGTCCACCTGGCGCACGCGCGGGAAGGGGGCCGGACGGCAATCGGCCACTGGCTGCACCTCCGGCAGCAGCGCCTGAGCGAGGCGTTTACGCGGCTGGTGGAGAAGGTCTACGGCCCGTTCGTGGACCGGTGCATGCGGGTGCGGTACCTGGCGATCGCGATCAGCGTGGCGATGCTGACGGTCGTCGCGGGGTACGTCTGGAGCGGCCGCATCGGCATGATCCTCATGCCCAAGGTCGAGGCGGACTACGCCTTCGCGACGGCGACGCTGCCCGTCGGGAGCCCGTTCGACCGGGCCGCCGCGATCCGCGATCGCCTGGTCCAGGCGGCCGAGGCGATCGCGGACTCGAACGGCAAAGAGCGGCTGCTCGTGGGCGTCTTCGCCCTCGTCCGCGAGAACATCGTCGAGGTCCGCGCCTACCTGACCCAGCCGGGCGTCCGCCCGATCAGCACGGCCGAGTTCACGCGGCAATGGCGGGAACGGGTCGGCCCGATCCTCGGCCTGGAATCGCTGCGGTACCAGTCCGACCGGGGCGGTCCGGGGTCCGGCGCGTCGCTCACGGTCGAACTCAGCCACCGCCGCATCGACGTCCTCGACCGCGCCAGCGCCGACCTGGCCGAGACCCTGGCCGGCTTCCCCAACGTCAAGGACATCGACGACGGCTACACGCCCGGCAAGCAGCAGTTGAACTTCACGTTGCGGCCGGAAGGCCAGAGCCTCGGCCTGACCGTCTGGGAGGTGGCCCGCCAGGTCCGCGACGCCTTCTACGGGGCCGAGGCCCTCCGCCAGCAGCGCGGCCGCAACGAGATCAAGATCAAGGTCCGCCTGCCCGAGCGGGAGCGCGTCAGCGAGTACGACATCGAGGAACTCCTCATCCGCACACCCGCCGGGCGCGACGTGCCCCTGCGCCAGGTCGCCCAGGTCGAGCGCGGCCGCGCGTACACCACCATCACCCGCCGCGAGGGCCGACGCACCGTCACCGTCACCGCCGACGTCGAACCCATCGGCGAGACCAGCAGGATCGAGGCCGACCTCAACGAGAACATCCTGCCGCGCCTCATGCGCGACTACCCCGGCCTCAGCTACGGTTACGAAGGGCGCCAGGCCGACCTCTGGGAGAGCATGCGGAGCCTGAACATCGGCCTGGTCCTGGCCCTCCTGGGGATCTACGTCCTGCTGGCCATCCCGTTCAGCGACTACATCCAGCCGCTCATCGTGATGGTGGCGATCCCGTTCGGCATCGTCGGCGCCGTCCTGGGGCACCTCATCATGGGCTACGACCTGAGCATCATGAGCATGATGGGCATCGTCGCCCTGGCGGGGGTGGTGGTCAACAACTCGCTTGTCATGATCGACTACGCCAACGGCCTGCGGGCGGCGGGGACGGGGGCCGCCGACGCCATCCGCCTGGCGGGCGTCCGCCGCTTCCGGCCCATCATGCTGACCACCCTGACGACGTTCGGCGGCCTGGCGCCCATGATCTTCGAGACCTCGCGCCAGGCCCGCTTCATGATCCCCATGGCCCTGTCGCTGGGCTACGGCATCCTGTTCGCCACGTTCGTCACGCTCCT
>CAYGZE010000425.1:0-4031 GCA_964354185.1 uncultured Anaerolineales bacterium | reverse complement strand
TTTTGCGACAGCAATTCTCCACCCATCGGCAGCCTCAAAAACGGCAGAAGTCGAATTTAGAAACTATCTCAAAACAGCCGGTTCTAGTCCTCGACCCGATAGAATCCAAGGAGACGAACGATGAAACTCGCAAATGCCTTGCTCCGGTTCAGGGGTTCGTAAGTGATGGAGCCACATCAAGTTGGGCGAACGCACGGCCGATATCTATGGCATGGGAGCCCTGGGAGGGAGAACCATGCCGAGGACCCGCGAAACGCTCGACTTGGAAGACCTCGTCATCACGGTGTACGCCGCCCTGGACGACGCCCTGCGGGAAGCGGGCCTCGCCGCGCGGGACGGCAGGTTGGTCCCGCGTCCTGGCCCGGCGCCGGACGTGGACGACCGCGAGGTGCTGTGCCTGACGGTGCTCCAAGAACTGCTGGGCTTCGAGTCCGATCACGAGTTCTACCAGTGGTTCGAGTCCAACGCGGTCCTGCGGCGCCTGTTTCCGCGGCGGCTCACGCGACCCAACTGGGCCGACCGCCGGGCGCTCTTGACGCCCCTCCTGCAGCGACTCTCTCAGGCCTTCTGCGCCCTGGACGGGGAGGAATCGCCCCCCTTTTCATCATCGACTCGCATCCGGTCGATGTCTGCCGCCCGGTCCGGGCCGGCCGGAAAGAACGCCTCGGCGGCCTCGCCCAACGCGGCTACTGCGCGTCGCTGAAACGCTGGTTCCACGGGGTCCGCGAGCACCTGGTGTTCACGCCGGGCGGCCGGATCGCCTTCGTCCTGCAGGTGCCGGGCAACCGCCACGATGTGCAGGGCCTCTATGGCCTGATGAAGACCACCTTCCGCGGGCGTCTCGTGGGCGACAACGCCTACTGGCCGAAGGCGGCCAAGCGGGAGGCGTTGGCCCGCCAGGGCATCACCGTGACGGCGGCCGCCCGCTCGAACTGGAAGGTGCACAACACCGCCGACGAGAAGGCGCTGCTCCGGCAGTGGCGCGGGAAGGTCGAGCGTCGCATCGGCCTGTTCGACAGTCAGTTCCACGCCGGACGCACGCTCTGCCGCAGCCGTCGGCACTACGAGGCCCGCCGTTGGGCCAAGGCGTTGTCGCATAATCTGTCGCGTCATCTGAATCGCAAACTCCGGCGGCCCCGGGAATCTGCGGCGCACTTCCGCCTGGCCGCCTGAACCGGAGCAAGGCATTCGCAACATTCATGATCGCAGTTAGCTTGTTGGTCGCCGTCGCGCACGCGCAAGATTCCGTTCGAAGGCCGGATCGGCAGCCTCCGGGCCCGCAAGGCGACTCTCAGCCGCTGTCGGCCGATGAGAAGGCCCAGGTCAAGGCCATCCTGTCCAAGTACGACGCCTCATCGCTGACCGCGAAGGATGCCAAAGCGATCAACGACGCCTTTCGGTCGGCCGGTCTGCGGAACGGGCCTGGGCTTCAGCAGGCGATCCAGGATGCAGGCTTCGTCCCGGAAAAGATCGGCGAACTCGACCCGCCGCCGGACCGTCCTGCCGAGGGTAGGCGGCCTGTGGGCAGCGAGGGCCGGAATCCTCGCGGCGAAGACGCCGGCCAGCCTGAGCGGCGCCGGCCAGGAGGCGGCGGGGGGTACTCCATCGAGCAAGCCATCTCGGACCGGGCGCAGCTCAACACGATCGCCTTTGACGGCCTGGCCTTCCTGACCGGCGACCTGGGGAGCTGCACGTTTCTGCCACCGGGCAAGGTGGCCGACTTCTGCGGCTTCCAGTACATGCGCGACGTGGATACCAATGAGCTTGGCCACAACACGTCGTTCGTGCCGCGGGCGGCCAACAACGTCCTGTACATCCTCACCGGGGAACAGAAGGCACAGCTCGTCGCCCTGGCCAAGGAGCAGGAGAAGCTGCTGACCGAGTTTGCCTACAAGCGTTTTCCGCTCATCAAGGCGTTCTGCCGCCAACTCGAAGGCGACATCCCCTCCGCCAGCGCGGGCCTGTCGCGCGAAGCGGTGATGAAGTACACGGCCGAGCTGTACGAGATCGACGGCCTACTGAGCTACCGGCGGGCCGAGCTCCTCGGCGGCATCGTCCGCTCGCTGACGGACGAGCAGGAGAAGTATCTCGGCAAGATGGCCTTCAACAACTCCGCGACCTGGCCTGACCTGAAGGACCAGCTCGACAAGAAGAGCCTGTCGCACACTGCCCACGTGGCCGTCATGACCTACGCCAGCGAGATGTTCAGTTGGTATGCCGGCAGCGTTGAGGGCGACGTCTACTTCTGCCCCGAGCGGCACGCCACCTACTTCGGGTCCTTCTACATGAAGGACATCCCGGCCATGGGCAACCCCAACTATTCCATCAGCACGTCGCTCACCGGCGACAGCGGCGAGGCGTTCCTGGCCGCCCTGACGGAGCCGCAACGCAGGCTCGTCACGAGCCTGGTTGACCAGCAGCGATCAGACCTTGCCGAGATCGTCAAGACTCGTCGCGCCATCGCAACCGAGTTGCGGCGGTTCATGAAGGAAGCGTCGGTGGGAAAGGACAAGGTTCTGGCCCTGTCGAGGAGGTACGGCGAACTGGACGGGGAGATCTCCTACTTCTATGCCAAGGCCTTCGCCGAGGTGGCCAAGACGCTCACGGCCGAGCAAGAGAAGACGCTGCTGAAACTGCGGAATCTGGACGCCAAGTACACGTGCAAGGGCGCTTACCTGTACTCGCGAGCCGTCGACATGCCCGAGATTCCGAACACGGACTTCCTGTTTGCCGCAGCCGCCGCGACCAAGCCGGCGTCCGCTGCAAGTGCAGCAACCCCCGTTGGGATCAAGGCGTCGTTCGTGCTGCGAAGCCCCGAAGTGGTCGACGGCGGACAGCTCCCGAAGGAGTACACTGGTGACGGGGCAAGCTCGACGCTGCCCCTGGAATGGAGCGGGGCGCCAGAGGCTGCCAAGAGCTTCGCCGTCATCATGCACCACGTTCCGCCCGAGGGGCCTGCCAAGTGGTATTGGCTCGTGTACAACATCCCGGCCGACACAAGGAGTCTGCCCAAGAACGTGACCGGGGTCGGGACCATCGGCAACAACAGCGTCAATCGCAGGACGGAGTACGCCCCTCCACACTCGAAAGGCCCGGGGCCCAAGACCTACGTCTACACCGTCTATGCCCTATCGGCGCCGGTCAAGCTCGACGTCAAGCCGGCCGAGGTCAGTCGCGACGTGCTGTTGGCGGCCATGAAGGATAAGATCCTCGCCAGCGCGGAGTTGCGCGTTGTCTACTCGCGGGACGCGCAAGCGGACATGCCACGGAACACCTCGGACCGGTAGGAGCCGTATGGTGAAGCGCATGGCCATCCTCATCGTCGCATTGCTGGCCTCGCTGGCGACCTTGGCGCCGGCCCAGGACAGGAGTCCGCGCGAGGAGCGCCGTGCTGGCCGGGTGGGGCAGGAGGGTCCCCGCAGGGGCAAGCCTGAGCCAACGGCCCTTCGGTCAGAGGTGAAGCAGCTTGAGGCGTTGTCGATCATTCTCGGCCGGCCGACGGACAGATCGATTGCGGTCAACGTGCTATCCGCCGAGCCACGCGAGGGGTACGTCGAGTACGGCCTGAAGCCAGGCGACCACACGGCAAAGACGGACACCGTGAAGTTGCCGGCCGGGACGCCCGTTGAGATGCAGGTCGATGGGCTCGACCGTGACAAGCGGTACTTCTACCGACTCCAACACCGCAAGATAGGCGATGCCGCGTTCACGGCCGGGGCTGAGCATGGCTTTCACACCCAGCGAGCGCCCGGCAGCACCTTCACGTTCGAGATTCAGGGCGACTCGCATCCCGAAAGGCCCCACGAGAACGACCTGGCGCTCTACGCCCAGACGCTGCGAGCTGCCGCGGCCGATCACCCCGACTTCTACGTGGCTATGGGCGACGACTTCAGCGTCGACACGCTCCGCACCGTCAACGCGAAAACCGTGGCTGGGCGCTACAGCCTGCAGCGCCCGTTCCTGGCGCTGGTTGCCCAGTCGTCGCCGCTGTTCCTGGTCAACGGCAACCACGAGCAGGCCGCCCTGTGCAA
>CAYGZE010000424.1:0-4036 GCA_964354185.1 uncultured Anaerolineales bacterium | reverse complement strand
TGCCTCTTGCCGTTGCCGTCCATTCTGCACTCTGCAACCTGCCCGCCAGGCCTAAGGGCGGGTCCGAAAGGGCTTTCTCTTGCATTCTGCGCTCTGCAATCATAAGTGCTGTTCTCTGCGTCCTTTGCGCCCTTTGCGGTTCAAGGCCCCTTCCCATGCGCCCGCACGGCACGTGTGCCCGGTGCTACCTTCGCCTGCCGTTGCCGTCCAATCCGCAATCCGCAATCCGAAATCCGCGATCGTTCTGGTCCCCAGTGCCCCTCCCCCGGTCCCCAGTCCCCCTGTCTTAACAGGTGTTGGCGACTCCTCTTCTGGCCCTATTTCGGACACGGCGTGTCCGTCATTGACGTAAGTGGTATTGACGTATCGCTACCCATCGAGCGCAAAAAGCCGTCAAAAGCGTACGAAAACCGACCCAAAGTGTCATAGTTCGCGCGCAAAACGTCAAAAAACGATCGAAAACCGACGCGTTTTGTCTTGCCTATCTTAACATTTCGGAGGGCCGACGCCCCTGGCGCTAGCGCCAGGGCCGATTTGCCCCGCCGCCGGGCCCCAAAATCGGCAAATTCCGCGCGCGCCAACCCGTTTTTCGGATTGTAAAAAGTGGACTTACAGCAATTTCGGCAGTGGCTCGCGGGCACGTTTCGCGGGCGAAGAGCACTGGCGGGCAAGCCCGTGCGGTTCCGCTTTCACCTCACGGCCGGGCGGGGAACTCCAGGTGGCACCGGCTCGGGCACGGGCCGGTTCGAGTGGTACGGCAGGAGCTTGACCACGCCGACCCTGACGCCGGGATCAGAGGGCACGTTGGCGAACCGCGCGGCGGGTCCGGGAGACCCGCCGCGCAGGAGTCCTGCGAAACCGCTAGGTGCTCTCGACGGCAATCCTGGCCCAGTACGCCGCCTCGAACGCCCAACCGCTCGGCTGGTTGACGAGTTCCAGTTTGACACTCTTGCCGGCGAACTCCGAGAGGTCCACGTCCGCGTCCATCCAGCCGCCCGTCGCGGTGTCTTTGCCAACGGACTTCTTGAGGAGTTCCTTGCCGTCGGCCCGGACGATGAGCGTCCAGTCGCCCTGCTCGTGGTGCCCGACGGTCAGCCGCAGCACGGTCTTCTTGTCGGCGGGGACCTCGACGGTCTTCGAGAGGGCGCATCCCGTCTCGCGGTTGAGCGGATGCGTGACGAAGACGTTCTTCTTGCCGCGCAGGTCGCCGCGGAGGCCGGGGTCCATCTCCGTGCCGCAGTTGGCCATCTTCCAGCCGGGGGCGAACTTCGCGAAGTCCTGTTTCGGGCCGGCGTTGATCTTGGCCATCTCCTCCTCGGTGAAGCGGCTGCCGGCGATGGGACCGGGGTCCCACGAGAGTTCCAGCGGGCTCGGCTTGGGCGCGAGGACGGGGATGACGAAGATCTCGTTGCCGGCGTCGTCTTTCTCGATGCGGCCGCCCGCCTGCTCGAGCGCCTGGCGGGCGAGTTTCTCGCAGACGCCGATGAGGGCCGGGAAGTTGTAGGCCGTATGGCTGAAGACGGCCTTCTCGTCCAGTTCCTTGGTGAAGCGGTCGGGGAGTTTCGAGAAGCCGATCGTGGTGAAGAGCACGCCGCCGGCGCTGGAGGGGTTGCAGTCGGAGTCCTGGCCCGAGCGCATGGCGATGACGATCGTCTGGTCGAGGTCGCCCTTGCCGTACAGCAGGCCCATGAGGACGCAGGCGCCGTTAATCTTGACGTCGATGCCGCCGTTCGAGGCCTTCTGGTAGGCGGGGTCCTCGCGGTACTTCTTCTGGGCCTTGTGCCAGGTCTGCTGCCAGTCGCCGGGTTCCTCGCGGAACCAGGCGACCATGTCGCGGACCATCTCGGCGTACTGGCACTTCTCGGGGATGCTCTGAAGGCCCGCCTTGATGATCCTGAGGATGTCGGTCTCGAAGAAGGCCTCGGCGTACATGCCGCCCATGAACTGGCCGCCGTAGACGCCGTCGCCGTAATTCATGAGGCGCCCGAACTTCTCACCCATCCGGATGGCCGTATTGGGCAGGCCGGGGGCGATGAGGCCGGAGTAGTCCGCCTCGATCTGGTAGTCGATGTCGTTGGGGCACCGGCTGAACTTCGGGTGGCTCGAGTCGGGCGGCGCGATGCCGTTGCGAAGGTTGGTCCGCCCGGCGTTGTTGGCGCACCAGAGCGGGTAACCGCTGTTGGCGAAGTCGATGCCCGCCTGCCGGATCGAGACGTCCAGGCCGTACTGCTCCATCGAACGCAGGAACGTCATCTCGACGTACAGGTCGTCTTGGCCGAAGGCGTCATTGATCATCCGGGGCGTCCACTTCGGGACGTTCGCCTCGGGCATGATCTTGTCGGCGAACTTGAACTCCGTGGGCGCGCCCCACGAGACGCCCGCGATCTGGCCGATCCAGCCGGCCTTCATCTTGTCGCGGTACTCCTTGACCGGCAGGCGGCGGAACTCGGCCGCACGCACCACGGCCGGGCTGACCAGCGCCAGGGCAACGCACGCCGCCAGCACGCCGGCCAACCTGCGCACAAGTCCCAGGTCCGAACGGGTCATCGTTGCGCTCCTTTCATAAGACAGCAAGTTACGGTCACGTGTGTGCCACGGCCCGCTGCAAAACATGGCCTCGGCTCGCGCTACGGGGCCGCCTTCAGGCGCAGGATCGTCACCGAGTTCGCCGGGAAGGTGTGGCGGAAACGATCGCCGGCGCTGCCGAGGGTCCGGACGGCCGGCACGACCTTCCGGGGTTCCTCGAGTGAGTTCTCGTCCTCGGGCCTGGCCGACGCCAGCACCAGCGCCGTCGCGGCCGAATCCACCTTCCCCGCGCCGCGCAGTTCGATCTGCGTCTCCTGGGCCGAGGCCGAGACGTTCACCACCTTTAGGATGACCTCGCCGGTGGCGTTCGAGTGGCCGGCGACGGCGTACAGCGACTTGAAGGAGGGGTACGGCACTTCGTGGATGAGTTTGCCGTCGAGGTAGCAGCGGATGGCGGGGCCCTTGAGCTCGACACGGATGTCGTACCAGCGGCCGGTCTCGATCTGGCCGGGGACGCCGTTGCCGATGACGCCGCCCACTTCGATGGCGTGCCTGGCATTGCCCCACCCGCCCAGGTTCCACCAGGACTTGGCGTTGTCGTCCTGGACGCGGAACATGATAAGGAAGCCCTCGGCCCCGCCGATCTTGCGGGCCTTCAGGGTAAGGGTGTAGTCGGTCCAGGCCTTGTCGCCGAAGATGGCGCGGACGTCGGTCTCGCTGCTCGTTTGCCGCAGGGCGCCGTCTTCGACCTTCCAGTCGCCGCGGATGAACTTCCAGCGGTCGGTGCCTTTGGAGAAGTCCGACGCGAAGAGCACCTGGTCGCCGCGGGTGACTTTGATGTCCTTGTACTCGGCCTGTGTGGCCCAGGTGCCGACGCCGATCGCCCCGCCCTGGGGCCCGGTCTCGACGAGGGGCGACTCGAGTTCCAGGGGCAGCACCACGTCGGCCCGGTTCGCGCTGAACATCGCCTGCGCGTGGTAGGACGGCGTTCCGTAGACGCCGCCGCTGTCGAAGGCGATGGCGTCGGGGTTCCACTGCCGCCAGCCCACGTTGACGAACAGGGGCGCGTACGAGGCCATGACGACGACGTCGGCGTTGTGTTCCATGCCGGTCATGAAGGCGGCCTCGCCGACGGCGGCCCTCAGGTTCCCCTTGCCGCAGTTCTGCGTGACGGCATACTCGCCGACGTAGACCTTGGCGCCGTCGCGCTTGTACGCGTCGTACTTGCTGGCGCTCGTGATGAAGAACTCGGGGTTCGAGTAGTAGTGCTCGTCCACGATCTCAGTGGGCCGCCGGTCGGTCATCTGGTCGGCCACGAGGATCATCTGCGGATAGCGGGCCTTGATTGCGTCCCAGAAGAGGCGGTAGCGTTCCTGGTACAGGGGCCCGCCGTTCTCGTTGCCGATCTCGATGTACTTCATGTTGAAGGGGGCCGGGTGCCCGGCCTTGGCCCGCCGCGCGCCCCAGGGTGAGTCGGCGGGGCCGTTGGCGTACTCGATGGCATCCAGCG
>CAYGZE010000423.1:0-4050 GCA_964354185.1 uncultured Anaerolineales bacterium | reverse complement strand
AGGCTCTCCGGCCGGCCCGTGGCGCCGCCGAACGCCTCGAACGCGACGTCCTCGAAGGGCGACCCTTCACCCGTCCACGTGTACCGGATGCCCCCCGGCCGGCCGCCGGCCCCCGCGCCCGCGCCGGCCCCCATGTGGATCCCGGCCGCGCCGAACTGGTCGTACGACTTCCGCTTCTCGGCGTCGATGAGGACCTCGTAGGCCTCGCCCAACTGCTTGAACTTCCGCTCGGCCTCCTTGCTGTTGGGGTTGAGGTCGGGGTGGTACTTCCGCGCCAGGCGCCGATAGGCCTTCCGGATCTCATCCTCGCCCGCCGTGCGGGGAACGCCCAGGACCTCGTAGTAGTCCGGCTCTGCCATGGCACCTTCACCGTGGATGGGTTCCGCCGAGAGCGATTATAGGGGAATCCGGGTGATGTGGCAACGGCGGTCCGCTGCGGGCCGCGCGGCGACGGCGACCCGCGGCGGCGGCGCTCACTTGCCGAACGTGCGGACCTCGACGGGCTTCTTGCCGGGCGGCGCGGGCGTGAACATATCCTCGCGCTTCAGGCCGAGCGCCCTGGCCGTCTCGACGCAGTAGTCCAGTTTCCCCACGTCCGGCCCGCGGAAGTTCGAGCCGAACGAGAACCGCGCCCCGGCCTCCCGCGCCATCTTGAGAAAGGCCGGGCGCGGGAGGCGCATACTCGAGTTGATCTCGATCGCCACGCCGCACGCGACCGCCGCGTCGATGATCCGCTTCATCCGCTCCGGCGTCCACAGCGTGTCGAACTCGCCCTGGAGGGCCTGCGGCAGAAACGTCCCGTTCGCTAGGATGTCGATCGGCGTCTCCCGGATGACGCGCAGGTGGTGGGCCACGTAACGCTCCATGAAGTCCTGCTTGTCGCCGATCCGCACCTTCTCGGTCTTCCAGAGTTCCACCCAGCGCCCGTCCTTCTCGAGGAACGTGAGGGCGTCCGTCAGGACGTAATCCAGCCGCGCGATTATCTCTTTCGAGAAGCACGGCACCCAGTCGAGCCGCTCGGCCTGGACGCCGCGGTAGACGCCCTTGCCCTCGAGCGCCTCGAGGTGCCGCGCGAGGTCCGCGTCGCTCGAGAGGACCACGGGGTACTCGTTCTCCTTCCGGCCGGCGTGCTCGACGATGCCGAACCGGACGCCGCGCTTCTCGGAAATCGCCAGGGCCTTCTCCAGGCCCAGGTTGTCGAGGTGGACGTGGAAGTCGACGAGGGGGAACCCGAGGTCTTCCATGACGGTCTTGGCCTCCTCGGCCGGCGCGGGCCGCGCCAGCGCGATGGCGGCCGCCCCGGCCGCTGCCCCCGCCAGGAACTCGCGCCTGCCCATGCCGCTCGTCATGCCGCGCTCCTTACGTCGCTGAGCCCGCGATGCTACCCCCCCGGCCGCGCGGGCACAAGAACGTGTCTGGCGTGCCCGTAACGAGGGTGCCACTGGCTGCTTGCAGCCAGTGCGCCTCCGAGCGGCACTGGTGGACAAGCCACCAGTGGCACCCGCCCATCAGAACTTGCCAGGCACGCCAAACACGTACGGGCACAAGGCGCCGCCCCATCGCGGACCGCTCAGGCGCCGGCGACGGTGCCGCGCAGGCCCAGGGCGTCGGCCGCCTCGCGCATGCCCAGGATCGTATCGGTGATCAACTCGGCCAGGTCCACGCCCAGGCGCGCGGCCCCCTGCTCGATGAGGGCGCGGTCGACGCCGGCCGCGAACGCCTTGTCCTTCCACTTCTTGCGAACGCTCCGGGCCTCCAGGTCGAGGACGCTCTTCGACGGCCGCACCAGCGCCGTCGCCACCACGAGGCCCGTCAGTTCGTCCACCGCGAAGAGGACCTTCTCGAGGTCGCTCTGGGGCTCGACGTCGGAGCAGACGCCCCAGCCGTGCGAGACGGCCGCCCGGATGACCTCCTCCGGCCAGCCGCGCTCGCGCAGGATTTCGGCGGTCTTCTTGCAGTGCTCCTGGGGGAACCGCTCGTAGTCGAGGTCGTGGACGAGGCCGACGAGGCCCCACAGGTCCGCGTCCTGGCCGCGCTTGCGGGCGCTATAGCGCATCGCGGCCTCGACGGCCAGGGCGTGCTTCACCAGGCCCTCGCTCTGGTTGAACTCCTTGAGGAGCGCCAGGGCCTCGTCCCGCGTCGGCGTGTGGTTCGCCATCGTGAGTCCTCCTCTTTTTCCTGGGCCCGCACCACGCCCGATTTCGGGTGCCACGGTTGCGCCGTCCAGCAACCGTGCCTCGTGCCGCAACAAGCACGGCTGCACACGGCGCAGCCGTGGCACCCGCGGGGCGACCCATGACGGAGCGCTAGCGGTAGCCGAGCGCCTTGAGCGTGTCCTCGAAATCGGGCGGCAAATCCGCGAACGGCTTGGCGGCGTCGCGGGCCGCATCGTTCAACATATTTCTAAGCAGCCGCTCGGCCACCGGGTCGGGCCCGAGGTTCTCGCGGACGCGGAGCGTGCTGAGGACGAACCGCCCCGCCCCCAGCCGGTGGACCGCCACCAGGAGGCCCGACGAGTAGCCGATGGCGGCGTTGTTCGCACCGGCCACCGCCTCGGCCGGCGGCGGCTGGCCGCACCACGCCTGGTCCGGGATGACGTCGCGGTAGACGGCGTAGTCCATCAGGCCGCCGGCGGGCAGGCCGTCGAAGATGGGGTGCCGCTTGGCCCACTCGTCCTTGTGGTAGAGCCACGAGGGCAGGTTCTCGAGCGTCCCCTTCTTTTCGAGCGGCACCCAGCCGGTCGGCTGGTCGCCCCGGGCGAGCGTCGCGGGCGTGAGGAACACGGCGACCGATCCTCGGGCAATCCGCCGGGCGAGTTCCGCGAATGCCGCGGCCCCGCCCTCCGGCGGCTTGCCCGAGGCCAGGATCACCTCGCGCCCCGCGGGCGGTTCGGCGGCGTACGGCCGCGAGCGCACGCCGTGCGCCCGGAGCCACGCGGCCAGGCCGGCATCGTCGCCCCAGAGCGCGACCTCCGGCGCGACGGCCGGCATCCGCTCCGCGTCGCACACGCGGAACTCAACGGCCTCGCCGGCGGCCGCCGCCCCGCGCTCAAACGTCGCCAGGAACCGGTACATCCCCTCGGGGCCGTCGATGACCACGTCCTCCGCGAAGACGGGCAGGACCCTCGGCGGCTCCGCGCCGTCGCGGGCCTCCGGGATCACGACCTCGACCGTCCGCTCCAGGACGCGCGTCGGCCCCGGCCCCACGACCTGGAGCCGCACGGGATACTTGCCCGGCCGGAGCGCGTCTTCGTTCGCCAGGACGGCCTCCAGCCGCACGGTCCCCTTGCGGTAGACGTTCGGCGGCTCGGCGAAGAGGCACCATCGCAGCGGGGCGAAGCCGTCGAAGACGGCGTCGGACGTCCCCGGCTTCGGTTCGCGGAACGTCGTCCACAGGCCCTCGCCGGTCATGCCCTGGTCCACGGTGCCCGTCAGGCTGTGGCCGACAACGCTCGGATTCGAGCGGATGGCATTCAGGCCCAGCAGCCGCTGGGCCGCCATGCGGGCGTTCGACTGGGCGAAGAAGTCCTCGGGCCGGTCGAAGGCCTCGTCCATCCGCCAGGCGGCCCAGTCGGCGAGGAACCGGTCGCGGAAGCCGCGGTAGAGCCGCGCGTCGTCCGCGTCGGCCGCGCCGATCTGCTCGTACTGCCGCACGACGCGAAGGAGGTCCACGGCGCTCCCGATGCCGTACTCCGACAGAAAGAGCGGCCGGCCGTCGCCGCCGATCGTCCGCAGCGTGCGGATGACGTCGGCGGTGTGCGGCACCCGCTGGTACGGGTGCTTGTCGCTCAGGACGTCCTCCCACGCGCCGGAGCCGGGGTTGCTCAGGCTGCCGATGGCCACTTCGGTCACGCCCTGGGGGAACGGGGCGAACGTGTCGGCCTTCGGCGCCGGGCCGGGGGCGAGTTGGCCGTAACTCCAGGGCCCCGCCGGGTTGGCCTTGACGGAGAAGTCGGCGGCCGCGTCGTGGGTCTTCCCGCCGGGCGTCTTGACGGCGGCGGCCAGGCCGGTCGTGTCGGCCCCGTAGTCGCCGTTGCCGAAGCCGACGACG
>CAYGZE010000422.1:0-4078 GCA_964354185.1 uncultured Anaerolineales bacterium | reverse complement strand
GGGCCTCGATGATCTTGCCCACCTGGTCGAAGAGCGTGCCGCGCGCCGTCACGATGATCGACCGCGTCCGCTCGTCGGCCTGGGCGTTGACCGTCTCGCCCGGGCGGGCCTGGCGGACCTGGGCCAGCATCTGCTGGAGCGTCGCGAGGATCTTCGTCGGCATCGCGTTGGTCAGGGGGTAGATGCGGAACTCCAGTTGCGGCGAGACCTCCTCCTTGTCGAGTTGCTCGATCAGGTGGGCGACCTCGTCCATCTTCTCCTGGCTGGCGGTGACGACGACGGCGTGGGTCTGCGGCAGCGCCGTGATGGTGACGCGGTCCTGTTCCGGGGCGCCGGGGGGCGTGGCGGCCTGGTACATCGCGTTCAGGGACGTGGCGACCTGGGTGTTGGTGGCGTTCTCGACAGTGAAGACCTGGACCTGGCGTTTCGTGCCGGCGGCGGCCGCGTCCAGGAGTTCGATGAGTTTCCGGATCGTCTCGAAGTCTTCGTCGGAGGCGTCGATGAGGATCGAGCGCTGCTCCGGAAGGACGGTCGTCTCGACCTTGCCCGTGCCGCGCGCGCCCACGGTCCCTGCCCCGCCGGCGGGCCCGCGCGGGCCGCTCGGGCGGCGCGTGCGGCCGCCCGGCTGGCGGACCGGGATGGCGCCCTGCGTGCCGCCCTGGCCGAACAGCCGGTCGATCGCGTTCTGCACCTCGACCGGGTCGGCGTACTGGAGGGTGATGATCCTCAGGTTCCCGCGGGCGGGGGTCATCTCTTCGACCTTGCCGACCCACTCCTGGACCTGCCGGTACATCTCCTCGCTGGTGGCGAGGACGAGGGCGTTGGCCCGTTCGTCGGAGGAGACGGCCAGCGGTTCGAGGCTGCGGCCGGCCTTGGCGGCGGCGGCCACCTGCTGGGTATAGAGGTCGCGCACCATGGCGGAGACGGTCACGGCGTCGCCGTTCTTGAGGGGCAGGATGTAGACGCTCGGCGCGGTGGCCGCGGTGGCCTGGTCGAGGTCTTTGGCCATGGTCTTCAGTTTCTCGAGTTCGGCCGCCGGGCCGGTCATGACGAGGGCGTTGGAGGCGGCGTCGGCCGCCACGACCACGTCCGGGCCGGCGACGGCGCCGCCGCGGCGCGCCGTACCGTAGACGCGCGACAGGACGTCGGCCAGTTCGACCGCCTTGGCCTTGGTGAGGATGAGGAACTCCCGCCGGACGCCCGTGGCCCCCTCGGTGTCCAACTTGGCGACGAGTTCCTCGACCTTCGGCATGTTCTGCGGGCCGGCCGTCACGATGAGGCTGTTGGAGGCCGGCTCGGGAACGACCGTGACCTGGTTCTCGGGCGAGACGCGTTCGCCGCGCGGCGGCGCGAACGCCTGGGCCAGCGCGGGGGCGACGGCGGCGGCCTGGGCGAACTGCAGGGGGATCAGCGTCGGCGTCGTCTGCCCCGCCCCGCTCGTCTCGTCCAACTCCTGGGCGAGTTTCTGGATCTTCTCGAACGTCGGCAGGTCGGCCCGGACCATGAGCGTCCGCGAGTCGCGGTTGCCCTCGATGACGACGTTCTGGCGACCCGCGCCCTGGCCGAACCGGCCGACCCCGGGCGTCGTGAACACGCGGGTCAGGCTCGCGGCGACGGTCTCCGCGTCGGCATTCTTCAGGGGGATGGTCTGGACGGCGTACTGGGCCGCCGGGGCGACGTCCATCTCCTCGATCAACTTGGCGATCCGCTCGTGGTCCTCTTCCGACGCGCGGACGACGAGCGAGTTGCTGCTCGCGTCGGCGCTGATGCGGAGGCCGCCCGGCGCGGCGGCCGGGCCGCCGCCGCGGCGTCCGCCGGCGCCGGCCGCCTTGCTCAGCGCCGACTCCAGCGCCTGGGCCAGGCCCGTCGCCTCGGCGTTCTGGACCTTGTAGACCTTGACGGCGAGCGTGTCGGTGCCCGCGGCGGCGTCCATCTCCTCGATCACCTTGGCGATGAGTTCGTGCTTGTCGGCCGGGGCCGAGACGATGACCAGGCGGCCGACCTCGTCGCCGGCGACGGTCACCTCGTCCGACAGGTCCGTCACGCCGCGGCTGAAGCGGATCCAGCGGCTGGCGCCGCCCGTCCGGTCGCCGAACATCTGCTGGATGGCCGTCACGGTCGTCTGGACGTCCGCCGTCTTCAGGGGGTACACCTTGACGACGGCCGACTCGAACTTGGCGGCCGACTCGTCCAACTGGAGGGCCATCTCCTTGAGGCGCTCCACCTCCGATGCCGGGCCGCTCAGGACGAGCGTGTTGCTCGCGGCATCGGCCGTCACGACGGCCGCGCGGGCCGACGCCGAGGGCGGCGCGCCGTACCGGCCGCGCCCCCACGCGGGCTGAGACGACCCCGACGCCACCGCCGACAGCACGGTCGCTAGGTCGGCGGCCTTGGCCTTCTTCAGGGCGACGAGTTCCGTCCGGACGCCGCCGGCCGTCTCGGTGTCGAGTTGCTCGAGCAGGGCCTGGACCTTAACGAGGTTGGCCTCGCTGGCGGTGACGATCAGGCTGTTCGAGACGGGCTCGCCGGCCACGGTCACGACGTCCTCGGGGTTCTGGCGCTGGCCGCGCGCGGGCGTGAAAATCTGCTGGAGCGAGGAGGCGACGCTGGCGGCGTCGCCGTGCTTCAGGGCGATGACGGTGGGCGGCCGGTCGGTCGAGGCGGTCGCCTCGTCGAGCCCCTTGACGAGTTCCTCGATCTTGGCGAAGGCCTCGTCGTCGGCGCGGATGAGGAGCATCTTGGCGGCGGGGTCGCCCTCGATGATGACGCTTCCCTGCCGGACGGCCGACACGCCGCGCCCGCCGCGCGTCGGCGCGGCGGCGAACATCCGATTGAGCGTCGCGGCCACGGCCGACGCGTCGGCCTTCGCGAGGGGGATCGTCCGGACGGCGTACTGGAGGGCCGGGGCGATGTCCATCTCCTCGATCAACTTGGCGATCCGCTCGTGCTCCTCGGCCGATGCACGGACGACCAGGGAATTGCTGCTGGCGTCGGCGCTGATGCGGATGCCGCCGCTGGCGGTCGCGCCGCCCCCCCGGCGCCCGCCCCCGCCCGTGGCGGTGGTCAGGGTCGCCTGGAGCGCGTCGGCCAGGCCGGTCGCCTCGGCGTACTGGACGCGGTAGACCTTGACGGCAAGGGCGTCGGTGCCGGCCGCGGCATCGATCTCCTCGATGACCTTGGCGATGAGGTCGTGCTTCTCGGTCGCGGCCGAGACGATGACGAGCCGTCCGGCCTCGTCACCCGTGACGATGACGGGGGCCTCGTTGGCGGCCGGGACGGCGGCCGCGCCGCGCCCGCCCTGCCGCGCGGCAGGCGCCGCGAAGATCGCCTCGACGGCCTGGACGGTGGAGGCGACCTCGGCGGCCTTGAGCGGGTACATGCGCACAACGGGCACCTTGGTCAGGGCGGCCGACTGGTCGAGTTCCTCGACGAGGTGGGCGATGATCCCCATGGCGTCGGCCGGTGCGGCCACGACGACCGAGTTGGTCTGGCGGTTGGCCGAGATGCTCACGAGCGTGGAGGCGTCGACAGGGACGGTGCCCTCGGCCCCGCGCAGTTCGAGCATCCGCTGGACCTGTTCCGCCCGCTCCCGCTGGGCAGTGCGCCGGCCCGGCTGGGCGGGCTGGCCCGGCTGTCTGGCCTGGGCGGCCGAGGCGGCCGGGCGGAAGAGTTCCTGGAGGTTCGTGGCCACCTCCGCCGCGTCCGTGTTCTTCAGCGAGAAGACCCTGAGTTCGCTCACGACCGTGGACTTCTGGTCGAGGTGCTTGACCAGGGGCTCGATAACCTCGAAGTCGACGGGCTTGGCGCGGACGATGATGCTGCGGGTCTGGAGGTCGGGGACGACGACCACCGTCGGCTTGGGCATGACGATCTGCTGCGGCTGCTGCGGCTGCGGCGGCTGGCCGCGCTGGCCTCGCTGCTGCGGGGGCTGCTGGGGCTGCGGCTGGCCCTGCTGCGGCAGGACGGGCCTGGGGTTGAAGAGGTCGTCGATCGTCTGGGCGACGGCAATCGGATCGCCCTTGGTGATCTTGAAGACGCGGTACTCGGCCTCCTCGTCCGCGCCGCTCGGCTGCAACTG
>CAYGZE010000421.1:0-4096 GCA_964354185.1 uncultured Anaerolineales bacterium | reverse complement strand
TGCGTCCCGGCCTTCCGCATCGACCCGGTCGACACGACGGCCGCCGGCGACGCCTTCACGGCCGCCCTGGCCCTCGAGTGCGTCCGCGGGACGGGCCTCGTCGCGGCCGCGCGCGTGGCCAACGCCGCCGGGGCCCTGGCCTGCCTCAAACTCGGCGCCCAGCCCAGCATGCCCACCGCCGCCGAGGTCCAGGACTTCCTGCGCCGCCACCCGTGAGGCCCCGCCCATGCGCTACCTGACGACCGACCTGCCTGGCACCGGCGGACGCATCAAGGAGCGGCCCGAGGACTTCCGCGTCACCGAGGTCCCCCTCTACCATCCGTCGGGCGCCGGCACCCACGTGTACCTCTTGGTCGAGAAGACGGGGATTGGGTCGCTGGAGGCCGCCGACGCCGTCGCCCGGGCCCTCGGCCGCCCGCGCCACGTCGTCGGCATGGCCGGCCTCAAGGACGCCCAGTCCGTCGCCCGCCAGTGGATGAGCCTGGAACATGTGGATATCGACAAGGCCATGCACCTCGACCTTCCCGGCGTCCGCGTCCTGGCCGTCTCGCGCCACCGCAACAAACTCAAAGTGGGCCACCTCGCGGGCAACCGCTTCGAGGTCCGCATCCGCGGCTGCCGCCCGGGGGCGCGCGGGGCCGCCGCGCGGGTCCTCGACGTCCTCCAGGCGCGCGGCGTGCCCAACTGGTTCGACTACCAGCGCTTCGGCCGCCGGGCCGACAACCACCTGCTGGGCCGCGACCTGGTCCTGGGCGACTACCGCGGCTTCTGCGACCGGTTCCTCGGCCGGCCCGTCGCGAGCGACTCGCGCCGCCTGGCCGAGGGCCGCCGCGCCTACGACGCGGGCGACCTGGAGGGCGCCCGCCGCCTCATGACCGGCCAGACCGACCGCCTGCGGGTCCTCTCGGCCCTCCTCCGCACCGGCGACCCCGAGCGGGCCGCGCGCAACCTGCCCAAGCAACTCGCCAAACTCTTCATCGCCGCGTGCCAGTCGGCCCTCTTCAACGCCGTGCTCGACCGGCGGCTCGACTCCTTCGACCGCGTCGAGGCCGGCGACCTTGCCTACATCCACCCGCGCCCGGGCGGCGGCCCGGCTTCGCTTGGCTCCGCCGTGGCAGGCGGGCGCGGCGGCGCCGTCTTCCTCGTCGAGCATCCCGACGCGGAGGCCCCCCGGGCCGCGCGGTTCGAGATCAGCCCCTCCGGGCCCATCGTCGGCCACCGCGTGACGCTGGCCTCCGGCCGCCCCGGCGACCTGGAGCGCGAGGTCCTGGCGACCGAGCGGATCGCCCCGGAGGACTTCGAGCGCGTCAAGGCCCTGCGCCTGCGCGGCGACCGGCGGCCCTTGCGGTTCCCCCTGACCGGCGCCGCCGTCGCCGCCGAGGGCGACGACCTCCTCGTCTCCTTCACCCTCCCCCCGGGCGCCTACGCGACGGTGGTCCTCGGGGAGATCACGAAGTCCGCCCCGCCGTGATCGTGGCCTAGGCGCAGTGCTTTCGCCGCCCGCCGTTACGCCGCTACTCAGGCACTCAGGAACTCAGGCACTCAGGCACTATCCGTTCCGTCATTGGTTGCCTCTCGCCCGTTTCCCTTTGCGTCCTTTGCGCTCTTTGCGGTCAGAGAAACCGCACCCCCGCGATTTCCCCCTTGACACGTTTTGGGCATTTGCCCATAATGGGGGTCGGAAGGGAGACGCCCCGATGCCCAGGCCCCCCTGTTGCCGACGGGTGTGCGGTACGCCGCGGTGCGGCCGGTTCGGCCCCCTCGGCGGGCCCCGGGCCCGCGGCCAGCCGGTCGTCCTGGGCGTCGACGAACTCGAGGCCCTGCGCCTGGCGGACCTCGGCGGCCTGTACCAGGAGGAGGCCGCCGGGCGAATGAACGTGTCGCGGCAGACGTTCGGCCGCATCATCGAGGCCGCACGCCGCAAGGTCGCCCAGGCCCTCGTCGAGGGCCGCCCCTTGCGGATCGAAGGCGGCCCTGTGGAGGTGACGCCGATGAGACGGTTCCAGTGCGACGCATGTCAACACGTATGGGAAGTGCCCCACGGCACGGGCCGGCCCGAGGCCTGCCCCGCGTGCCAAAGCCCCGCCATCCACCGCGCCGCGGAGGACTGCGGCTGTGCCGGCCCGGCTTCGCCGAACTCCGCCGCCGCAGGCGGTCACGGCCGCGGACGCTGCGCCTGTCACGGCCCGGCGGGCCGCTCCGAGCGCGGCGCAGGACGCGGTGGGAGGCACGGCATCCGCGTGATGCCCGAGACCGATGCGCCCCGCCAGGACAAAGGAGACGCCTCGTGAAGATCGCAGTCGCTTCGAGTGACGGCGCGGCCATTTCCTCCCACTTCGGCCAGAGCCGGTGCTTCATCGTCTTCGACGTGGCCGACGGGAAGGTCGCCGGCCGCGAGGTCCGCGCGAACACCTTCACGGCCCACGCCAAGGGCGAGTGCACGGGCAGCGCGGACGGCGCGCACCATCACGATCACGCCCACAGCCACGCCGAGGTCGTCGCCGCCCTCGAAGGCTGCGACGCCGTCCTCTGCGGCGGCATGGGGTGGCGCGCGGCCGAGGACCTGAAAGCCGCGGGCATCCGGCCCCTCGTCGTGGCCGACGGCTACACGCCCGAGACGGCCGTCCGGGCCTTCCTCGACGGCACACTCCAGGTGGCCGCCGGCTTCTGCCGCTGCCACGAGTAGCCGCCGCGAGCCCCCAAAGATCGGGCGATAGGCAGTATCCCGCGACGCTTCTCCTGTAGGGCCACGGCACGCCGTGGCCGGCCGCTGCATTGCGCCGTTCACGTGCCACGGGTTGCTTGTCGAAGCGCAGCGAAGACCCGTCGCCGTACCCAGGGCCAACCCGTGGTCCTCATTTCGTCTCTCGCACGCTCCCGCCCCCGCGCGGCACGCCCTTGACGGGACGCCGGAATGCTGTCAGGATACCAACATGAACGTCACGGTCACGGCCGGACCTCCAGGACGGGTGCGCCCTTGACGAACGCGGTTGTAGGTGTCCCCGAGAATCCCGGGGAATCCAATTGGTTCCAGGAGCGGCAAGTCTGTCCCAGGCACTTGGCGCAGGTTGTTGCTGTGCGCAGGCTTTGCGGTGCTGGCGCTGGTGCTCGGAGCGTGCTGGCTGTGGATGGTCGTGTCGCGCCACGTGGCCTATCTTCGTTGCGAATCCCATCTGGCAGACATAAGCCGGCACATGGATTGGGATTCTTTGGGCTATGGGAGCGAGGACGGTGCGTACTTCACCGATGAACTCAGACTGAAGGCCTCTGCGCCTGCCGATCTTTGGATCTGCCCGGGCTGCGGGCGGCGATATGTGTATTCGCCGGTCACTCCGGCCGGCGAGCGGGTTCGCCCCCAAAGCAAAGTGAGGCACTTCGTCCTGTGGTGCCCGGAGCCCTGCCATGGGGGGGAGCGGTTTTTCCTGTGGAGCGACTGGGGCGCCATGAGCGAGCCAGATGACAAGGTCAGTTGGTACTACCAGAAGTCTGCCAAAGACCTCAGTGCGGAGGAGAGAAGGCAGGAGGACGCCTATCGAGCGGCGCGGGGGATGCCGCCCTTGCCAGCCCCTCAGACCGGACAGGTCGGCGAGTAGCGAAGGGATACCGGGAGAACGGGGACATGCTACTTTTCCACGGCCATCACGGTCTCGCCAGCGTGGCGGCGGGCGGGTCTTGCCCTCCCCCAGGTCTGGCAGGCGAAGCCGGCTCGCGGCTGACGCCGCGGGGGTAGGGCGGTCGCCGCGGCGACCACGCGGGATCGGAACCGCACCCCCGACTGCCGAACATCTTGCATCAAGCCCTGTAGCGCGGGGGTTTACCCCCCGCGGCCGTGGGGTCTGGGACATGTGGCGCGGGCGTACACCCGCGCTACAAGTAGTTCTCCGATGGCCGGTTGCGATTCACGATGCAGAATGCTCTGCCGTCGGGGGCTAGTTGAGGCCCGCCCCCGGCGCTCGCCCCCATTTCCCGGTCCTCGCTCCCGCCATCGGCCGCCGTTGCCGTTGGCTCTTGCCGTTGCCGTCCATTCCGAACTTGCCCGCCAGGCCTAATACTACAACGCAACTTGGGCTCAAGATAACTCAGGCGGCCAGTCGAT
>CAYGZE010000420.1:0-4122 GCA_964354185.1 uncultured Anaerolineales bacterium | reverse complement strand
CCAGGCCGGGCATCGCCTGGCCCGACATGGCGTCCTTGACGCTCAGCCGGTCGACCGTCACGAAGCCGAGCCGCTGGCCGCGCAGCCGCAGGTTCTCGGCGAACTGGTTCCCCTCTTTGCCATCGTCGCCGGGCGAGTCGAACGGGAAGACGATCAGGACGGTCGGCTCGGCCTTGGCCTCGGCGGCGCCGGCCGGCGGTGCGGCCGCGAGCCACACGACCGCGACCGAAGCCGCCAGCGCGAGGAGTCGTCTCATCTCGAGGCCCCTGTCGGGCGAAGGGGGCGGGTCAGTCTCTGCCGTGGCGGCGCAGGTCGGCCGCCACCTCCCGCAGCCGCTTGACCATCGCGTCCTTCGTGGAGCGGGCGCCGTCGAACAGGACGGACGCGATCTCGGACCAGTTGGTGACCACGTCCACCGCGTCGGGCAGGCCGCCGACCTTGGCGGCCAACTTCTCGTAGTGTTCGGCCTCGTCGTCGGTCCAGTCGACCTCGAGGATGAGGATCGACCGGACGCCGTTCTGGACGTAGGCCTGGGCGTCGGAGATCTTGTCGCCGATGCCGATCTTCACGTTCGCGTAGGTCCGCTTGATGGACTCCAGGCGGTCGGCCTTGTACTTGCCGCTCCCCGCCAAGAGTGTCGTCAGGCTGCTCGTCAGGACCGGCCCCGGCGGGAACCGGTTCTGCGAGAGCCAGGCCTTGCTCGTCGGACCCAGGAAGTCGGGCCGATGCGTCAGGTAGACGATGGTGTGGTCCTTCGCCAGGCGGGTCATGACGACGTCGGCGCCGTCCATGGGCTTGGCGCCGCCGACCAGCACGCGCGCGAAGCCCGACGCGACCAGCGTCTTATCGAGGTCGACGACGACCAAGGCCGCGTCCTTCCGCCGGGCGGCCACCAGCAGTTGGGCGTCCTCCGCGCGGCGTTCCCCCTGGTCGTCGGGATGGACCTTGACCGTGATGGCGTAGTCGCCGGGCTCCTCGGGAACGCGCCACTTGAGCGACGCCTTGCCGTCGGCATCCGTCCGGGCCTCGTCCAGGAGGAGGTCGCCCGAGTAGAACTGGAGCCGCTTGCCTTCGATCCCTTCGAGGCGCAGGCCGGTCCTGAGCGCGGCCGCGATCGTCACCTCCTGATCGGGCTCGACCAGAAGGTCGTAGGCGAGGAGGACGGGGTCCAGCCGGCTCCGGACCGAGTCGAGCAGGTCGCCGATGCCGCCCCGTGCGCCGGGGGGCGCGGCCGTCAACACAGCCGCCGTGAGGGCAGCGGCGATCAGGATGGCCATGCGGCGCATCATGCTCTCCAAGGCTACGCACCCGCCAGGCGACGGTCAATCCTTTTTGTTCCCGGCGATGGTGCCTTGACGGCGCCTTCGCCGCGCGGCTACCATGCAGGGCTTTGTGCCAGCCGGGACGACGTCCGGGCGCGCGGTGCGACCGAGCGTCCGTCCGGCCCTTCGAGTCCGACGGTGACATGGCGAGGATCCGCAAGGCGCCGCAGCCCGACCTGGTGGACCTGCACGTGCACTCCAGCGCGAGCGACGGGGCCTTCACGCCGAGCGAGGTCGTCCGCCGCGCCAAGGCGGTGGGCCTCAAGGCGATCGCCCTGACGGACCACGAGACGATGACCGGCGTGCCGGAGGCGCTCGCCGTCGGCCGCGAGGTCGGCGTCGAGGTGGTCCCCGGGGTCGAGATCTCCGCCGAGTTCGAAGGCGGGGCCTGTCACATCCTGGGCTACTACGTCGACCCGGTCGACGCGGCGTTCGACCGGGTACTTTCGGACGCGCGCACCGCCCGCGAGAAGCGCAACCTCGACATCCTCGACCGTCTCTCCCGCCTGGGCATGCCCCTGACGATGGAGGAGGTGAGGCGCGAGAGCGAGGGCGGCGTCGTGACGCGGGCCCACTTCGCCGCCGCCCTTATCGTCAAGGGTCACGTGAAGTCGTGGGAGGAGGCGTTCGACAAGTACCTGGCGCGCGGCAAGCCCGCGTTCGTCTATCGGCTGCGGATCGAGCCGGTCGACGCGATCCGCGCGATCCGGGCGGCCCGGGGCCTGGCGGTCCTGGCGCACCCGCGGCAACTGAATCGGAGCCCGTCCGAAACCGACGCGTGGATCGAGCGGCTCGCCCGCGAGGGGCTCGACGGCGTCGAGACGCAGACCCCCGACCACGACGCGAACCTCGGCCGCCGCTATCGCGAGGCCGCCCAGCGGCTCGGCCTGCTCGAGACGGGCGGAACCGACTGGCACGGCCGCGAGGACACCGACATCCACCTGGGTCTCGGCAGGGGCTCGATGGCGGTCCACTACGACGCGGTTGAGCGGATGAAGCGGCGGCTGGCCGAGCGCCGCGGCTGAGCGGCCGCTTACGCGACCTCGACGCCCAGCCGCGCCAGGATCGCCCGGAGCGCCTCGACGGCTTTCTTGAAGAGGTCCGGGCCGCTGAAACCCGAAAACTGGCCGGCGACTGCCAAGTGCGGCTCGAGCGAGAGGAACCCCTCGAACCCGCGCGCCAGGATCGCGTCCCGCAGGATCGCCTCGATGTCGCCGTCGCCCTCGCCGGCCGGCACGATCCGCCCGTCCGCCAGAAGCGCGTCCTTGATGTGGAAGTAGACGACGTGGTCGGCCAGGATCTGCCACGCCTCGCGCGGCCGCATGCCGCCCACGACGAGGTTCGCGGGGTCGAAGATGAGCCCTATGCTGGGCACGTTCCGCGCGATGTCGAGGCACGCCTGCGGTCCCTCGCCGTAGATGTCCCGCTCGTTCTCGTGCAGCAGTTGCACGGGCCGCCCCCGGGCCATCTCGGCCTGCTCGTTGAGGCGGCGGATGATCTCGTCGCGGTGGTCGGCGATGCGTCCGCCCTCGGGCGGATAGTAACTGAACAGGCGGATGAACGGCGCGCCGAAGTACTCGGCCGCGTCCAGGGCGATCTTGAATCGCTCGACGTGGTCGGCCCACGGCTCGTCGATCCGGACCTTTCCGATGGGCGACCCGATGGCCGAGACGCCGATGCCGGCGTCCTGGAGGCAGGTCCGGGCCTCGCGGCGCTGGGCGGCCGTCAGGTCGAGGACGTTCGCGCCCCAGATGCCGCGTAGTTCCAGGTGCCCCAGGCCCACGGCCTGGAGCGTCCGGACCTGGAGTTCGAGGTCCGGCCCGATCTCGTCCGCAAAACCGGTCAGCGTGACCATGGCCGCTCTGTCAGGCCGCCTTCCATTCCCGGCGCAGGAACTCGAGCGTCGGCCTGAGTTGGGCCTTCATGTCGTCCCACTTGCACTCGAGGCTGATGCGGGCGTCGTACCCGATGGCCTTGAGTTTCGCGAAGAAAGGCCTGTAGTCCGTCATGTTCGGCCCCGGGGCGACGCGCCCGACCGGCTCGGCGATGTGGACGTGGCTGAGGAGGCCCTTGGCCGCGTCCAGATTGCCGAGCGGCTCCTCTTCGACCGCCAGATGGTAGAAGTCACACAGGACGGTCAGGCCCTTGGCCTTGGCGCGGCGGACGTAGTGGAGGGCGTCGGCCACGCTGTTCAGGATATTCGTCTCGCCGCGGTTGAGGGGCTCCATGGCGACTGTGATCCCCTGGGCATGGGCCAGGGGGCCCACGATCCGCATCGCCTCGACCAACTGCTCGTCGGCCTTCTGGCGCGCCCAGCCGCCGGGGATCATGCGCGCGGCCCCGGAACCGAAAACGATCAGCGACGATCCCATCCGGCGCGCCCGCGCGAAGGCCCGCTCCGCATAGGCCGCCAGGCGCTTCGTGTCGACGTTGGGCCCCGTCGCCTTCAGGTCGCCCGGCAGGAAACAGTTGTAGGCCGCCAGGGGCAAGGGCAGGGCGTCCGGCCCGACGGCCGGCTCCCACGTCTCCTCCGCCGGCTTCAGGAACTTCTGCACGTGGCCCTCGATGAAGTCCGCGCCCGCCGAGGGGATCCACGCGGCGTCTTCGGGGTCTGCGCACACGCCGAATTGCATGGCGGTTCTCCTCCGTGGGACCGGGGCACCGCGCTCCGCAGGAGGCTCGCGCCCCCGGGCCGGCGCTCCGACTGGACTATAGGACACCCGCACGACGGGTCAAGCACTTTCCGGCCTGACTCATCCCCAGTTTGCCGAGCGGAGGACCTCCTTTCGAAGGGCGGCGA
>CAYGZE010000419.1:0-4147 GCA_964354185.1 uncultured Anaerolineales bacterium | reverse complement strand
GTTGATGTCGGTGCCGAGGAGTTGGTACTTGTCGCGCAGGAACCGGTACCGCCACGAGTTCGGCCCGTCCGTGCGCAGGCGCGGCTTCACGGGCGCCGCCAGCAGGCCGAACGTGATGGGGCCCGTGGTGGGCCGGCGGTCCTTCGTGTTGATGAGATGCACGCGCAGGATCACCTGGTCGCCCCGCCGCACGACGTCCAGGTTCGGCGTCGCCCGGTCCCACGACCACCCGCGGTCGTTCTCGGCGAACCAGCATAGGCCGCGCACCGCGTCGCCCAGGTAGACGTAGGGGCAGAAGTTCTTGATATAATCATCACATGCTACTTTCGAGGCGTCCCAGACGACGCCCTCGCCCGCGGGCACCTTCTGGGCCACGGGGGCCCGGATGCGGTCCGAGTTGGCGTGGATGAGCGTCGCCGCCTCGGCCCGCAACGGGATCTCCAGGGTCAACTCGTCCACGTTCCTTCCGAGCGGCGGGTCCACCGTGAGGTCCACGCGGACCGCCCCGTCGTAGTCCCAGGTCGCGCGGCTGACGGCGGCCAGGTCGCCGGCCGTCCAGCGGCTCTCGGTCCGGACCTCGTGCGGCCTGGCAGACGCGACTACGAGCGGCTTCGCCTCGACCGCCTGCTCCTTGCCGCCGATTTTCACCACGTACCGCATCGGCGCCGCGAGGATTGGTTTCGTCACGCCTGTCTCGGCGCTCGTGGCCTCGACCTGCGCCAGGAGCCCCAGGTCCGTCAGCGTGTGCTTCCTGAGGACCGTCTTCACGGTCTTCGCCTTCGCGTCCACCTCGATGGGCTCAAAAGGCGGGTAGACCTTCGTGCTCGTGCCGAGTTTCGTGTGCTCCCACGGGAAGACCGTCCGCTCGAAAGGCTGGACGACCTCGCCCTCGGGCACGTTCTTGCCCTCGGCCCGCAGGGCGATCTCGTACGCGCCCTCCAGGTGCGGCACCTTGAGCGTCTGCTCCTGGCGTCCGTCCTTGAACTTGGCGGCGGGGAATTCGCACCGCGCCACCGCCTTCTTGTCCTTCGCCCCGCGAACCTCGGCCGTCACGCGCGCCAGGTCCGCCCCTTCCCGCAGGCCCGCCACGTCGGCCACGATCCGCAGCCGGTCCGCGTACGGGTAGTAGGCGAAGCGGAAGGCGAGTTCCGCCGGCTTGGCCTTCTTGCCCGCGACCCACCGGTAGGCCGGCGCCCGCTGCCAGGCGGTCGTCCGGTCGTAGAACGTGACCTTCCCATCGGCGCTCGCGACGCGAAGGTGCAAGCGGTAGTGGGTCGTCGGATCGTCGGCCGGCACCTCGAGCGCGATCGTCTTCGCCTCGCCGGGCGCAAGGCGCAGCGTCTCGGCCTGCTCGAGGCGCGGCATGTTGTTGCGCTCGAGCGCGAGCGACGCCGCCGCCTCCATCGCCGCCGCCCCCGGGTTCCGCACCGTGAGGACGCCCCGGAATCCGCGGACCATCGGGTCCTTGTCGGCCGCGTACGAGGCCGCCGGCGCCGACCCCGCCGCGACGAAGCGGAAGAGCAGGCCCTTGAACGGGTAGCCCCCGTCGCCCAGGGCCGACCATTCCCACGGGTCCTTCCAGTCGCGGGCCAGGTTCACGCGCCAGAGGCCGTCGGTCGTCTTGCGTCCCTTCTCGACCGCCCCCATGCTCGCGATGGGGATCGCGCACTCGAAGTGCCAGCACCCGTCGTGCACGCCGTCGGCGTGCTCCCAGCCGCCCTGCCACGCCACGGCCTCCTTCGCCCCGCCCAGGAGGTGCACGTTGTAGCCCCCCTTGCCGCGCGAGTTGGCGAGAAACTGGTAATCGACCTGCTGCGTCCGGTCGGGCGTCGGGTTGACGAAGACCTCGACGGCGTCGTCGTAGACGGCCTTGAGGCTGTCGGTATCGACCGAGGCGGCCAGGGCCCCCTCGTCGGGCAGGGGCGTGCGGATGGCCACATAGAGATGCGTCTCCGTGGCGCCGACGTGCGTCCACGCCCGGCGCTGCTGGAGGCGGCCCTCCCAGACGAGGCCGTCGAAGCCGGCGCCGGCGGCCCACTCGGCGGGGTCGATGCGGCCGTCGATCTTCGGGGCCGCCTTGAAGAGGGGCACGCGGAACTCGGGCGGCGCCTCGGCCCGCGCGGCCTCTTCGCCCCGCGCCGCCGTCGCCGCGGCGTCCGCGAGCGCCATCGCCGCCGCCACGATGAGCAGCGCGCCGCGCAACAAATAGGGACAGTCACCTATTTTCAGATGCCGAAATAGGTGACTGTCCCTATTTTTCCACGCCGCCGCCCACACCGCCACGTGCCGCATGAGGTCCGCCTCCTGGTTCCCGCGCACCGGGCGCCCTCTGGGATCTCGAATCTCAGATCTCAAATCCCGCAGGCTTCTCCCCCGCGGGGGCGGGCGCCGCCGGCGCCTCCTGCCCCGGGGCCGGGGGCACTTCCTCCGCCGCACCCGGCGCGGCCTCTTCCGCCGGAGCGGCCGCCGGGGGCGTCTCCTCGGCCCCGGCCTCCCAGACGAGCCGGCCCAGGTCCTCCTTGGGCACCGCCTCGACGTGGCCGTCGCAGAACCCGATCACGTAGCCGCCCGGGCCCGGCTGCCAGCCCGGCAGGGCCTCGGGCCCGGCCGTCGGGGGGCTGCCGGAGCGGCACTCGAAGAAGAGGACCGTCTCGGCCGGCCGCGCGATCTCGCCCATCGTCCGCCCCGCCACGTGCCGATTGAGCGCGTACCACGGCCACGCCAGCGGGTTCGCGCGGTCGCGCAGGTGGTCCCAGGGGACGCAGCCGCCGGCCTGGAGCGCGGCCTCCCAGCCCTCGGCCGGCGGCAGGCGGTCCTCGTGTTCCGACGCATAGAGATAGGCACCATGGCACAGGACGCGCATGGTCTCCAGGGCCTCGGCCTCCTTGGCCCGCCGGACCCCCCGCACCGCGGCCGGCACGACGGCCGCCCACAGGGCGAGGGCGAACAGGAGGCCGATCGCCGCGAGCACGATCCCGGCGATCGCCAGGCCCCGGCCCCCGACGCGGCCGCCGCCCCGGCGGACCGCGCGGACGCCGACGATCCCCAAGAGGAGCCCCACGGGGCACGCCAGCCCGCACGTGCACGGCCCCACCAGGCCGAGGACCAGGCTCGCGACGGCCGCGCGGCTCGTCCGCGGCGCTCGGGCCCCGGCCTGGGGTCCCGCGACGGTCGGCGGCTGGGTCATGGCTCATCTCCCGCTGGCGGCGAAGGTTCCGCGCGATGGGGCGTGCCGCGGTGCCGCGCGCCCTCCGACGCCCCGCCGCGCCCAGTGTTCTCCTTTCGTCCGCCCGGTGCAAGCGCATTCTCCCGTCGTCCCGGCCGCACGGGACGTGTTTAGCGTGCCCGTGACGCGGGTGCCACTGGCGGCTTGTCCGCCAGTGCCGCCCGGGAATGCACTGGCTGCAAGCAGCCAGTGGCACCCGGCGATGGGAACTTGTCAGGCACGCTAAACACGTACGCCGGGCGGGGGACCTTGGCGGCCGCGCCGCAGCGCCCGACCTGGCCCCCTCGCCGCAGGCTGCACGGAACCCGGCACCGTCCGGATGGGAATCTGGGGACCCTGGGCGGGCTGCGCAAGGCGCCGAGCGCCCGCATGATGCCCCATGCAGAAATTCCGGTCCACCCGTTTGCCTTCCGCCTGTTTCCGGTGTATACGTTTAGGGTCCGGCCTTGTGCCATCTTGGCGCAAGAGCCCTTCGCCGGAGGCGATCTGCACGTCGGCAGCAGGCGTGTGGTACCGTTGCGGCGATGGTTATGGGGGGATGAAACGTGAAGAAGCATGTCGCCGTCGTCCTGGTCGTCCTGGCGGGCATGATCGGCGCCGTGGCGCCGGCCCAGGCCCTGACGTTCGTCGGCACCCGCGGCGGCCTTGGGGCCACCGACTCCGTGGACTGGGGCGTCCTGGGCCCGGAATTCACGACCGTGTCGAACCCGTTCACCCTCCTGTCGGCGGGCGGCGTGTCCGTCACCGTCTCGAAGTTGCTGCCCGGCACCTTCGAGCGCCGCGACCAGAGCACTTCGTGGAGTGGCAACTTCGCCTTCGGCGACGCGCTGCTCTGGACGAACGCCTCGGGCAGCACCAGCGACAACCCCGTGTCGGTGATGGATTTCGGGGGCGCCGGCATCCTGGCCGGCGGACTCCAGA
>CAYGZE010000418.1:0-4148 GCA_964354185.1 uncultured Anaerolineales bacterium | reverse complement strand
ACCCCGACGACCCGCGCTACCGCGACCTGGTGGGCCGCACGCTCATCCTGCCCCTGGTGGGACGCGAGATTCCCGTCATCGCCGACGGGCTCCTGGTGGATCCGAAGTTCGGGAGCGGTTGCGTCAAGGTGACGCCCGCCCACGACCCGAACGACTACGAGGTGGGCCTGCGGCACAACCTGGAGATGATCAATATCCTGACGCCCGATGGGCACATCAACGCCAATGGCGGCCCCTACGCGGGCCTCGACCGCTATGAGGCCCGCAAGCGCGTCGCCGCCGACCTCGAAGCCCAGGGCCTGGTGGAGAAGGTCGAGCCCTACGAGACCGACATCGGCCACTCCGACCGCTCCAAGACGCCGATCGAGCCCTACCTCTCGGAACAGTGGTTCGTGCGGATGGCGGACCTCGCGGAGAAGGCGCTTGCGGCCGTGCGCGACGGCCGCGTCCGGTTCCACCCCGACCGCTATGCGCGGACCTATCTCGACTGGTTGGGCCAGAAGCGCGACTGGTGCATCTCGCGGCAACTCTGGTGGGGCCACCAGATTCCGATCTGGTCGCACGATCTGGAACTCCCGGCCGGCGTCGCGCCCGACCCGCAGCCCGACCGCGGGCCCGACGCGCAAGTCTGTGCCGCGCTCGACCGCGCCGTGCCGGGCGGCTCCCTCTGCGCCTACCTCCACGGCACCGGCCGCCACTTCCTGCGCATCGACCCGCACCCGGACCAGCCCGGCTGGATCCGCACGCACTTCTGCCCGGAGGACGAGGACCCGCTCTTCCAGGGGCGTCTCGAAGCCGCCGGCTGGACGCGCGATGCGGACGTTCTCGACACGTGGTTCTCGAGCGCCCTGTGGCCTTTCTCGACGCTGGGGTGGCCCGAGGAGACGGCGGACCTCCGAACGTTCTACCCGACGGACGTGCTCGTCACGGCCCGGGAGATCATCACCCTCTGGGTCGCGCGGATGGTGATGATGGGCCTCTACAACCTGGGCAAGGCGCCATTCTCAGACGTGTACATCCATGCGATGATCCAGGACGCCGAGGGGCGGCCGATGAAGAAGAGCCTCGGCAACGGCCTCGACCCCCTGGACATCGTGGCGAGCCACGGGGCCGACGCCCTCCGCTTCACCATCGCCTGGATGACGACCGAGACGCAGGACGTCCGGATGCCCGTCGTGAAGGACGCCGCCACCGGCCGCAACACCTCCCCCAAGTTCGACATGGGCCGCAACTTCTGCAACAAGTTGTGGAACGCCATGCGGTTCGCCCTGATGAACCTCGAGGGTGGCGCGGCCGCAGCGCCGTTCGACCCCGCGGCGATGCGCCTGGAGGACCGCTGGATCCTCTCGCGCCTCGAGCGGGCCCGCGAGGCCGTCACGGCCGAACTCGAGGCGTTCCACTTTCAGAACGCCCTGAACGCCGCCTACACGTTTTTCTGGGACGAACTGTGCGACTGGTACCTGGAGGCCGTCAAGCCGCGCCTCCTCGATTCCGCCGCGCGGGCCGTGCCCCAGCGGGTGCTGGCGCTCGTGCTGGACCTTTCCTTGCGGCTCCTGCACCCCTTCGTGCCGTTCGTGACGGAGGCGGCGTGGGAGGGACTCCAGCGTACGGTGCCGGAGCGCGGCCTGCCGGGCCTGGCGGAGGCGCCCGCCAGCGCGCGGCTCATCACGGCCCGGTGGCCCGCGCCGGCCCCGGCGACGATAGACGAGAAAGCTGAGCAAGAGTTTGCTGCTCGGCGCGAAATCATTGAGGGTGTTCGTAAGGCTAAGGCTGAGAGTGGCCAATCTGCTGCTCAAGTCGTTGTTTACATGCCACACCCAGGGCAGCATGCACATTTCGCTTCCTCGACTTTTGATGCCTATGGTCCTCTTGCTGGAGTGCGTGAACACCATGTTGGCGAATCATTGCCGCCAGGAACGGCATGTGCGTCTTCTTACGTTCCGGCGATTGATCAGTCCGTGTACGTTCCAGTGCCACAGGAAATGATAGAACGAGAGCGGGCCCGCGTGCGCAAGGAGGTGGAGGAGAAGCGGCGGCTGATTGCCGGCGTCGAAGCCAAACTGGCGAACCGGAACTTCACGGACCGCGCGCCGCCCGAGGTCGTCGAGCGGGAACGTACCCGCGCCCAGGAGGCCCGCGCCGCGATTGCCGCGCTGGAGAAGCGGCTGGCGGAACTCGGGTGATGCGCCGCCTGCGCGATGCACTGGCGGACAAGCCGCCAGTGGCACCCGGCGCTCCCTTACCCCCGGCCCCTCTCCCTCCAGGGAGAGGGGAGGACATGAGGCTGGCTTGTCCCGTGTTTCCCTCTCCCTTGAGGGAGAGGGTGGCCGAAGGCCGGGTGAGGGGGGAACCTTCTCGCCCGCCGCTTTCCGGCTTGCCGCCGGTGCCGGGCCCGCTGTAAAATACCCCCGAGCGCCGTCCGGAGGGTGTGCCATGGAAATCCGGTGCGAACTCGTCCGCATCGTCATCACCGAAACCGAGGACCACCAGTTCATCGTCCTCAAGGAAGCGGAGGGCGAGCGGGCGTTCCCGATCGTGATCGGCTTCTTCGAGGCGGCTGCGATCGACCGGCGGATCAAGGGCCACGTCCTGCCGCGGCCCATGACGCACGATCTTCTGGCGTCGCTCATCGAGACGATGGGCGGTCGCCTCACGAAGGTCGTCGTCAAGGACCTCCGGGACCACACCTTCTTCGCCGACCTGGTGATCGAGCGCAACGGCGGCACGCTGCGCGTCGACGCCCGCCCGTCGGACGCCATCGCGCTCGCGGTCGCCAACGCGACGCCCATCTACGTCGAGGACCACGTGCTGGACGCCGTGGCCGGGCCCCAGGATGGCGGGTTCGGCCTCAAGGCCTGACGGGCGGAGCCTGCGATGCATCGGATCCTCCTGGCCGCCTCCTTCGCCGCCCTCGTCATCGCCGCCCCGGCGGCCGCCCAGACCGACGCCGAGCGGACGATCGTCCTGGCGTCCGAGTCGGTGCCCGAGGGCGTCGCAGTCGCGCGGCACTACCTGGCGGTGCGCGGCATCCCGGAGTCGAGCCTGTGCCTCGTCAAGGCGCCCCCCGACGAGGAGATCACCCGCGAGGCCTTCACCGCGGCCCTGTGGGAGCCGCTCCGCGCGTTCCTCGGACGGTGGGAGGGGCGGCTCGACGTCACGCTGCCCGACGGCACCCTGCGCCTGCGCGTCGCCGAGCGCCAGGCCAAGTACCTCGTGCCCGTCTACGGCGTGCCGATCAAGGTCAAGGGTTACGAGGACGTCAAGACGATGTTCCTGTCGCACGCCGCCGCGGTCGATTCGGAACTGGCCTTCCTCCCGATGGGCAACCACAAACTCGCCGGCGGCCTCGTCAACCCCTACTTCGGCGCCGACGCGCCCTTCGGGTCGCCCCTGGACGGGATGATGATCCTCGTCTCGCGCCTGGACGGGCCGACCGCCGACATCGCCCGGCGGCTGGTCGACGACGCCGCCTGGGCCGAGAAGAACGGCCTCAAGGGCCGCGCCTACGTCGACACCCGGAGCACGAAGGAGCGCGGCTACGTCGAGGGCGACCAGTGGCTGCTCCGCGCGGCTGACATGCTGAAGAAGGCCGGGTTCGATGTCGAGGTCGACACGAAGCCCGAGGTTCTGCCGCTTATCCACCCGATGCCGGACCCGGCAGTCTACCTGGGGTGGTACACCGAGAGCGTGGCCGGCCCGATGGCGAAGGAGGACTTCCGCTTCAACCGCGGGGCGATTGCGTACCACATCCAGAGTTTCTCGGGCGCCGCGATCCGCGACGCCAAGCGGCACTGGGTGGGGCCGCTTCTGGCGCGCGGGGCGTGCGTCACCGCCGGGGCGGTCTACGAGCCGTTCCTCGGCGGCACGCCGCATGTCGATATTCTTATGGAGCGGCTCCTCCGGGGCTACTCCTGGGGCGAGGCCGCCTACATGGCCCAGCCGACCCTCTCCTGGCAGATGACCTTCCTCGGCGACCCGCTCTACCGGCCGTTCGGGCGCAAGTAGGCTCGCGCGGGCGCCTCCTCACGCCAGGCACTCCGCTGTTGAGGAGGCCATTCCAGGATAGGCGAGCACGCGTTGCCACCGCCTTTTTGCTGACCCATCCCCAGTTTTGTTTAGGGAAGGACGAAAGAAACACGGCGGCTCCT
>CAYGZE010000417.1:0-4161 GCA_964354185.1 uncultured Anaerolineales bacterium | reverse complement strand
AGTTCGCGGGTGCGGGCCTCGAGTTCCTCGTCGCTGATGGTGGTCAGGCGGCCCTCCACTTCGTACTGGTCGATGACCCAGCGGGCGAGTTTGGCGCACTTGATCTTGCTGACGCGCTCCGGGCCCTTCAGGCCGAAGAACTCGTTCACCCAGAGGGCGACGCCGTCGACGCCGCTCTTGTCGGTGATGGCCACGCGCGGCGGGCGGTTCAGAAGCGCCGCCGTGTCGAAAATGTTGTAGATGCGCTCATCCTGGCGAAGGCCCCCCGCGTGGATGCCCGCCCGGGTCGTGTTGAAGTTGCGGCCGGCGAAGGGGTAGTTGTCGGGGATCGGCAGGCCGATCGACCGCAGGTAGTCCGCCAGGTCGGTGACGGCGGTCAGATCAATGCCGCAAAGGTCGCCCTTCAGGGCGACGTACTCGACGAGGGCGCCCTCCAGGGGCGGGTTCCCCGTCCTCTCGCCGAAGCCGAACAGGGTCGTGTTCAGGGCGTCGCACCCGTACAGCCACGCCGTCGCCCCGTTGACGTGGACCTTGTGGAAGTCGTTGTGGCCGTGCCACTCCAGGCGCGACGACGGCACGCCGCACTCGCGGTTGAGTTTGTAGATGAGTTTCGGAATGCTCCGCGGCAGCCGCGCGCCCGGGTACGACAGGCCGAAGCCCATCGTGTCGCACAGGCGGATCTTAACGGCCTGGTCCTCGCCGATGCCGCGGCTCATCTCCATCAGCCGGTCGACAAAGGGCAGGACGAAGCCGTCGATGTCGGCGCGGGTGACGTCCTCGAGGTGGCACCGCGGCCGCACGCCTGCCTCGAAGGCGGCGTCGACGACCTCGCAGTAACTCTCGAGGCACTCGCGGCGGCTCTTGAACTTGAGTTTGTGGAAGATGTGGTAATCGCTGCTGGAGGTCAGCATGCCCGTCTCGCGGAGGCCCGCCTCCTTGACGAGGCGGAAGTCGCCCTTGACGGCGCGGATCCAGCCGGTGCACTCGGGGTGCGTGTGGCCGAGGGCGCGGCAGCGGTCGAGCGTCTCGCGGTCGTTCTTCGTGTAGAGGAAGAACTCCGTCTGCCGCACGACGCCGCGCGGCCCGCTCAGCCGCGCCAGGCCGTCGTAGATGCGGACCATCTGGTCGATCGTGTAGGGCGGCCGGGCCTGCTGGCCGTCGCGGAACGTCGTGTCCGTGATGTGGATGTCGCGGTCCTTGACGGCGGCGAAGTCGAACGCCACGGGCTTGCCGTCGATCGTCTCGACGACCTGGCCGTCCAGATGGATGCGCGGCGGCAGGTCGTAGGCGAACGTGTCCTCCAGGAGGTTCGGCTCGACGGCGTCCACGAGCGGATGCTTTCTGGCGGGCTTGCTCACGACCGGCCCTTTCGTTTGGCGCGCCGCGGGCGGGGCTCCTCCTCGACGGGGACGCCCTGGCGCTTGCAGACCTGGGTGATGAACTCGACGGCCGCCCCGACCGTCTCGACGGACAGGGCCTCCTCCTCGTCCATCTCGATGCCGAACTCGACCTCGAAGCCGGCGACGAGTTCGACGGACTGGACGCTCTCGGCGCCCAGGTCGACGGTGAAGTAGTGCTCGGGCTTGATCTCGGCGGGGTCGACGTTGAGGACCCGGGCGGTGACGGCCTTGACGCGTTCCTCGACGGTTGGCATGTCGTTATCTCCAGAGGTTCCAGGGGACCGGGCGGCTACAGTTTGGTCATGGCGCGGCGGCCCTTCCTGATGAGTTCCTCGCGCGGCGCCTTCGACAGTTCGAAGACGCCGTCCCACATGGCCTCCTCGGCGTCGGTCCACCGGCAGCCGCGGCGGTCCATGACGTGGCGGGCGGTCTCGTACTGCTTGCGCTTGCCGAACCCTTTCGTCACGACGCCCTCGAGAAGCCAGGCGAAGGAGGGGATAAACTTCTGCATCGGCTTGCCGGTGGCCATGATGACGCACATGGCGCCGACGTAGGCGCCCGTGTTGAGGAAGGTGCCGATGGAGGTCTTCGTGTGGTCGCCGATGAGGCAGCCGACCTTGTTCGAGCCGGTGTTGATGGGCAGGCGGCCGTGCATGATGACCTCGACGGCGGAGTAGTCGTTCTTCAGGTCGGAGTTGGTCGTCAGGGCGCCCAGGTTAACCCACTCGCCGACGTAGGCGTGTCCGAGGAAGCCCTCGTGATACTTATTCGTGTAGCCCTGAATGATGGAGCATTCGACCTCGCCGCCGATGCGGCACTCGGGGCCGATGGAGTTGCCCTCGTGGCACTTGGCGCCGTACAGGCGCGCCCCCCGCCCGATGTAGGCGGGGCCGACGATCCGCGTGAAGGGGTGGATCTCGGCCCGCTCGTCGATGTAGACGGGGCCTTCCGTCGCGTCAACGACCACCATGGGGTGCACCAGGGCGCCCGGCGCGACGTAGACGTCGCCGCGGCTGCCGCGCAGCGCGAAGGGCTCCTCGACCGTCCCCTCGACGCCGCGGCGCCCGGCGGCCGCGAAGTCGGCCGTCAACTGCTCCGGGTTCGCCAGCATCAGGTCCCAGACGTACTCCCACTTCGGGAGCGCGGGCGTGACGTTCGGCAGGCGGGCCTTGGCGGCCGAGAGGAACTTGCCCACGTCCGTCGTCTTGAGGGCCCCGAGGTCGACCCGCGCGACGCGGGCGTAGAGGACCTGCCCCTCGGCGTCGACGGCGACCTCGCTCGGGCCCGTCGGCGCCAGGTCGAGCGTGTCGGCCTTCAGCCGCGGGTCCAGGACCAGGAGGTCGTCGCCCGCCAGGGACTTGGGGTCGTTGACGGGCCAAGACGTCCTTGCCCGGTAGGCGTCGGCCATGTAGTCGGGGACGAAGCACGCCACGTCGGTCGCCCGGAGGCGGGCGACGAGTTTCTCGGCCAGCGAGGTGATGCCGGTCCGCAGGTCCCAGATGGGGCGGCTGAGGGTGAGGGGATGGAAGCGGCTGCAAATCTCGCGGGAGCGGTCCACGAGGATCAGTCGCATGGCGGCATTCCTTACCTGAGCGGCCCGGGCCGACGCCGCGCGCGGCCGCGCCGCGGCCGGACGGTGCGCCCGGGGCCCCCGCGCCGGAAGCGACGGGAACATACCGGACGGCCAGGCCGGTGTCAATGCGGAAAGACGGGGCAGCCCGGCCGCCGGGGGGCCCTGCCCGGCCGCAGGGTCACCAGTAGATGTAGCGCTGGAACTCGTTGCGCTCGCGGGTGGAGAGTTGGTCGATGTCGGGGATCAGGTAGCGGTTGTCGTCGAGGTCGATCAGGACCTTGCCGCGGCGGCCGTAGTCGAACGCGCGGTCGTGGCGCCAGGGCATGAGGAAACTGCGGTCGCCCTTGTCGGTCTCGACGTCCATGGCGACGAAGCCGAACTTCCAGCCGACGTGGCGGATGCGCGTGACCGTGTGGACGAAGTAGCGCCGTTCGAGGGCCTGGCGGACGAGGGCGGCGTCGGCCTCGGGGAACTCGGCGAGGTCGCGGATGATGCCGATCTCGACCTCCTCGTCGCCGCCCACGTGGATGAGCGAGATGTAGCCGGTCGGATGCGCGACCGGAAACGCGTAGGCCGCGTACACGCCGCCGTAGATCCGCTCCTTCAGGATCGTCACGTGCAGCGCCTCGTGGGACCCGAGGTGGATGTGGCAGAAGTCGGGCGCAAGGAAGCGGACCTCGGTCTGGCTGATCGCGGGGGCGGCGGCGCCCGGGTTCGGGTTGTCGGCGGCGTCGGTCACCGGGCCATATCCTTGCGGACGGCAAGGCCGTCCACGCTGCTCTCGCGCGACAGTTCGGTCTGGATCTTGACGAGGCGGTAATAGAGGCCGCCGAGGGCCATGAGTTCCTCGTGGCTGCCCTGCTCGACGATGCGGCCCTTGTCGACGACCAGGATGCGGTCGGAGTTCTTCAGGGTGCTGAGGCGATGGGCGATGGCGATGGTCGTGCGGCCGGCGGTGACGCGGCCCAGGGCCTCCTGGATGAGGACCTCGCTCTCGGTGTCGACGTTGCTCGTGGCCTCGTCGAGGATAAGGATGCTGGGGTCGTAGAGGAGCGCGCGGGCGATCGAGATGCGCTGGCGCTCGCCGCCCGACAGGCCCGCCCCGCGCTCGCCGATGTAGGTGTCGTAGCCGAGGGGGTGGCGCATGATGAACTTGTGGGCGTTGGCGGCCTTGGAGGCGGCCAGGAC
>CAYGZE010000416.1:0-4169 GCA_964354185.1 uncultured Anaerolineales bacterium | reverse complement strand
TCCGCATCGGCAACCGCGTCGTCAACGACGTGCCGCCCAAGGACCGCGACATCGCCATGGTGTTCCAGAACTACGCCCTGTACCCGCACATGACGGTGTACAAGAACATGGCGTTCGGGCTGCGCCTGAGGCGGTTCCCGAAGGCGGAGATCGACCGGCGGGTGCGGGAGGCGGCCAAGATCCTGGGGATCGAGGAACTGATGGACCGCAAGCCGCGCGCCCTGTCGGGCGGCCAGCGTCAGCGCGTGGCCGTCGGCCGCGCCATCGTCCGCCAGCCCCAGGCGTTCCTGTTCGACGAGCCGCTCTCGAACCTCGACGCGAAACTGCGCGTCGAGATGCGGGCCGAACTGAAGCGCCTGCATCACCGCCTCCAGACGACCGTCATCTACGTGACGCACGACCAGGCCGAGGCGATGACCCTGGGCGACCGCGTCGTCGTCATGAACGCCGGGCGGGTCCAGCAGGTCGCCCCGCCCCTGGTGGTCTACGATTACCCGGTCAACCGGTTCGTGGCGGGCTTCCTCGGGACGCCGGCCATGAACTTCATCGCCGGCCGCCTGGTCGCCCAGGACGGGGCGGTCTGCTTCGCCGTCGGCGAGACGCGGGTCCGCCTGGCCGACCGCATGGCCAAGCGCACGGCGGCCTACGCGGGAAAAAGCGTGACGCTGGGCGTGCGGCCGGAGGACATAGGACACGAGAACACCGGCAAGTTCGAGGGCCGCCAGAACGTCCTGCCGGCCGTCGTCCGCGTCGTGGAACCGCTCGGCGACGAGCAGATCATCCACGTCGCGGGACCCCAGGAGACGCCCCTGGTCTGCAAACTCGACTCCCATGTGACCGTGAAGGTCGATCAGCGGCTGGACGTCTACTTGGCGATGAATCGGATCCACCTGTTTGACGACGTGACCGGACAGAACATCAGTCTGGAGCCTGAGCATGTAGCACAGGCCAACTAGCGACACGGTGTCGTCTGGGCGGGCGTCGGAAGTGGGGTCTGGTTGGGGGTCCCACTTTTTTGTTTGGCGCGGGCGCCCGGCGGGGCATGGCTCGGGGAGTAGCGAAGGAAATGAACGGCGCAGACCTGGTGCGACTGGTCGATGCGATTCACCGTGAGAAGAACATCGATGCCGAGATCGTGTTCCTCGGGATCGAGGCGGCCCTCTTGTCGGCCGCCAAGAAGCACTTCGGCCCCGACGAGGAGGTCGCGATCGCCCTCGACCGGACGACGGGCGACGTGGCGGCCACGCTGAACGGCGTGCCGATGGACCCGACGCTCCTGGGGCGCATCGCCGCCCAGACCGCCAAGCAGGTGATGATCCAGAAGATCCGCGAGGCCGAACGCACCAGCATCATGCGCGACTACGCCGACCAGATCGGCGCCATCGTGACCGGCCAGATCGCGCGCCTGGAGCACGGCAACGCCGTCGTCGGCCTCGGGCGCGGCGAGGGCTTCCTGCCCCGCAGCGAGCAGATCCCCGGCGAGGCCCTCCACGTGGGCGACCGCCTGCGGGCCCTCATCATCGACGTCCGCGAGGCCGGCGCCAACGTCAAGATCGTCCTGTCGCGCACGCATCCGGACCTCGTAGTCCGCCTCTTCGAACTGGAGGTCCCCGAGGTTGCCGACAAGGTGATCGTGATCGAGGGCGTGGCCCGCGAGCCCGGTCATCGGACGAAGGTGGCCGTCTCGAGCATCGACAGCCGCGTCGACGCCGTCGGCGCGTGCGTGGGCATCCGCGGCAGCCGCATCAAGAACATCGTCGAGGAGGTCGCCGGCGAGAAGATCGACATCGTCCGCTACAACGAGTCGCCCCAGGTCTTCATCGCCAACTCCCTGAAGCCCGCCGAGGTCAAGGAGATCCTCCTCAACCGCGACATCGGGCGGGCCACCGTGCTGGTGGCCGACGACCAGTTGAGCCTCGCGATCGGCAAGAAGGGCCAGAACGTCCGCCTGGCGGCACGCCTGTCGGGCTGGAACATCGACATCATGACCCCGGGCGAGTACGACCAGCAGCGCACGAACGCCGTCGCCCAACTGGGCAGCCTGCCGGCCGTCGGCCAGGACCTCGCCATGGACTTCATGGGGGCCGGCTACATCAGCCTGGCCGACGTGGCCGAGGTCGAGCCGCAGGTCCTGGCGAAGTTCGACAACGTGGATGCCGACCGGGCCCGCCAGATCATCGACCAGGCCTCCGCCCTGGTGGCGGAACTGGAGGCCAAGGCCCGCCAGGACGCCGCCGCTGCCGCTGCCGCCGCCGAAGCGCAGGCCAAGGCGGCCGAGGCTGCCGCTGCCGCCGCGCCACCCGCGGACGCCGATACCAACGAGGGCGAGCCCCAGGGGACGCCCGCCGACGCGCCGAGCGAGGCGCCGGCCGAGGCAGCCCCGCGCGAGCCCGATCAGACTGCCGCCGACCAGGCCGAGGGAACGGAAGAGCCGCCCCCAGCCGCGGCGGAGTGAGGGAGGACGACCTTGCCGGTCCGGGTTTACGAACTCGCGAAAGAGTTCGACTTGCCCAGCAAAGAAGTGGTGGCCGTCTGCCGCCAACTCGGCTTTGACGTGGCGTCCCACTCCAGCACCGTGGAAGACGCCGAGGCGAACCTCGTCCGCCGCCATCTGGCCGGTGAACTGGGCGACGAGGAGGCCGTCGAAGCCCCGCCGGCGCCCCCGTCCGCGCCTCCGCCGCCCCCGGCCCCGGTCGTCCCAGAGTTGTCGCCCGATGAGCAACTGGCCAAGGCCCGAAGCCGCAAGATCGCCCTGCCGACACGCGGCGCGGTGAAGCCGAAGGCCGAAGGCATCCGCCTGACGACCCGCCGCAAGCCGCCCGCGCGGCCGGGGGCCGAGGCGGCGCCCGAGCCGGAAGCGGCCCCGGTGGCCGAGGCGGCGCCCGCCGTCGAAACGCCGGCCGCGCCGCCCGAGGCCGAGGCGGTCGCGCCCGTCGCCGAGGCGGCCGCGCCTGGGGCCCCGCCGGCGGCCGAACCGGCGCCCGCGGCGGCCGCGCCGCCCGAAGCCCCCCCCGCCGCCGAAGAGCAGGCCGAGGTCGAGACGCCGGCCGAGCGCCAGGTCCGCAGGGCGCCGCGCCCGAAACTGGTGCCTCGTCCGAAACTCGCGCCCCGCCCGGGCCTGGCCGCCAAACCCAGGGGCCGCGAGCGACCGGCCGCCCATCCCCAGGCGGCGCCGGCCGAACCGCCCATCCCGCAGCCGCATCCCCAGGCCCTCGGCGTCGGCGCGCCGCCCGCCAAGAAGCCGGGTGTGACGCGGCGGCCGGGAAAGCCGCGCGCCCAGCCCGCCCCTGTCGGCGAGGTCGGTCTGCCCCCGCTCGAGGAGGCCGAGGCCGGCCGCAAGGGACGCCGCCGCGGCGCCGCCGCCCGGAAGGTGGAAGACGAAGAGGCGGCCCTTCGGAAGCGCGCCCAGGCGTTCCGCCGTCGCGAACGCCAGAAGAGCCGCGAGGACGCCGACGTCGTCGAACCCGGCGCCGAGGGCGCCGGCGGGCCGGCGGCCATCGCGCCAGAGCGCGTCCGCGTCGGCAGGTCCGGCCGCGCCGTCACCAGCCGCGCCCACGCCCGCGAACTCGTGCCGAAGGCGCGGCAGCCCGTCCCCGAAGGCCCCCGCAAGGCCGTGGTCGAACTGCCGATCACCGTCAAGACCCTCTCGGCCGCCCTCGGCGTCAAGGCCGGCGACATCATCCGCAAGTTGATGGACCACGAGGTGCTGGCCACCGTCAACGACTCGCTTACGGAAGAGCAGGCGCAGATGCTGGCGCTCGCCTACGAGATCGGCCTGGAGGTCCGGCGCGAGCAGGCGCCCGACGAGATCCTCCAGGCGCTGGAGTCCCTTGAGGACCCGCCCGAGGCCCTGCGGCCGCGGCCCCCCGTCGTCGTCTTCATGGGTCACGTCGACCACGGCAAGACGAGCCTGATGGACTACATCCGCAAGACGCACGTTGCCGCCGGCGAGGCGGGCGGCATCACCCAGCACATCGGGGCCTACCGCGTCCACCTGGGCGACCGCTGGATCACCTTCCTCGACACGCCCGGCCACGAGGCGTTCACGGCCATGCGGGCCCGCGGCGCGTCGGTGACCGACGTGGCCGTCCTGGTGGTGGCGGCGGACGACGGCGTCATGCCCCAGACGGAGGAGGCGATCAACCACGCCAAGGCCGCCGGCGTCCCCA
>CAYGZE010000415.1:0-4187 GCA_964354185.1 uncultured Anaerolineales bacterium | reverse complement strand
CAGCACGTCCACCATCTGCCGCATCATCTTCAGCCGCTCCTTGTGCTCGACGCCGAAGCGCTGCTCCTCGTCGACGACCAGGAGCCCGAGGTCGGCCGGCTCGACGTCCTTCTGGAGCAGGCGGTGCGTGCCGATGAGGACGTCGACCCCGCCGGTCCGCAGCCGCCGCAGGATCGCCGCCTGCTCGCCGCGCGTCTGGAACCGGCACAGCATCTCGACCGTCACCGGGTAGTCGGCCATCCGCTCGCGGAACGTCCGCAGGTGCTGCTCCGCCAGGACGGTCGTCGGCACGAGGACGGCCACCTGCTTGCCGGCCTCGACGGCCTTGAAGGCGGCCCGGACCGCCAGTTCCGTCTTCCCGTAGCCCACGTCGCCGCAGAGGAGCCGGTCCGTCGGGCGGCGCGACTGCATGTCGCGCTTGATCTCGTGCATGGCGGCCACCTGGTCGTCCGTCTCCTGGAACGGGAACGACGCCTCGAACTCCTTCTGCCACAGGCTGTCCTCGGGGTACGCGATGCCCGGCCGCGCCTGGCGGAGGGCTTGGACCCGCAGGAGTTCCGTCGCCAGGTCCTCTACCGCCGACTCGACGCGCCGCTTCCTCTCGGTCCACGCCTTCGTGCCGACCCGCGCGAGTTGCGGCTTCCCCTTGAACCCGCCGATGTACTTCTGCACCAGGTCGATCTGCGATGCCGGGACGTAGACCTTGACGTCGTCGCGATACTCCAGGACCAGGTAATCCTCGGCCTTCTCGGCCGCCGGGCGCGCGGCCGACCCGGGCGGCCGGCGCAGCGTCTTCATCCCCAGGTACTTGCCGATGCCGTGCGCAACGTGGACCACCAGGTCGCCGCGCTTCAGGTCCAGCCACGTGTCGATCGCGCGGGTCTCGACGCGCCGCCCGAGCCGCCGCCGGTCACGGTAGCGGTGGAAGACCTCGTGATTCGCCAGGACCGTGACGCGCTCGGCGACGATCCGAAAACCCGCCGCCAGGCGGCCGACGCCGAGGCGCACGCGCCCCCGGGCCGCCTCCGGCATCCCCGCCAGGATCTCCCCCACGCGGTCGCGCTCCGCCTCGTTGTCCGAGAAGAGGAGGACCGTGTCCTCGGCGGCGAGTTCCTCGAGTTCCCCCCGCACGTTCTCCGCCTTGCCGCTGAACGCGGGCGGGCTCTCGGTCCGCAGCGAGAACGCGTCGCTCGTGCCCGAGGTCGTGAAACTCGACAGGTCCAGCCGCACGAACTCCCGCGCCTGCTGCACGACCGCCTCGAACCGGTAGACGCCCACGGGGCTCGCCAGCCGCGCGAGGAACGACCGGCCCACCTCCGCGATCTCCAGCGGGTCCTGCCAGACGATCCACGCGTCGCGCGGCAGGTAATCCATCAGGTTCGTCGTCATCTCCGGCGCGGCCGGCCCGCCCTTGGCCGTCGGCAGGAACGAGATGGCGGCGTGATCGCGGTCCTCGTCGCTCCGCTGGGTCCCCGGGTCGAACGTGCGGAGGCTCTCGAGCGTGTCGCCGAAGAACTCCAGCCGATACGGCGCGGGCGCCGTCGGCGGAAAGACGTCGATGATGCCGCCGCGCACCGCGTACTGGCCCGGCTCCAGGACGAGTTCCGCCGGCCGGAATCCGCGTTCCGCCAGCCACGCCCGAAGTTGCGGCAGGCTGTACTCCTGGCCGACGGCGAGTTCGACCGTGTTGTCCGCCAGGTGACGCGGCGTCGGGACCGGCTGCATCAGCGCCTGAATCGAGGTCACGAGGACGCGCGGCACCGCCGCGGCGGCCGCAGCGCCCTCGCCTGCCTCGCGCCGCGCGGACGCCAGGGACTTGAGGACCCGCAAGCGATCCGCCAGAATCTCGTCGGCGAAGTCGGCCTCGGTCGGGAGCGCCTCCCACGCGGGGAACGCCGGCGGATCGACGCCGGCACAGACGCGCCAGTCGTCGCGCGAGCCGTCGAGCGCGTCGATGTGGGCGACGACATAGAGAAGCGTCGATGGGCAGTCCGAGAGGAGGGCCGCGGCCAGGGCGGGCGCGCTGGATCCCCACAGGCCCTCGACGCTCGCCCGCCCCTCCTCGCGGAGCGCTTGGCGGACGAGGCCGACGACCTCCTGGCGGGCGAGCAGCGCGACGACTGCCTCGCCCGAGGCCGGGATGTCCGTCTGGCCTTCGGCCATAGACTCGACGTAACCGCCGCATTGTAGGCCCGACCGCTGGCGTCCGCAAGGCGCGACCGGCATTTGAAAACGCTCGCGGGAAAGGTTAGGCTATCGACAGTCAAGCCGCAGGACGGAGGCAGGCCGTGAAACGCAAGAAGCCGCCCAGGAAGTCCGCGAAGGACCAGTACGCCGAGTGGGCCTCGGAGCGGCCGCGCGGCACGCCCGACGCGAGCCTCCTGGAGCGCGCGAAGGCCCTCGGCTACTCGGACAAGGAGATCCGCAGCGTCCCCGAGTCGGCCGTGATGGGCCTGGGCTGCGGCAACCCGACCGCGCTGGCGGACCTGAAGGAGGGCGAGACGGTCCTGGACCTCGGCAGCGGCGGGGGCCTGGACGTCTTCCTCGCCGCCCGGAAGGTGGGGCCGATGGGTCGGGTGATCGGCCTCGACGCAACGCCCGCCATGGTCGAACGGGCGAAAGAGGCGGCCGCCAAGGGCGGTTACACGAACGTCGAGTTCCGCACCGGCGAAATCGAACGCCTGCCCGTCGCCGACCAATCCATTGACGTCGTCATAAGCAACTGCGTGATGAACCACTGCGCCGACAAGGTGGCGGCGTTCAAGGAGGCCTTCCGGGTCCTGCGGCCGGGCGGGCGGCTCCTCGTGTCGGACCTCGTGACCCAGGGCAAACTCCCGCCGCCCGATTTGCCGGGCCTCGAGGTCTGGGCCGAATGGCTCGCGGCAGCCGTGGGGAAAGAGGAATACCTAGCCGCCATCGAGAAGGCCGGATTCCGCGATGTCTGCGTCGTAATCCAGCGTGTCTTCAGCAGCCCGGCCATGACGGAGCCGCTGGCAGGAAAGATCGTCCACCTTGACATCAGGGCGTTCCGATAGATGCATCGCCCCCCGAGCGCCTGCCAAAATGGCAGCCCCCCGCTCGCGGGTGCCCCGCACAGGCCCTCAACAGGCTGGGAACGCACTGGCTGAGGGTGGCACAAGGTTTGCCCCAAGGCTATGGAATGGAGACGCCCAGGAGGCGGACGCGATGGACCTGAACCGGCTGACCCAGAAGTGCCAGGAGGCGCTGCATGACGCCCAGGCGCTGGCCGTGCGCCTCGGCCACCAGGAGGTCGACGTCGAGCACCTGCTCCTCGCCCTGGTCGAGCAGCCCGAGGGGCTGGTGCCGCGGCTCCTCAACAAGATGGACATCCCGGCCGAGCCGCTGCGGGACGAACTCGCACGGGAACTCGAAAAGCGGCCCCAGGTGGGCGGCCCCGGCGCCAAGCCCGGCGAGGTCTACGTCACCCAGCGCCTGAACCACCTCCTCGTCCGCGGCGAGGACGAGGCCAAGCGCCTCAAGGACGAGTACGTCTCCGTCGAACACCTCGTCCTCGCGATGCTCGACGAGGGCGGCGACACGGGCGCCGGGCGCGTCTTTGCCAAGTTCCAGGTCACGCGGGACCGGTTCCTCAAGACGCTGAGCGAGGTGCGCGGCAGCGCCCGCGTCCAGAGCGCGAACCCCGAGGGCACCTATGAGGCCCTCACCCGCTACGGCCGCGACCTGGTGAAGGAGGCGCGGGCGTCGAAACTCGACCCCGTCATCGGCCGCGACGCCGAAATCCGCCGCGTCATCCGCATCCTCTCCCGCAAGACCAAGAACAACCCCGTCCTCATCGGCGAGCCCGGCGTCGGCAAGACCGCCATCGTCGAGGGCCTCGCCCAGCGGATCGTGCGCGGCGACGTGCCGGAGTCCCTCAAGGACAAGACCATCTTCGCCCTCGACATGGGCGCGCTGGTGGCGGGGGCCAAGTACCGCGGCGAGTTCGAGGAACGCCTCAAGGCCGTCCTCCAGGAGATCAAGCAATCCGAGGGGCGGGTGCTCCTCTTCATCGACGAACTCCACACCATCGTCGGCGCCGGCAAAGCCGAGGGCGCCATCGACGCGGGCAACATGCTGAAGCCCATGCTCGCGCGCGGCGAACTCCACTGCATCGGCGCCACCACCCTGGACGAGTACCGCAAGCACCTCGAGAGGGACGCCGCCCT
>CAYGZE010000414.1:0-4209 GCA_964354185.1 uncultured Anaerolineales bacterium | reverse complement strand
AGGATAGCGGCCGGCGGGGGCTGCCTCAACGAAAAAGGCGACCCCCGCCGGGCATGCGAGAGATGAGGGACGCTTCCCTATTTTCCCGTCAGGCGGGCCCCAAGTGCGGCCTGGGAGGCAGGGGGACTGGAAAAATAGGGAAGCGTCCCTAGTTTCTGGAACCGGGGCCCGGCGGCCGCGTCGAAGGTTTTGGGCGTACTCCGGCGGGCCGATCCGCCGATAATCTCTGGCAGCGGCGGGCACCCTCCGCCCTCGTACATTCGGCTACCCCCTACCACGGAATCCCAGCGAGTGTCCACGCCGGGGAAGGACAACTGTCTGCCCGCATACCGGGGCCAGGCGGAGTTCCTGGAGGGGTTCCTCCGGGCCGTCCGGGACGGCCTCCGCCGCCGCGCCGCCGCCCGGGTCCTCTGGTGGGTCCCTGCCGGGATGCTGACCGCGGCGGGCGTCGCGCTGCTGACCGACGCCGCCTTCGGCTGCCCGGCGGCGTGGCGGGGCGTCGTCTATGCGGCCCTCCTCCTGACGAGCGCGGGCGCGTCGGCGGCCCTGGTCCTCGGGGCGTGGCTGAGGCGGCCGTCGCTGCCGTATGTCGCGCGGCTCATCGAGCGTGCGCGGCCGGACCTGAAGAACGCGCTCATCACCTTCCTGGAACTCGCCCGCGATCCGGGCGAAGACCCGTCGGCCTGCGCGGCGGTGGGGCGGCGGGCCGCCCGCATCCTCGGCGAGATGCACCCGACGGAGGTCCTGCCCCCGTACAACCGGCGCCCGGCCGCCCTGGCGGCCGCGGTCATGGCGGGCGTGGTGGCGGCGGGCCTCTGGCTGGCCCAGGGCGTGTTCATCGCGCCCTGGATCGAGGGCGCCAGGGCGAGCACCGCGGCCGCGCCTGGATCGGGCGGACCCGACGCGCCGCGCGGCACCGCGGCCGACGCCGTCGCATCCGCTGGCGCCGCAGCGCAGGCACCCGGCGCGCCGGATGGAAGCGGCGCGGCCGCAGGATCGGCGCGCGCGCCTGACGGCGCGGCCGACCCGCCGAGCGCGGGCGGCGCGGGCGCGAACTCGGGCCAAGGCGGCGCCGGTGAAGGCGGGCGCGCGGGTCCGGAGCAGGGCGGCGCCGGCGATGGCGCTGGCGCCGGCTCGGGTCAGGGCGACGCCGGCACGGGTGCGGGCGACGGCGCGGGCGACAGCGGATCGTCCCAGGCGGTCGCATCCGCCGTCCGCGGCGACCAGCCGACCTTCGACCGCCTCGCGCGGGCCCTCGGCCAGGAAGGGATCGGCGGCGCGGAACCGTCCCCCGGCGGCGCCGCCGAGCGGGCGGCAAGCGGCCGGCCGGGTTCCCCCGACTCTTCCGGCGGCCGGGGCACGCCCGACGCGACGGGAGCGACGGACCCCTCCGCCGCCGGCGGCGAGTCCGGCGACGGCGGCACGTCGCGCCCGGACGGACGCGGTGCGGGACCCGAGGAAGGCGCGGCGCCGGGCGCCGGCGGGTCGGGCGGGTCGGCCTCGACCCAGGCAGGCCGCCGCGATGGCCCGCCGATTCCCCCGCGGCCGCAGGGCAGCGACTTCCCGCCCGAGGCCCTTGACGCGCTCCGGGCCGCGCGGCGTATCATTGAGAAGGCCGAGGAGCGCCTGCAAGACGGCGAGGCGAACGACGGGTTCCTCGGCGAGATCGGCATGAGCCGCGAGGAGTTCCGCCGGTTCGTCGTCGCGTGGAAGCGGCGGCTCGAGACGGCGGCCGCCGGCCCCGACGCGACGGCGGCGCCGGAGGCGTCGCGCGCGGCAGCGGCCCCGCCCGTGGCCGAGGTGCTCCAGCCCGGCCGGGCCGACGCGGCCCGGGCGGTGCGCGGCGGCGAGTCGGGCGAGGCCGACGCGACCGAACTCTTCGCCGGCGACGAGACCGCCGTCAGCCCGCGCCTGCGGCCGGCCGTGTCGGCCTACTTCGAGGCCCTCGGCCGCTTGGCCCGCCAGCGCGCCAAGACGAAGGAGGGTGGATGATGGAACCCCCGGCCCCGTGCCGCGAGGCGCTCGACGAGATGTCCCGCGAGGCCGACCGCATCGTCAACCTCATCCTCCACACGAACATGCCGCGCGTCGATATCGACATCCAGATCGAGAACTTCCGCGAGGCGTGCGCGCGCCACTGGCCCGGGTGCGACGGCCTGTTCGAGATGGTCTACGCGAGCCGTTTCCGGCGGATCTGGGAGCAGTGGGAGAAGGAACGCCCCGCCGAAGGCGAATCGTGGGACTCGGCGTGGGACGAGTAGTTATTGCAGATTGACGATTGCAGAATGCAGATTACAGAACAGGCCCGTCCCCGCCCCCATGGTCTTCGCGGTCGTTGACGAGGTCCGCGTCTTGCCTGTATTCTGCAATCTGCAATCTTCAATCTGCAATCTCACGGGTTTTCGCCTGCCGCCTGCCGCAGGGCCTTGGCGAACTCCTTCGCGTCGGGCGGGTCGCGCCAGGCGCGGACCGCCCGGCCGTCGCGCCCGAAGACGACCACCACGGGCGGGTTCTCGGCCTCGAACCGCCGGGCGAAATCCTTCTTCGGCCCGTCCTCCAGTCTCGTGACGTCCACGCGAAGGCGCACGAGCGCCGCGCTGGCCTCGACGACCGACGGGTCCGTGAAGACCTGGTAGTGCCACGCGACGCACTCGGCGCACCAGTCGGCCCCAAAGTAGAGGACGACGGGCCGGCGGGCGGCCTGGGCCGCCTCGAGCGCGCCCGGCCGCCACTCCTCCCACGCGACCTCGGGCCGCTCGGCCGTCACGTAGCCGTAGAGGCCGAGCCCGACGGCCAGGATCGCGAGGGCCGTCCCGATCCGCACGGCCCAGAACCGGCGGCTGAACGGCCGCCGCGACCAGCCCTCCACCACCCCCAGGTACGCCGCCGCAAAGAGGAACACCGCCAGGACGAGCGGCCAGAAGAACCCCGCGTCCTCCCGGAAGAAAGGCTTGACGAACCAGAGGATGACGCCCCCCAGCGCCAGGCCCATGAGCCGCTTCGTCCAGATGAGCCACCCGCCGCCGCGCGGGAACCGGTTGATGAGGCCCGTGAACGTGCCCAGGAAGAGGTACGGGAGGCCCAGCCCCAGGCCCGTGACGAAGAACGAGACGGCCCCCAGGGCGACCGAGCCGGTCGTCGCGATGAACGTGACGAGCGCCAGGAGGAACGGCCCCACACATGGGGCGGCCACCGCGCCCATGACCATCCCCATGAGGAGAGCCCCGAGCGCGCCCCGCCGCGCGCCCAGGCGGCCCATCGCGCCGGCGGGCAGTTGAATCTCGAACGCCCCGAACGTGCTCGCCATCAGGACTGCCAGGATGACGACGACGGCCAGGACGCCCACCGGATGGCGGAACACCAGGCCCACGCTCTGCCCCGCCAGGGCCGCCAGGACGCCGACCCCCGTGAACGCCGCCGCCAGGCCCAGGACATAGAGGGCGGCCAGGGGCAGGACCCGCAGGGCGCGCTTCTCGCCCTGCTGCGCGAACACGCTCATCGTCACGGGGATCAGGGGGAAGACGCACGGCGTCAGGTTCAAGAGCAGCCCCCCGACGAAGAGGATCGCCAGGTACACGAGGCCGCTCCGCTCGTACGCGCCGGCGAGGTCGGACTGGCCCTCGAAGCGCAGGGGCGGCTCCGTCGGCGCCAGCGGCGGCGAGGAAAAAAGGTCTGCATGCGTGGATGCCGTCGGCGTGCCCGCCGGGGCGATCCGCGCGGGCACTTCGAGCGCCAGCGTCGCCGGCTGGTAGCAGGTCTTCTCATCGCAGCCCTGGTACGAGAGGCCCAGGCGGAGGACCGTCTCGCCCAGCGGGGCGTCGACGGCGACGCGGCCTTCCGCGAAGAGGATCGCGCGGCCGCTGTAGACCGAGGTGGCCCCGCCCTCGGCCCACGCGGCGGCCAGCGGCCGGCCGGGCGGGTAGGTCACGCGGCCCCACGCGATGCCCGGCGCCGGGGCGGGCTTGAGCACCGTCGGAATCTGGAACTTCTCGACCGGCGGGTTGGCGTTGACGTGGAAGCCCGCGGCCAGGTCGAGGACGACCGCGACGCGCAGCGGCGCGCCGCGCGCGAGCGGCTCGCGGTCGACGTAGGCGGCCGCGCGCACGCGCGGGTCGCCCTCCGGCGCGGCCGCGAAGGCCGCGCCCGCCGCAAGAAGGAGTCCCGCGCCTGCCGCGAAGAGCCGCATCAGCGCCGTCCTCTGCCGGGATG
>CAYGZE010000413.1:0-4212 GCA_964354185.1 uncultured Anaerolineales bacterium | reverse complement strand
ATGTGTGTGCGTGTGTGTATGTACTTACCCTTTATTACTATATTTTTAACTAAGCCTGCAACCTTCTTCTGTAAGTCTTGGTGTTATTGGGCTTGAGAGGTTGCAGGCTCTAGTTACATAGCCTGCAACCAGCCTGCAACCTGCAACCGCCTAAAATGCTGCTCCAAATCCCTTGCGAACCAAGTAAACAGTGATAACAGCACCATCTTTCTTCATTCGTTTTGATTCGTAGTTAAGTTTTTTTAGAATTATGCCAACCTTCTGATTTGAGAGTGTGTTAATCTTAGAGTCAGAAATTAGGTATTGGATTATTGCAGTAATTGACATCCATTCTCCATTCATTTCGCTTCCAAGTGAGATACGATCATAAATCAATTCTTCTTCGATTGATGATTGCTTGAACGATTCGGTATTTTCGTTAAGATTGTCAATATCATGCTTGAGAATAGAGTAATCAAATCCAGCTTTGTAGAGCGAATATATCTCATGCCATAGTTTTTCCTTGTCGCATTGGTTGTACAATGAATGGTCTATCCCATTTATGTGAATTGGAATAATGCGCCTGTTGCCCGTAGGGTCGTTTAATATCTGCGTTTCGTTGCTTGTGCCACAGAACACACTTAAACGCCGCAAATCGACTGAAACACGTCCGTAAGGCTCTCTTACGTTTATCCATGCCTTTGAAGTAATTTCTTTCAGTCGCTTTTCTTCTCTTTTTGACTTGCCTCCGTATTCATCATCAAGAATGATTAGCTTCTTTGTCATTAGAATTTCATCATCCTTTCCAGCATCCATTTTTGATTCTGCAAATAGCGGTTGAAGTTTTTGCGGAAGTAGGTAACGAAACCAATGTGTTTTTCCAGTACCTTGAATCTCACCACAAAATACAAGAACCAAAGGTGAGTGGCTACCAAAAGCAGAAGCAACAACTGAAACAAGCCACTTCTTAACCCATGTATCATAGTTTTCCGTGTCCGTTTGGATTGAGTTAAGTAAAAGCCCCAAGTTTGGCAATAACTCATCAGCTTGAAGTGGTTCTTGCTGGGTGAAGAAGTCGATTGCAGGATTGTAGGAATCAATCCGATTACTGAATAGGATTGAGCAAACTAAGTCTTTGTTTGCATCTTTAAAGGCAACCTTAGTATCTAAGAAAAGAGAATTGATATCACTATCATCAATCGGTTTGCCTTTTAGTTCTACGTTTCTCGAAAGAAGGTTTTTGCGAATCTTGTAAGGCTTCAAGAAGGAAACAATATCATCAACTATGTTTTCTGATTTATGCTTAATATCCTTTTCAAGTACCTGGCTTATTATGTCATTACTTTCGGATTCATCAATTCCGGCATACTCTTTTAGTGTTTTCTTTATTTGCTCCGGTTTTAATCCGGCTGCTTTTTGTGAAGCTGCGGAGCGGATTATTTCTTTCGTCTGAGCCGAATAAGTATCAATGCCGTTAATCTTTGCAAGGTGATAAATCGTTCCAATGGTGGCAACCTTAGTTTTGTTCTCTGAAGCATTTTTTAGGCATGAATCAAACTGCTTGTCTGTATCCGATTCGTTGTACTTAGAAGAAATTGAACTAAGCGTGTGAAAATACTCACGACCATTTTCACCAAACTGACTGATAATAGAATAGGCAATCGTAACCCATTCAGAATATTCTTCGCAAAGGTTTATTTGTCGCTGGTGAAATTGGTGAATTATGCCGTCAAAATCTGACTTAACGAAAACGGTTCTTTGAATCTTTTTTGGTTTCGGTTTAGGCAAATACTTCTTGAATGTTATTGCCTTTTCGTTAATGTGAATAAATGGATCAAATGAAACGAACCTTGCCCGACTAACATTCTTTCCTGATTGGTCAACAATGATTTGATAAGTGTCATAAAGATATGCAGCGATTGATTCAAACGCATCTGCATGACGTGTGCCGTCAATCTTAAATAAACAGCATAAGCCATTACCGGAAATAGAAACGAATGCTGCGTAGATATAGCTATCCTTTGCGATTATCTCTTTGGTAGTATTGGCATTTTCAATGTTGTCAATGTCAATAGCAATGAAGCCGGAATGCTTTCTTATAGCAGCATCCTTACGCTCTTGAAAGCTACCCGAAATTGTCACCAATGGGCATTTCTGCTTTTCGGCCGCCCGTTCTTTCTTGTCCTGTATTGTGCGAACTTTTAATACACAATCTTGCCATGCTCCTGACTTAATACCATTTAGAAACGAATCTAGCGCAACATCTTGGTCATTGCTATCATGTACATTTTTGTATGCTGAGATTAAAGTTTGTTCCATTGTGTATAATGTTTTTTAAGTTCTTCCGTGAGTGTTTCTTCAATCCTTTCGCCATACCAAGTCGAATCCCATTTCTTTTTTTGTTCTTTACACCAGAGCCTCCCAAGTTCGATATTTTTCTCTTTGATAATTTGGAAAGTTTCATCATTCATAGTTCGAATTGACATTGCAGCTTGTTTCGCCAACTCTTTTGAGATAAGAAAAAAAGAGTAAAAGACTTTGTACTGCTCGTTTTTCTCAATCAATTGCTTTACGTCAATCGAATCGGACATAAGAACAAATTCAGTAATTTCTTCTTCAGCAATTACACGCTCAGGAAATGGAGTATCGCAATAAGGGCAAACCATAACGCGAGTATGTACCATTGCATCACATTGCTTGCAGGACTTTAACGGCGCAATTCCATTACCTTTTTTTGGAGGGTGGTGAAATATTCCGTTCCAGTCGCGTTTCATTGACCATTGACCGTGAGTAATACAGTTACCACCTAAATCAATTATCGTAAAAGCCTGTTTGATATAGTGGGTTCTAGCACCACGCCCACACATTTGAAGCCATAAAGGCATTGATGCAGTAGCTTTGTTTACTATTACAGTTTCAATATCGGGCTGGTCAAATCCTGTTGTTGCAATTCCAACATTACAAAGTATCGCATCGGGTGTCGCATCAAACCATTCTAATATCTTTTCACGGTCTTTTGAATTAGCATCTAAATGCTTGCAGTTAAAGCCAGCTAATAAAAACGCCTGGCAAACTAAAATCGAATGCTCGACATTACAGTTAAAGATAATCGTTTTACGATTTAGCGAATACTTTTTGTAAGCATTAACAGTAACCTCAACGTATTTCGGATTGCTAAACTCACTAGCCATTTGTTTTTCATCAAACTCGCCTAGCTTCATTTTTAACTTTGCCCTATCAACTGTTTCCTTTGCGCCGTATGTAATCTCATTGCAAAGAAAACCTTTGTCGATTAGTTCGGGAATATCAACGCCGCAAACAATCGAATTGAAGTAGTTGCGAAGCGGATTGGTTTTCTTAGCTGCAAGTGGTGTAGCTGTGAATCCGATAATAAACTGCTTTTCGAAGTAGTCAATTACTTTTGTAAAGTTACCAAGATGGCACTCGTCAATTATAACCATTCCGATATTCTTGAACTGATCCAAACGCTTATAGGCCGTTTCAATCATTGCCACATAAACGGGTGCTTCGGGAATGTGCTTCATTCCGGCAATTACCGATTGAGCATAAATGCCATTTGATTTTAGCAAAGCTGATGATGCTTGCTTTAGAAGTTCCTTGCGGTGTACAAGGATAAGAACCGACTTACCTGACTTCTTGATGTATCTATCACATATTGCAGAAAAGCAAACCGTTTTACCACCACCAGTCGCAAGTTGAGCGACAATTTTACGATGGGTAACTAAAGTAAATGATAGGCTGTGGACGAATTTCTCTTGATAATCTCGTAGTTGCATAAATAAAAAAACCACATAAGAGAAGCCCGCCAGCCTCCCTTATGTGGAATGAATGTTTTTAATTCGTCAAGTGGCGGCTCGACTATTCCACAAATATAAACTAAATCACTTTATGTAATACGTACAAGTTGTGGTGACAGTTATTTTCTGACTCCCGACTCCTGTTGTCGCTGTACTCTCCATCGACTCAGCTACTTTTCTCGCCTGTCGTGCTGTTAAATCACACTTCTTGACGTAGGTGATATCTGTTGACTCGTTGTACTTCGATACAGTATTAGTGGTGATGTTGAACTGATAGCACGACTTCTCACAGGAAGTCAATGTAGCTACGATGATCGTGAGTAGGATGATTGCTTTTTTCATTTCGTTTTTCAAATTAGTAATAAACCATCCAGCTTTTTCGCTCCCTTAAAAATTAACTACTTGCTGGATGGGT
>CAYGZE010000412.1:1283-4212 GCA_964354185.1 uncultured Anaerolineales bacterium | reverse complement strand
CCGAGCGGCACTGGTGGACAAGCCACCAGTGGCACCCGCCGATGGGAACTTGCCAGGCACGCCAAACACGTACGGGCGGCGAGGGCCCCAGGACGCCGAGGAGGGAGCGATGCCGGAACCGAGAATTCGCCTTGTGACCCGGGGCGACGATTGCGGGAGTTCCCGCGCCGCCAACGCGGCCATCCAGGAGGCCGCCGAGCGCGGCATCCTGCGGAACGTCGGCGTCATGGCGCCGGGCCCGGCGTTCGACGAGGCCGCCGCGATGCTCAAGCGGCTCGAGGGCGTCTCGCTGGGCCTCCACGCCACGATCACCGACGAATGGCACTCGTCGCGCTGGGGGCCCGTCCTGGGGGCCGCCAAGGTCCCGTCGCTCGTCCTCCCGGACGGGACGTTCTTCAAGGACACGCGGCCCCTCTGGGAGCACCAGCCGCGGCCCGACCTGGACGAGATCGTGGCGGAACTCAAGGCCCAATTGGAGCGGATGCGCTCGAAGGGCCTGCGGGTCGATTACATGGACACGCACATGGGCTTCGATTGGTTCCCGGGCCTCAAGGACCGGCTCCGCGCCTTGGCGGCGGCGGAGGGCCTGATCTGGCAGCCGCCGGATCTGGCCGGCCTGCCGGACCTCCGGGGCGAGTTCGCCGACCCGGTCGAGCGGTTCCTCGCGCGGCTGGGGGCGGCCGAACCTGGCAAGACGTATCTCTACGTGACGCACCCGGCCTGCGACACCGACGAGATGCGGGCCCTGACGTACGGCGACCAGAAGCCCGGCGCCGTGGCCCGCGAGCGCGACTGGGACCGCCGCACCCTCACGGAGCCGCGCGTCCTGGACTTCTGCCGCGAGCACCAGGTCGCGCCCGTCCGCTTCACCGACGTGGCCAGGCCGGTGACGTCCGCGCGGCCTACTTCATCTGCGGGATGATGATCCCCCGCAGGATGATCTTCTGGCAGAAGAGGAACACCAGGAGCGTCGGCACCGACGCCACGACGAACCCCGCCGTCACGATCCACGGGCTCTCCACCCACCACTGGTTGGCCTGGTAGAGCCAGACCATGATGGTCCACATCGATTCCTTCTGGCAGATGATGAGGGCCCACTCCCAACTGGTGTAGGCCCAGAGGAACGCGCCGAGGGCGTTGATGGCCAGGATGGGCTTCATCATGGGCAGGGTGATGACCCAGAAGATCTGCCACTCGCGGGCCCCGTCGATGGTGGCGGCCTCGTAGAGTTCGCGCGGCAGGCTGTCGAAGAAGCCCTTGAGGATGAAAATGGCCATGCCGTTCGCCGCCCCCGGAAGCACCAGCGCCAGGAACGTGTTCAGCAGGCCCAGGTCGCGCATGAGGAGGTAGGCCGGAATGGCGCTGACCATCGCCGGAAAGGCCATCGTCGCCAGGAGGAAGAGGATCACCTTCTCCTTCCCCCGCAGGTCGAAGCGCGACAGGGCGTAGGCCGCCATCGGGTTGATCGTCAGCGTGCACAGGACCGCCAGGGCCACCAGGGCGAACGTGACGGGGACGCTCGGGCTGCGGCGGAACAGGTAATCGGCGATCACGCTGTAGTTCGTCGTCAGGGGCCCGAGCGCCAGGGCCGTCTCGTTCTCGAGGAACGTGACCGCGTACGCCTTGTCGAAGGGCGGGAACGCCTCCTCGATCCGGGCGAAGGCGGTCCCGTGGGCGCGGTTGACGGCCGCGAGGCTCCCGTACCTGCGGAGGAGGAACGCCTGCCACGCGTGTTCCGACGAGGTGAGGACCCGGTCCTCGGGCGGGAGGTCCTTGACGAAGTCGACCCAGACGCTGCGGAGGCTGAGATTCCGGCGCCCCTCGGGCGCGCGCGGCGCCAGGTCGAAGTCCTCCCACGCTCCGCACGCCGTGCCCAGGATGCTGTTGGCGTATTTCAATGTCTTAAAGCGCCCGCGGAGGAACTCGCGGAACCGCGCCCGAAGGTCGGCCGTCGGCTCGATCGCCGTCAGGCGCAGCGGGTAGCGCGTCCGGACGAAGTGGGCCCACAGCCGCGCGATCCCCTCCGGCGCGTCGGCCGGCACGGGGAACGGCGTGTCGTAGAGCGACGCGTAGTCCGTCCCGGCCAGGCGGTTGTAGACGGCCGCGTCGAACGGCCGGCCGGGCGCCAGGCCCACCATCGCCTGGACCTCCTCGCTGTCGAGGAAGCGGCGCCACACGGCCCGCATCGCAAACGGCGTGGTCGGGGCGGCCGGGGCGACGCGGCCCTTGAACTCGACCCACAGGGCCTTGAGGTCCGCCGGGCTGTCCGTGCGGATCGGGAAGACGTCGTCGGCCCGCTCCGAAGTCTGGACCCGTACCGGGGCGGCGGGGCGCCCGCGCGATTCGAGGAACGCGAGCCACTTCCGCCGGATGCCCGGCGTAAAGGCGTGGTCGCGGTAGGCCGCCTTCAGGACCTCGAAGTCGGCGAACTTCGGGTCCGGCGGCGGGAACCACGTCTGCTGCCACATCGGCTGCTTCATGTCCTGGAGGAACGTGATGGCGTAGAAGGTCTTGAAGGGGATGCCCCAGGTCGTGCCGAGGAGGGCGAGGGCGGCGTCCTCGCGCTCGCCGGCCGACGCCGACGCCGCCCGCTCCGGCTCCGCCTCGGCCCACAGCCGGGCGTACTTCTCCTTCAGGAAGCCCGCGACCCTGACGTCCACCAGGGCGCAGACGGTGTCCTCGACCGGGTAGGTCTCGACAAAGGCCGCGTAGTCGGCCGCCATCACGCGCCACCGGGCCTGCGCCTCCGGCGGCGCCTCCAGGTACGGCCGCGCTAGGGCGTCCACGCCGGCGACGTCGCGGCCGATTTCGCGCCACGCCGTCCAGTGCGGCGGCACGTCGCGGAACCGGCACGCCATCTGCGTGTACCAATAGGAATACGTGTTGAACGAGCCCACCAGGCCCTTGACGAACCGGTCCTGCCGCGACC
>CAYGZE010000412.1:0-1183 GCA_964354185.1 uncultured Anaerolineales bacterium | reverse complement strand
AGCGTCGGCACGGTGATCCGCGAGACCTTCGTCAGGATGCCCGCGCCGTCCACCTCGGCCGCCTCGTAGATCTCCTCCGGCACGCCCTTGAGGGCCGCCAGGTAGATGAGGCTCCCCATGCCCATGCTGGCCCAGACGGTGGGGATGACGCAGCAGAGCATCGCCATGCGTGGGTTCTCAAGCCACGTCTGGCTGGCCACGTGCCAGGGTGTGGCAGCCCACGCCAGGAGCCCCTCCGCGCCGGCGGCGCGGACGATGGCCGCCCCCGCCACGGCCACCGCGGGCACGAGCGCCAGGACGCGGACGACGAGGCGCGCCCGGCGGCCGGCCTCGACGTCGGCCCCGGCCCAGCGCTCGGCCGCCCGCGCCAGGATCCACCGCGCCAGGGCGTACACGGCCGCCGCGCACGCCGCCGCCAGGGCCACCGCCAGCACCTTCGACGCGGCGTTCCCCGCCGGGTGGCCCAGGAACCGGTTCACGCCCCCGACCAGCACGTTCAGGAACCCGTTGGGCGTCGGCTCGTACATGAGTTTCCAGAGGAGGGCGATCACCAGGCCGCTCGTCACTTGCGGCAGAAAGAAGAGGGTGCGGAAGAGGATCTTGCCGCGCGGCACCTCCGACAAGAGGAGCGCCAGCCCGATCGGCGCCAGGAACGCCAGCCCCATGTTCAGCGCGACGAAGTAGACCGTCCGCCCGAGGCTCGCCCAGAAACTCTTGTCGAGCGCCAGGCTGATGAAGTTGTCCAGGCCGACCCAGGGGCTCGTGCCCACGATCTTGTAGTCCTGGAACGCCATCACCATGCCGCGAAGCAGCGGGTAGTAACTCCACAGGCCCACGAGGAGGAGGGCCGGCCCGATGGCGGCCCACGGCACCCAGCCGCGGTACACCTGCCGCACCGACTCCCCCCGGCGCGCCAGCAGCGACCGCGCCGTCATCGCGATGAACACCGCCACCACCAGGACGATCGCCCCGAAGATCACGCGCGCGTACGGGCGGTACCGGTTGAGTTCCTCCTTGGAGCGGCCGAACATGAGGCCGCCGTTGGCGTCGTGCTCCACCTTGGCCAGGGCGGCCGCGTAGTCGAAGTGCTCGCCCGTGTCCGAGATGATCATGCTCACCACTTCCTGGTTGAGGGCCGCGTCCATCGTCACCCAGAAGCCCATGTACGGCTCGGTGAAGACGG
>CAYGZE010000411.1:0-4220 GCA_964354185.1 uncultured Anaerolineales bacterium | reverse complement strand
GCCGACAGGGGCTCGCGGCGCTCGGCGGTCGCGACGTTCTCGTCCACCTGCTGCGCGTTCTGCATGCCCGAGAGGGCGACGTCGATGTTCGGGTCGGCCCAGACGAACCGCAGGGCCGTCTCGGCGGTGCTGGCGGCGCCCGTGGCGCGGGCGAGAACCTCCGAGGGCGCACCCAGCCGTCCGCCGCCCACCGGGCCCATGACGGCGGTGCCGAGGCCCTTCTGGTGCGCGTGGCGGAGGCAGTCGGCGTACTGGCGGTCCAGGAGGTTGTACTGGACGAGCATGGACTCGAACTCGCCCGTGTCGATCAGGCGGCGGCAGTTCTCCGGCGAGTCGTGGCAGGAGAAGGAGAGGTGCCGGATGAGGCCTTCCTCCTTCGCCTTGCGGGCGGCGGCCAGCGGCCCGTTCTCGTTCGTCGCGCGCCCCAGGTACCCTTCCCACGACAGGCCCCAGAAGTGGTAGAAGTCGAGGTAGTCCGTGCCCATCTTCTGCAGCGACAGTTCCAGCCGGAGCCTCAGGCACCGGCCGCACGCGCTGTCCAGGGGGAACTTCGTCGAGAGGTACAGGCGGTCGCGCGGCCGGCCGCGGATGGCCAGGCCCACGGCCGTCTCGCTCTCGCTGTAGCAATAGGAGGGGGCCGAGTCGACGAACGTGATGCCGCGCTCGATCGCGTGGCGGATGAGGGATGCCGATTCCTCGATGCCGGTGATCGTAGACCGCGGCGCCTTGTCGTCCGCCTTCAGGATCGGCAGCCGCATCGCCCCGAACCCCAGGCGTGACACCCGTGCGCCCGTCCTGCCGAAGTCGCGCTCCTCCATGCCGCCCCTGCTCCTTCGCCCCCCGGACCGCCGACAAAGCGGGCTGCAAGGCCACGCTTGCAGCCCCGGGCCGCACGCGCCATGCTTCGGCCGCCGGCCGACCGCGTCAACCCGTGCCGGCAGCGGCGGCGCCGCCCCCTCAGAAGCCCTTCCACAGGTACATGACGCGCGGCGTGGCGAAGGTCGCCAGCCGCTCCGGCCGCAGGTCGAGCGTCTGGCGGGCCTTGATGCCCAGGCCCATCAGGTCCGCCAGGGTCGGGGGCCGGCGGTACTCGACGACGCGGGCCTCGGTGATCTTCGCGAGTTCCTTGGCGGCGCCGATGGCCGTCTCCAGGTAGCCGATCTCGTCCACGAGGCCCGACTTGAGGGCCTCGTCGGCCACGAAGATGCCGCCGGTGGCCAGCGCAAGGACCTTATCGCGCTCCATCTCGCGCCCCTCGGCGACGATGTCGACGAACCGGTCGTAGCCCGGCTTGAGGAGCGACTCCATCAGGTACTTCTGCTGCTCGGGCGCGAGGTCCTTCGCCGTGAAGATGTTGGGCCAGTCCTTCCGGTCGCCCATCTTGAGGGTCACCGGGGTGACGCCCAACTTGTCCTGCATCAGCGTGTTGACGAAGAAGAACTCGGCGATGATGCCGATGGAGCCCGTCAGGGTCGTCGGCTGCGCGACGATGTAGTCGGTGCCGCAGGCGATGTAGTACCCGCCGGAGGCCGCCACGCCGTCCATCGCCGTCACGATCGGCTTGCCCGCGTCGCGGAACGTCTGGATCGCGTGATGGAGGTCGTCGCTGGCGGTCAGGCCGCCGCCGGGCGAGTCGATCCGCAGGATGACGGCCTTGACGTTGTCGTCCTCCGCCGCCCGCGTGAGCATCGGCGACACGTACTCCACCATGTCCTCGAACAGCAGGCCCTCGACGCGGATGACGGCGATCTTGGCGGATCGCGGCCCTTTCTCGAGCACTTCCTCCTCGATGAGGCCGCCCTGCGTAAACGTCGGCGACAGGAGCGCCATCATCCCCAGCACGGCCAGGAACAGGACGGCGTTTGCGACCATCGACAGCACCAGGAGCACCGTCGCGACGACGCTCCACGCGCCGCGTCGGCGGGGCGGGGCCGCCGCGGGCGCGGCCGCAGGGCCGGCCGGCGGCACGTGGAATGAACCGTTGCTCATGGTTGGCTCCCTTGGGTTGGCACCAGTGCCGCGACGATTCTACGGCCGCCCGCGCGCCCGCGTCAACCGCAAAGCCCGCCGCGCGCGAGGCCCTTGACCCCGACCGCGCGACCGCTTACCATCGGGCGCGTCGACCGTACGTGTTTAGCGTGCTTGGCAAGTTCCCATCGGCGGGTGCCACCCTGGCAGGGCAAGCCTGCCGTGGCTTGACCGCTGGTGGCTTGTCCACCAGTGCCGCTCGCACGCGCAGTGGCTGAAAGCAGCCAGCGGCACGCCCGTTACGGGCACGCTGAACACGTACCGTCGATCGCGGCGCGCCTCGGAGGCCGATCGGATGGCCAAGGCCCTTGCCAAACGCGAACGCCTGAAGCGGACCCTCGACGGGCGCAAGGTCGACCGCCTGCCGGTCGCCCTGTGGCGCCACTTCTTCGTCGAGGAGGTTTCGCGCGAGGGCCTGGTCGAGGCCATGGTCCGCTGGCAGAAGACCTGCGACTGGGACTTCCTGAAGATCAACCCGCGGGCCTGCTACCACGTCCAGGACTGGGGCAGCCAGTACGAGTTCTCCGGGAACGAGCACATCCCGCCGACGCTGGTGCGTCCGGCGGTCCGGCGGCCGGACGACCTGCGTCGCTTGCGGCCGCTCGTCGATTCGCCCGTCCTGGCGGAGCACCTCGGGGCCGTGCGCGACATCGCGGCGGCCCTCGGCCGGGGCGTCCCGGCCCTGATGACGGTCTTCGGCCCGATGAGCGTCGCCGCCGAACTCGCGGGCGGGCCGCAGGACCTCGCCCACCTCATCCGCCAGGACCCCGAGGCCGTCCACGCGGGCCTGCGGGCCATCGCCGACACGTTCGCCCGCTTCACGGCCCGGTGCGTCGAGGCGGGCGCCGCCGGCATCTTCCTGGCCACCACGCACTGCGGCACGCAGACGAACTTCACCGTCGCCGAGTACGAAACCTTCGGCCGCCCCTACGACCTGAAGGTCCTGCGGGCCGTCCGCGACGCCCCCTTCAACCTCCTCCACGTCTGCAAGGCCCGGTCGATGGTCCGCGAACTCGCCGATTACCCCGTCGCCCTCCTCAACTGGGACATGGCCGACGCGACGAACCCCGGCCTGGCCGAGATGGCGGCCCTGGCGCCCGGGAAGGCCCTCGTCGGCGGCATCGGCGGGACGCTGTTCACGGGGACGGGCGCGGCCGCGGCCGTGGCCGACGCCGTCGCCGACGCCCGCCGCGCCATGGGCGAGCGGCCCTTCGTCGTCGGCTCCACCTGCACCCTCGACACCCGGAGCGACCCGGAGGCGGTCCGCGCCGCCCGCGAGGCCGTTGGGAAGTGAGGCTGCGGCGCCCCGTCGGCAACGAATGGCCCGGTGCGCCGGGTGCCACGGCTGCGCCGTTCGCAGCCGTGCTCGTGGCGGCGGGAGGCACGGTTGCTGGACAGCGCAACCGTGGCACCCGGCTGAGGGGGATCCGCCGCGCAGAGTCGCGCTCCAGAACTGGCGCCCGCGCGTCCGGGCACGAGAGAGGACCGTCCCATGCCGCAAAGCGACGAGGAACCGGCGGGCCCGCCGCCCGAGACCCTGACGCACGACGTCCTCATCGTCGGCGGCGGCATCGCCGGCCTCTCGGCCGCCATCTACACCACCCGCGAGCGGATGAGCACCCTGGTCCTCGAGAAACTCTTGCCCGGCGGGCAGATCCTGACGACCGCCCGGGTCGAGAACTATCCGGGGTTCCCCGAGCCGATCGGCGGCATGGAACTGGCCGACCGCCTGAGCGGCCAGGCCACGCGCTTCGGCGCCCGCATCGTCAACCAGTCGCCCGTCACGCGCCTCGCCGTCGCCGAGGAAGGCGGCACCCGCTTCATCGACGCCTTCGTCCGCGACACGCGCTACCGCGGCCGCAGCGCCATCCTCTGCGTCGGCTCCGAGTACCGGAAACTCGACGTCCCCGGCGAGAAGCGCCTCACGGGCTACGGCGTCAGTTACTGCGGCACGTGCGACGCCCCGTTCTACCGCGGCAAGCACGTCGTCCTCGTGGGCGGCGGGAACACGGCGGTCGACGAGGGCCTGCACCTGCTGAAGTTCGCCGGCAAGGTGACGTTCGTCGTCCTGAGCGCCGAGTTCACCGGCGCCCGCATCGGCCTCGAGGACCTGGCGCGCCAGGGCGACCGCGTCGCCACGCGGTTCGCGAGCACCGTCACCGAGATCCTCGGCGACAAGAAGGTCGAGGGCG
>CAYGZE010000410.1:0-4253 GCA_964354185.1 uncultured Anaerolineales bacterium | reverse complement strand
TCGCCGCGCGCGACGGCCGTCCGGACCGTCGGCACGAACACGCGCGTCGGCCCGGCGTAGTCCTTCGGCGGCACGGCGTCGGCCGGGAGCGGTTCGCCCAGCGCCTCGGCCAGGGCCTTGCCCGGCGCGTCCAGGAGGCCCGGGAAAATGTGCTGTTCCCAATTCGCGACCGTCCCCATCTCGCCCGCGTTGCTCACGGCGGCGAGGAGAAGGCGGTACGCCTCGCCGACGCGCTCGACGAGCTGCCTGCGGAGGGGCAGGGCGACCGTCCGTGCGAGTTCCTTCTTCTTCTCGGCGTCCTTCTCGGCCTTCACCTGGTCCATCGCCTTGTTGAACTCGGCCCACGTGCACCTGAGGTGCGCGGTCGCCGCCATGTAGTGGAACTGGTTCATCCAGTAGTCGAACCGTTCGAGGTTGCCGGCGCCCTGGACGCGCGGCCGCAGGGCTGCGAAGGCCTCGGCGAAGGCGTACGCCTCGCGGGCCTTCTCCCAGGGGGCCGGGTCGGGTCCGAGGCCGCCGGGCCCGTCGATCCAGCCCGAGGGCTCGGGCAGGCGGCCGTCGATCCGCTCGAAGATGCGGGCGGCGTCGTCGCCGACCTCGGGCCCGAACTCGGCCGCCGCCCAGTCGCGGTAGAAGTCGCCCACGGCCGCGTAGCGCGGGTTCGGCCCGAAGTCCGTCGTCGTCGCCGTCCAGTCGGCCGCATAGTCCTTGTAGGCCGGGCCGCCGCAGTTGACCTTCTTCGCGAAGCCCGGGCCCTCGACCACCAGGGCCGCGATGCACGGCATCTCGACCTGGTAGACGAACTGGACGTGCAGCCACCCGTCGGTCACTTCGACATTCTTGAACGTGCAGTCGAGCGCCTTGTTCTTGCCGACCTTGGCGAAGACGTCGAGGGTCTCGATGACCGTCTTGCCCTGGAGCCGCACGCCGAAGACGCGCTTGCCCGCCTCGGCGTAGTGCGGCTCGCAGAACTTCAGCGTCACGGTCCGCGTGCCGTTGGGCACGCGCAGGTGGTAGGCCGACACATTGTATCGCACCGTCTGGTACAGGGCCGGATCGTCGGTGCCGGTGATCTGGTTGTTGGGGAACGCGGCCGTGTTGTTCTGGCCGGCGGGGCCCTCGGCCTGGTCGGGCGCGCCGGGCCCGGCCGGGAGGGCGGTCCAGCCCGCCTGGTCCCACGCGGCCCGGGCCAGGGCGGCCACGTTCGGCCCGAGGACGCGCGTCCGCCAGTGGATGCCCAGGAGGCCGCTGCAGCCGTACCGCAGCGCGTCCTGGGCGTCCTTGCGCATGCGCCCGGCCCAGAGTTGCGGCTGAAGGAGGTTCGGGTCGTCCTCGAGCCACGGGATCGCCCACGTGGGGCGGCCCTTGACGTTCTGGAAGCCCGGCTCGACGGGCGACTTGCCGACCTGGCGGTTGATGCAACTCATGGGCATGTCTTTGGGGAGCGTCTGGTCGAACAGGGCCCGGTCGTTCTGCGGCCCGAGGACCCACCCGCACGTCGCCAGGGTGAAGGGGGCGTCGACCTGCTTCGCCGCGGCGACGGCCGCCTGGAGGTCCGCCGACGTCGCGGCGATCTGCTCCTTGGAGACGTCGCCCCACGTCCACCCTTCCGGCGTCCACATCCAGTAATAGTCCAGCGGGTACGTCCTCGCGATCCGCTGGAAGACGCCCGCGTAGAGGGCCTGGACGACGGCCGGGTCCTTGGCGTCCTTGCCGGCTGCCTTCAGGCGATCGCGCACGGCCGCGGGCACCGTCAGGGGCGTCTCGGTCCCGACGCACGTCCGGACGCCCAGGCGGCGGGCGTGGCGGAACGCCGCGGCGAGCATCGCCCCGGTGCGGCCGAAGAGTTCGTTCTGGGCCTCGGGCGTGGCCGGCTGCGGGCAGAGGTCGGCCATGACGTCCGCCCCGTAGGCGTCGCGGTCGAACAGTTGCGACCCGCCGAACGCGAAGTCGCCCGCCTTCCTCGCCTGGTAGCCCCAGTTGCCGCGCAGGGTGTTTTGATAACTCGATGGATAACTCGCCCGGACTGCGCCCGCTTCGCCCGCGTCCTCGTCCGGGCCGATCCAGACGGTCGGCTCGGCGTTCGGCCCGCCTTCCGGATAGGTGTGCAGGCCGAGGAAGTTCATCCGCATCTTCGCGAGTTGCGAGACGATCGCCAGGTAGTCGTCCGTGCTCCACCAGTCGGGCCCTTCCGGGAAGTCGTGGAACGGCTGGATGCCGCGCGTCGCAAAGAGCGGCTTGGCCTGCTCGTCGAAGCCCGCCAGGTCAAGGGCCGCGCGCCCGTCGGGCACCACGTCGCCGTGCAGGTAGAACCGCACGCCGAGGCGCTCGGCCAGTCGGTAGGCGCCGTAGAGCGTCCCGGCCGCGTCGCCGCCCGCCACCAGGAGCACGCGCCGGCCCGGGCGGCCGGTCGACTTCAGGAGGTAGCCCTCGGCCGGCAGGGCGTTGATCGCCGCCTTCAGGGCGTCCGGCGTCGCGATCGCCCCGAGGAGCGGCCGCCCCTTGGTCGCGACGACGATCAGGTCGCCCGCGTCGGGCGGCCGGGCGGCGCCCTCGGCCAGCGCCGGCAGCCGGCCCGTCGCCAGGTACACGTAGCGGCGGACCTCGCGGGCGGCCAGGGCCTCGGCGAACGACGCGCCCTCGGGCGAGACGATCGTGCACGGGGCGGCCGTCGCGGCCGCGCCGGCCTGGGCGCACCCGGCCAAGCAGGCCAGTACCATCCCTGGGACCAGAAGCACGGCGGCTCGTCGCATGGCGGCCCTCCCTGTTCGGATCACTGGGTTCCGGTGTCCGCGGCGCGCGGCACGGGGCGGCGGCGACGGCAGACAGCTGCGGCTCCACCCTCGCGTCGCCCCCGGACGCCGCGGCTACTTGGCGCGGACTTCGACGATCATCTCGAGTTCGACGGGCGCGCCGAGAGGCAGTTCCGCCGCCCCGACGGCCGCGCGGCTGTGGCGGCCGGCCTCGCCGAACACCTCGGCCACCAGGTCGCTCGCCGCGTTCAGGACCTTGGCCTGGTCCGCGAAGCCCGGGCTGCTCGCGACGTGGCCGGTGATGCGGACGATGCGCCGGACGCCGGCCAGGCCGCCGATCTCGGCCGCCACGACCGCCAGGGCGTTAAGGGCCGCCTGGCGCGCGCAGGCCTGGGCGTCCTCCAGCGGCACCTCGGCCGCCACGTGGCCGCGCATAATCAGCTCTCCGTCCTTCATCGGCAACTGGCCGCTCACGTAGACGAGGTTCCCCGTGCGGACCGCGGGGACGTAGGTGCCGACGGGCCTCGGCGCGGGCGGCAGTTCCAGCCCCATCGCGCGGAGTTTCTCCTCGGGCGTCATCGGGCGGGCTTCTCCTTGCGGCCGACGAGGATGAGGTCGCGGCTGGTGGCGGCGTCGAACGGCTTCGGGTCGTAGCCGCCGTAGAACTGGAGCCGTACGAACCCGGCGGCCCGGGCGGCGTCCTCGAGTTCCGCCTTCTCGAGGGCCCACGCCCGCGAGCCCGCCCGGACCATCGCCCACTCGCCGGCCTGCTTGACGAGGGCGACGACGTCGATGTCGCACAGGCGGCGCGTCTTGCGGAAGATCTTGAGGAACAGGATCTCGCGGTCGTCCGACTGGCGGACGCGCGGGCCCGCAATGACGTTCTCTCCCTCGGGGATCGCCGCGTAGTTCAGGCTGTGGACGACGGCCACGCCGCCGGGCGCGAGGACCGCGAACAGGCTCGCGACCGCCTGGCGCACGCCCTCCAGGTCGCCGACGAGGGGAAGGCTGTTGCCCGTGCAGATGACGGCGTCGAAGGGGTCGGGGAAGTGGCGCGCCAGTTCGCGGAAGTCGGCGACCTCCAGGCGGGCCGCGGCGCCTTGGGTCTTCAGGTAGCGGTGGGCCTCCTCGACCATGGCGGGCGCCAGGTCGCTCCCCGCCACCGTCATGCCCCACCGGGCGAACAGGCCCAGGTGCCGCCCCGTGCCGCAGGCGCAGTCCAGCACCCGCCGGGCCGAGACGCTCGAGAAGACCCGCTGGAAGAACGGGCCCTCGTGGGCGAGTCGCTTCTCCCAGTCCACCAGGAGGTCGTAGTAGGGCTGAAAGTCGTCGAAGGCTTGGCCGCCGGGCATGACCGCCGTCTCCGCTGGGCGCCGCTCGCGCGAGAACCAAGCGGATTCTAGGCCGCCCGCGGGGCGTTTGCAAGCGTTTGCCTTGCCCGCGGGAAAGGGAAGTGCCCAGACATCGTACCCCCTTGCGGACGGGTTGTGAAGATGGTGG
>CAYGZE010000409.1:1479-4274 GCA_964354185.1 uncultured Anaerolineales bacterium | reverse complement strand
CGAGCGGTAGATTTTGCGGTGGTCAGCAATGGTGATGGGGCATTTATTTTCAGAACTTATTTGGATCAATTAGGAAGCGACCGAACGGAAGATTCATGGAGCGCAGTTCCGGTTATATTTTCGGTTGAATTTGGAAACTTGCAGGAGGCATCATCTGAATCCGACAGGCTATCGGAGGTGACGCGGGTAATTGTTCTTGGCAAGGGAGACATGTCGACTCGAACTGTTATTTACCGTGAGGACATCAGCGTTAGCGATGACTCGCCGTGGAACGTGATTGAGGTAGCCAGACCTGCATCTCTTAATGAGTTCACCTACCAGTTGGAAGACTTCGGTGATGCGTCATTGAAAGAACTCAGGAAGAAAGAGATATTCGAGGCTGTCCCGCTCCAGACACCTAGCACTTTATATGGACTGCATTATTTCCTCGGCGATGTTGTTACCGTAAGGCATATGGGAGTCAGCTATGACAAGAAGATCATGGGAGTTAAGATAACTTACGAAGAAGAGGGCAGAGAAGTTGTTTCTGTTGAGTGGGAGGATGTGACACCATGAGTTTAGACCCAATCGTTTCTGCCCTGGAAGGTCTTGCGAGGCGTGTCCGAAAGCTCGAAGCACAGATTGTTTATGTCCCACTTCGTTCAGCAGTTTTTATTTACCCGGTCAACTTTGTCATGGCAACGGCACTTCGGGTGGCGTATCAAGGGGGGTATGCATTTGAACTGCGGGATGGTGATGACGGTGAGGCCGCGGCGCACTTCATAACCGATCACAGCTTGCCAGACTATTCGGAGTGGAACTTCTGGATTTATTTCACCATGAAATCCAATGTCACCGGAAATATCAGGTTGAGCTTCAGCCTGTGCTATACAGCCGATGGTGAGAGCTTACCGAGCAACTGTTCTTCGATTACCGTCACTATTCCAGCCCCTACTACGGCAGATGTACTCGAAAAGTATCTCGTTCCCATGACCTTCACGATTCCAGGCGCAAATGTTGTGACAGTAACGTTGGTCAGGCCAACGCTTTCAGACCCACTCGATACAGCCAGTGATGATATGATCGTTATAGGGTTGGAGGCGGCGACGATTTAAGGTGATAAAATTAATATGATGACTGGATTTGCGATCACCAATTTAGTTTCTGCTGTAATTATTATGGTATTGAGTGCTGTTACTGTATATCAAACAGCGCACAGATTAATTACCAATAATATCTACAAACCATTTCGTTTTATATATATTTTCAGGGTTGTGATAGGAGTTATCTGGTTTGGGGTGTTTGCATACTCCCTGACATTTGATAATTTCTCTCTCCCGCCGTATATTGGAGCTATAGTTGTGCGCCCTGCTTTGATTTTAACTCTTACATCGATGCTAATAGGTCAAAAAGTGTGCAAGGAATAACCGCAGTAGACTGGGAATATAAAATGCCATCAACTACAGCCGATATACTACAATCTATAGGGACTCTCATGGCGGGTATTGTGTCCCTGTTCATGCTGGTGAAATTCTACCTGCTCCCGAAGTGGGAAAAGAGGAAGTGGTCTGACGACTCACAAAAGTCGGAAGCCGATTCATCCAAGACATTTGAGGAGGCGGCACAGCTTGCGGCAGGGCGCGCTAACAGGCTGGATGAACGTCTGGTTGCTCTGGAAGCTCAGTTCATTGCAAAAGCCAAGGATCATGCAGAAGGACAGGCAAAGCTCCTCGCAGAAATTAATAACTACAGCACAAAAGTCACAGAGTTAATTGAAGAGATAAAAATACGGGATGAAATTATTTTACAATTGAAAGATTGGAGCGAACGGCTGGTGTTTCAAATCCAGGCACTCGGAGAGAAACCTGTTCCGTTTGAGCGTAAGAAGCCAAAGATGAAGCCGAAGCTGTTCCCACCTCCAGAATAAATGTTGCGAAGTTTCGCACATGGCTGCGAGCTGCACAGCTTGCTGGCGTTACTTTATCCGTTTCTCCCTCCAAAGAAAATGCCTGTCAAAATTTGACAGGCATTTTCATATCGTCGCGGTAGTAATCTATTCGGTTAGTGGTGGATTCTTACGATATCGTAATAGGTTTTATCTCCCTTCATTTTCTTAATCCAATCAGCTTTGTATCCCTTGCCCCGTAGATCATAAGAGGCGGGAGAACGGAAGTGTTCGGGAGTCCAACCGAGCGTGGTGTCGAATAACCCGGCGACTGTTTCTGGATCACGCGCATCGGTGAGTGGATACTGCAATCGCCCCACCATGAATTTAGTGCGATTGTTCCCACCTTTAGGATCAATCTCGATGGTGATGCTGTGCAGATCGCCCGTTCCTCTATCCATTACGCCCGGATCATGGGGTGGGCTGGCTGGTGAGGCAGGTGGTGCAGGAGTGTTGTATGCCTGATTGCCCGGTGCAGTCGGTGGTGCGCTTGTGGCTGGCTGAGTAACGGATGGAGGTTCCCAATTGTGGTCGGCGCACAGTTTCATCAGGTATTCGAAGTCGTTGAACGCCGTGTCTGGGTCGATACCTCTGGCTGTTACGCCAACCCACTGTGTTCCACCATTGAATACCCGGTAGACGACCGTATAGAATGAGTATGGTGCATCACCGATGTTCCATGCGTAAGGGATGCCTGTTACAAGAGGGGTTATTTCCCCGCCTAATTCCCTGGCAGCTTCGGTCAAAGTCGAAGTCGGCTCTGGCAAGGGGGGGGGTGATTCTGGCGGTGGGGGAGTCGAATTTGGTACGGGTGGTGCTTCTGGTAATGGTACTTGTGCTGTCATAATAGTATCCTCGTTTCTGTTTCTGA
>CAYGZE010000409.1:0-1379 GCA_964354185.1 uncultured Anaerolineales bacterium | reverse complement strand
CTCCTTGGTTGCTCTTGAATAACCGTTTCGTATTCTAACATCAAAATTTTGCCAGAATATTAAGAATTATGTGCTGTTTTCTGCGAATATTCACAGCATAAACGGCTAAATTCATCAATAACTTGCTAGAATAACTATTCTAACGGTGCTATAATTTCGATTGCGAGAGGAGGTTTATATGAGCGATCCCGAAATGCTTAAAAAGGGGAAGGAAACCAGAACTAAGGTTGTTCATTTCCTTGTGGACTACACTGCCGAGCATGGGTATTCCCCATCATTCACAGAAATAATGATTGCGGCAGACCTTAATACCCTGTCTGCCGTGTCCTATACGTTGGACAGGCTGATAAGGGAGGGTGTAATAAAGAAGAGTCCAGTTGTTGCCAGATCGATTGTTATTCTTGATCCATCGCCTTACTATACGGAGGTAGCCGCTGATGGAATCGTGTGATGTTATCAAAGAAAACCTGCGAAGAATCGCAGATAATTATGATGAAAACGCCACGTTATCCAGAGGACAGCAGGGTGGGATTATCGGCGCGCTTGATCGGGCATTTGAATCATCTATATTGCGCCGCAGATTCCTGGCATGGCTGTTCTTGGATGATGTCACCCAGGAGTTAAGCACCAAGAACCTGTCCCCCGCTCAGTGGTATGCCTTATGGAAGTGGATCGACTTCTATGAGGATGATGGTGTCTGGCATAAGAGCATGGATTTTCTGGTTGAGATTGAACTATGCGCGGCATACATAAGGTCAGTGACCAATGCCTGAGTTATTCTATCCTCTTCTGTTGATTGATCACCTGTCCAGGAAATTTCATGCTATGGATATAGAAGACCTGATGATTGCTATTAACGCGGAAGCATTAAACCGCGAGCAAAGGTTCGACATGGTAGGTCAATCTCTATACACCGTGTACGGGCAGATTGCAAGCATGTACTACGCAAGAGAAGAGATACCAGATTTTCCTCCTGCCGCGAGACTGATGGATGGTGGCAGTCTTGATGATATCGAGCAGGACATGCGTTTTATTCATCGCGACCAGTTCCAACAGCAGATTGTGTTCACCAAGCAGATGCTAGACGGTGAAATGGGAGCGAAATTAGAGGCACTTGATGACATCGAAGAACGTGTAAAGCAGAAGAATCTTACTGTTCTGAGAAGGATGTTTAATGCCATCGACAATCCAGAGGCAAGGGCTGATCCAGCCTATTCCGTTGCGCTCAAGGTGCTTTCAACCAATACCACCTATGCCACGATGCTGTCATTTGCTTACCTGATATATCTTGTGAATGTTTACAACATTATCTTGGATGAGCATGATGCCTCCGAATTGGTTTTGGGAAGTGAGGACTTCCAGTTCGTTGATGGTCTTTC
>CAYGZE010000408.1:0-4291 GCA_964354185.1 uncultured Anaerolineales bacterium | reverse complement strand
TTAGGCCTGGCGGGCAAGTGCGGAGTGCGGAGTGGACGGCAAAGGCCGGCGAAGGCGGGACCGGGGACCGGGACGAACGGCGGGGGCGCGCCTCGACTAGCCCCCGCCGTCAGGCGGGGGTCCCTTTCGGCGCGCGGGGAGAAGGGCGTCGGGTCTGTTGACCCGACCTACCACTGGTGCCGAAGTAACGTGTTACGTCGGCGGATATTGCAGGCCGGACGGCGGGCATCGGGCCGCCGATGGCAAAGGGTAATCAAGGACACATGGCGCAACGAAACCCACACAAGAAGCCGCTGCGGTACACCGGGTCGACGAAGTCGCGGCAGGCGCACCGCAAGGCGTTGGTATCGTTGTCGTCCCACGACCCGCCCCGAAACCAAATATCGCCGACAGAACCTAACCCTTGTGCATCCGTTGATGCCCCGCCTGAGTAATTGCCGTACCAGCCCGCGCACCATTCCCACACATTGCCGTGCATGTCGTAAAGGCCCCAGGCATTGGGCTTCTTCCGGCCCACCGGGCGCGGCTTGCCTTCGCTGTTGCCCTTGTACCACGCATAGTCACCCAATGTGCGATCGGAATCACCGAAGGAATACCGCGTCTTGGTTCCGGCCCGGCAGGCGTATTCCCACTCGGCCTCGGTCGGCAGGCGGCCGGTCTTGCCAGTCTTCTCCGAGAGTTTACGGCAGAAGGCCACGGCATCTTCCCGGGAGACTTTCTCCACCGGGTTCATCGGCCCCTGGAATCGGCTAGGGTTAGTGCCCATGACCACCTCATATTGCGCCTGGGTCACTTCCGTCACACCCATGTAGAATGGCTTCGATATTGTAACTTCATGCTGCGGGCCTTCCTTGGGTCCACGTCCCTGCTCGGAATCCGGCGACCCCATCATGAACTTGCCGGGGCGGATGAGGACCAGTTTCATCGTGACGCCCTTGCCAAGACTTAGGATCAGGCTTGAGGGGTTGGACTTGTCCTCTCCTGCCGGACCCAACTTTGCGAGGGCGTCATCGATCTTCTTGATCATCAGGGCGGCGCCGGTCCGGGCCAGGTCATCCGCCTTGTGCAAGTTCACGAACCGCTCGTAATAGGCCTGGGCACGGCGAAGCATGATGCCCTTGCTCGGGGGCGTCGTCGCCTGGTCCGCCAGGCCTTTGTACCAGTCGCCGAGTTCCGTGCACGCCAGTTCCGGCGTTTCCTCCATGGGCTTGGCGGCGGCCGGGACGTACTTCCGCGTCGCCTCGTCGAGGGTCTCGTCGACGAACTTCGCGGCCTCGGCGGGGTCGTCCATCTCCACCACGTACAGTCGGACGAGTTCCTTGCGGGAGGCGGCGTCCTGGGGGTCCTTCTCCACCTTCGCCTTGAGGGCGGCAACCTGTTTCTCGACCTGCCGCTGGGGCGCCAGGCCCGCCAGTTGCGCCTGAATGGCCGCCTTGGATTCCGACCGGATCGTCGTTGCCACGACGAAGGCCTGCTTGAGCGTGACGGCGGCGCCGTCGACATCCTCCGCCGCGGTCTGGGCGTCCGCCAGGGCCTTGAGCGCTCCGATCAAGGCCTCGCCGGCTTTGGCCTTCGCATCCCCGCGCGCCGTGGCATAAGGACGCTGGTACATGGCCGCCAACTTCTGGAGCGCTTCCACCTTCTTCTCGGGGACGTTCGCGGCCAGAAGGTCCAGGGCCGCCTTGGCCGTGGGGTACCCCGTGGGGTCCTTGATGGCGAGTTCGTGGGCCTTCTCGCACAGGAGGGTGAGGAAAGCCGGCTGGTTGGTGACCTTCCCGGCGGCTTCCAGGAGTTGCTTGGCCAGGGCCAGGTCGTCGGCGGCCGACGGCGTGGCGGCCACACGCTTGAGGTCCTCTTCGTAGAGTTTGTTGAAGGTGTCCTCGGCCTCATCGGCCAGAACCACAAGGGGGCAAGCAAGCAGGATTGCGGTCAGTGCCCAGCAGGCCACGAGTCTCATGAAGCCCTCCCTCAGAAGCCCGGCTGCGAAAGGGTTGGGCTTGAGTCTAGCCGCGCGGCCCGACGTGTCAAGGCGGATTTGCATAGAGTCATTCCTGGATTCCGAATGAAGGCCACGCGGCCTTGGCGGCGGTGACCGACGCCCCGGGCCGCGGTGCCGGGACGCGCTCGGCCGCACGGGGAACGGGCTTGAGGAATGTCCGTGCTTCTGCGATGATGCCAGGATGAACGCCGCGGCCGGGGGCGAGGCCGGCGCGCCGGGGAAGGGCGACAGGGCATCCTTTCCCTGGAACCCAAGCACGCCCGAGGGCGGGCGTGCCACACGTTCTGAGGTAGTTCCCAGGTACTCCCGGAACTAGGAGGGCGTTGCCATGATGCTGGCGATGTACGCGAGGGCCCCGTGGGCGATCCTGCTCCTGGGGTTGGGGGTCGTTCTGGTCGTGGGGCTGGTGGGGCTGATCCTGCTCGTCGTCGGGCTCGTGAAGCGGCGGCCGGGGCTGTGGGTGACCGGCATCGTCATCCTGGCGGTCGGAGTCCTGGCGACGGTTCTGGCGTGCGCCGGGGCGGCCATCGCGCTTGGGCACCGTGCGAGCGGCCCTTCGTTTGTGCTTCGACCGCCCTCCGCGGAGGAGCCCGGTCCGCCGGGCGGCAGTTACGTCCGGATCTCCGGCGACCGCGGCATGGCGAGGGCCGAGGGGGTCGATTTCGAGGTCGTGGAGCCCGGGGGCGGCGGGTCCAGGTTCCTCGGCCGCAGCGGGTTGGGGGGCGACCACTCGGAATCGCGATGCGAGATCACCTTGGGCGACGTCCTCATCGTGGTCGAGACGGCCGACGGCCGCACGCGGTTCTCGGTCAACGGGACGGATTACGGTTCCGTCGGCGAGGGCGATTCCGTCGTCATCGACCGCCAGAGGGAGGTCCGGGTGAACGGCGAGCCGCGCGAACCCGCGAGGGAGATGGAATAGCGGACGCGGAGAGGATGCCGCGTGAAGCGGGCCGGCCGCCCACGGCGGGCTAGTTGAGTCGCGCCGGCCGGTCGAGCCGCCGGCAGGGGGCGCCGGCCGACCCCGGCCGCGCGGGGCGCATCGCCGCCAGGAGGTCCAGGGCCTCGCCGAAGGCGGGGCGTCCCTCGGCCAGGGCGAGGAGCGCGGCGGTCCGCGTGACCCACCAGAGGGTGGTGTCGTCGACGTCGGACCAGCCTTTGAGGACGCGCAGGACGGTGAACGTCGCCTGCCGCCTCTCGATCTCCGTGCCGGAGGCTACCATGGCCTATGTGCCCCCCTTGCGGTCGCCAGGTCGGGCCCCTTGCTCGGGGCGCCTCCCTAGAGTAAACGTATGAGCCGGCCGCATGTATGCCGCGAATCCGGGAAAAGGTGTCAGGAACCGTTTCTCCGGCGAAACAGATGGAAGGCAGGCTCGGGAGAAACGGTTCCTGACACCTTTTCCGGTTCTAGTTGAGCCGCTCCGACGGGTCGGGCCATCGGCTCGGGGCGGTCGGCGGGTCTTGGCGCGCCTGGCGCATGGCGTCCAGCAGGTCGAGGGCCTCGCCAAAGACGGGGCGGCCGCCGGTGCGGGCGAGGTGCGACGCGGCCCGCGCGACCCACCAGAGGGTGGCGGCGTCGAAGTCCGCCCACGCCAGGAGCGCGCTGAGGACGGCGAAGGCCGTCTGGCGTCCGTCGCGTTCGCGGTTGCCGGTCCTCATGGGCCTTGCTGCCTTTCCGGCAGGCGGCCGCTCGGCCGCGTGCTCCTCCCTCCAAGGAGACGCACGAGGGCGGGCGATTGTTCAATTCCGAACCGGAGAAAGTTGCGGATGCGGAACGACTTCGCCCCGGGCCGGGCGCCGCCGCGTCCGCCAGGTGAATAGCGCCGCGCTGCGGGCCGTCTCTAGGGGCGGCGGCAGACCGTGGGGCCCGCCGCAGGAGGACGCCCGTGACCGACCGGCACAGCCGCATGCCCGACCGGAAGCGCACCGACGAGCGCTGCCCTCACTGCGGGCACCCGGGACTCGAAGCCCAGTACCGCGGCCGGCGGCTGCTGGCAGAGAGTTGCCCGGACTGCGGCCACGTGTGGTCCTACACGGTGAAGCGCCTGCCGGTTCGCCCCTAGGTTCCCGGCCCCGCGGCCGGCCTCCCTTTTGCGTTGCCACGGTTCCTCGCGCGGCATAAGATGGGGCACCTTCTGCCTGGCTTGAGGAGGGCGACCGTGCCCAAGGCGCTGGAGCGGGTTCTCATCACGGGCAACGTGGCGGCCGCCGAGGGGGCCGTCCGGGCCGCGTGCCGGTTCTACTTCGGGTACCCCATCACGCCGCAGAACGACCTGCCGGAGTACATGTCGG
>CAYGZE010000407.1:0-4296 GCA_964354185.1 uncultured Anaerolineales bacterium | reverse complement strand
TCGCCACCTTCGTCTTACCGCGGCTGCTGGCACGAAGTTAGCCGTGGCTTATTCCGGAGTTGACGTCAGCAGCGCGCGCCTGTTCAGCGCACGCGCTTCATACCTCCGAAAAGCGGTTTACACCCCGAGGGGCTTCCTCCCGCACGCGGCGTCGCAGGGTCACGCTTTCGCGCATTGCCCATGATTCGAGACTGCTGCACCCCGTAGGGCTCTGGGCAGTTCTCAGTCCCAGTGAGGCCGGACACCCGCTAAGGCCGGCTACCCGTCATCGCCTTGGTGAGCCGTTACCCCACCAACTAGCTGATAGGAAACAGGCCGCTCTCAGACCGACAGGCCTTGCGGTCCCCATCGTTGAATCCGCCCCTTGTAGAGCGGATCATCATCTGGTATTAATTCGCCTTTCGGCAAGCTATCCCAGGGTCCGAGGTACGTTACCTGTTTTGTACTCTCCCTTTCGCCACTGGTCACCCAACCTTACGGCCGGATGAGCCCGTTCGACTTGCATGTCTCAACCACGCCGCCAGCGTTCGCTCTGAGCCAGGATCAAACTCTTCAATTGGAAAGCGCTTGATCACAAGGCACGACTCCTTACGAGAGTGTGCCTCGTGTCTTTCAACACACCACTTGGCCACGCCGGCCGCTTCCGACCGGCGCCGCCTGACCTCCATGGGCCCGGACCCCCGAAAGGGACCCGGACGCCTGGACACACTCCCGTTTTGCTTGGGCTCAGACTGTTTACTTGACAAAGACCGCGTGGGGCCTAGCCGCCCATCAAAGAACAGGGATTCTAACACCCCGATCCGGAGTGTCAACACCCCGCCTTGGAATTTCGTTCACTTTTTCGGACCCCCGCGGCGTGAACGGCGCCGGGGGTCCAAGAGGAGCATGCGTGTCCTGCAACCGCCTCAACTCCGACTACAACTATACCATGCCCGCCTTGCCCTGTCAATACCCTTCGGGCGGAATTTTTATTCACCGCCCCCGCGGGCCTCCCATGATACATCGGGTGCCCCGGCAGGCCTTCTTGAGCCGATCTCGGGCCCCCCGGCCGACAGGCCCACACCCCCCCTGGGAGCCGCGCCAACCCCGCTGCCGGGCCCCTCCCCTTGCCCCGGAAACAGCAGCGGGCCGCCACGCACGGCCTCGGGCCGACGAGGGGTCATTCGGATAGGCTCTTAGGCGAGGTTCTTGTCCGACAGGCCGATCTCGTGGGCGATCTCGCGGAACTCCTGGTGCGAGATGTCCTCCAGCCGCTTGCCGCGCCCTTTCAGTTTCTCGTTGAACTTGATGGCCGTCTCCTGCATCGTGCCATGCGTCTCCTGGCTCCCACCCACCAAATGGAAGTTGGGGCCGCGCGTGATGCGAAGGTGGCCGTCCTTGTTGTCCAGGCCCATGCCCAGCAGCCAGGCCTTCTTCTCTTCGTGCTTCTCGGGATGCATGAACCGCCGACCTCGCCTCCTGATGCCCCGTGCAGGGCTATTATGGGGGTGGGGCTCCCCCCTGTCAAGCAACGGGGGCCTTTCGGGTTGTATTGCGGGGGCCCCCGGCTATAGAATGGCCCCGCCCGATGGAGGGGCCTGGGTGCCCTACGAACTGTATATCCAGGATTCCTTCAGCGCCGCCCACAACCTGCGCGCCTACAAAGGCAAGTGCGAGCGGCTGCACGGCCACAACTGGAAGGTGGACCTGCGCCTGGTCGGCGACCGCCTGAACGACGAGGGGATGCTCATGGACTTTGTCGCGTTGCGTGCGATCCTCCGCGACATCCTCGAACGGTTCGACCACCGGTACCTGAACGAGATCCCCCCCTTCGACGTACTGAACCCGACGACGGAGAACCTGTCGCGGTTCATCGCGGAGGAGGTCGGGCCGCGCCTGCCGCGGGGCCTGCGCGTCGCGAGCGTGACCACGTGGGAGTCGGACCGGGCGGGCGCGACCTGGCGTTCCGACTCTCCTGCTCCGCCCGCTCCTGCCGCGCCCGGCGCGAAGGAGCCTTGAGCCGTGGCGGTCACTCTCCAACTCGCCCTGGACTTCGTCGACCTGGACCGGGCCCTGCGCGTCGCCGACCTGGCGGTGCCCCGCGGCGTCGACTGGATCGAGGCCGGGACGCCGCTCATCAAGAGCGAGGGCCTGGCCGCCGTCCGGGCGCTCCGGGAGCGGTTCCCCGGCAGGAAGATCGTCGCCGACATGAAGACGGCCGACGCCGGCCGCATCGAGATGGAGGCGGCCGCCAAGGCCGGCGCCGACTACGCCATCTGCCTCGCCGCGGCGAGCGAGTCCACGATCCGCGAGGCCGTCGAGGTCGGCCGCAGTTACGGCCTCGGCGTCGGCGTCGACCTTCTAGGCGTCGAGGACCCGGAGCCCCTGGCCGAGCGCCTGGCCGCGTGGGGCGTCGCGTTCCTCGCGGTCCACTGCCCGATCGACGTCCAGATGCGGGGCGGCGACCCGTTCGACCTCCTCGCGCGCCTGGCGAAGGTGACGAGCATCCCCCTGGCGGCCGCCGGGGGCCTGAATTCGGAGACGGCCCCGCGAGCGGCCGCGGCCGGGGCGTCGATCGTCGTCATCGGCGGCGCTATCACGAAGGCCGAGGATCCCGCCCGCGCGACCGCCGACCTCCGCAAGGCCCTCGACACGGGCACCGCGGTTCCGACGGAACTGTTTCGCCGCGCGGGGCCCGAGGACGTCCGTGAGGTTCTCCTGCGGGTCTCGACGGCAAACCTGAGCCATGGCAGCCACCATCGGCCGTGCCTGGCCGGCCTCGTCCAGATCACGCCCGGGGCCAAACTCGTCGGCCCGGCCCTGACGGTCCGCACCGCGCCGGGCGACTTCGCCAAGCCCGTCGAGGCCATCGACCACGCCGCGCCCGGCCAGGTCATCGCCATCGACGCGGGTGGCGTCGGGCCGGCCGTGTGGGGCGAACTCGCCTCCGAAAGCGCCCTCCAGAGGCAGGTGGCGGGCGTCGTCGTCGACGGCGGCATCCGTGACACGGACGAGATCCGCCGCCTGGGCTTCCCCGCGCACGCGCGGCTGGTGTGCAGCCACGCGGGCCACCCCAAAGGCTTTGGCGAGATCGGCGGCCCCATCCGGCTGGGCGGCGTCGAGGTGTTCCCCGGCGACTGGCTCGTCGGCGACGCCGACGGGGTCATGGTCCTCCCGAAGGACCGCGTCGTCGAGATGGCCAACCGCGCCCAGGACGTTCTGGAGGCGGAGAACCGCATCCGCGCCGAGATCCGCGAAGGGCGGACCCTCGGCCAGGTCGCGCGCCTCGAGCGCTGGGAGAAGCGCTGAAGGGGGCCCCGCCCCGTGCGCCGAGCGAGGGGCCGTCGCACGCCTGGCGCGCCCGCCTGTCGGCCGCGACGTCCGCTTCCGTTTGACTTGCCCCGCCGGGGGAAGTATCATTAACCGCGGCGCTGATAGCCGATAGACCTTGCGCCCGCGCGGGCGCGCCGGGAAGGGCGCGAGCGCCGCAGCCGGCCGGGGCGGGACGACCCATGCTCTGCCAGCGATGCAAGAAAGAGAACGCCACGGTCCACCTGACGGAGATCGTGCACAACGAGAAGCACGAGCGGCACTTGTGCGAGGCGTGCGCCCGGGAGGAAGGCATCGCCGTCAAGGCCAACGTCAACCTCCAGGAGATCCTCTCCGGGATGGTCCAGGCCCACGAGGAGGTTGGCCGCGCGGCCCAACTGACATGCCCCGACTGCGGCATCACGTACGCCGAGTTCCGCAACCAGGGGCGGCTGGGCTGCCCGCACGATTACGAGGTCTTCGCCGAGCCCCTTCACGAAGTGCTGGAGCGCGTGCACGGGGCCACTGAGCACACCGGCAAGTGGCCGGCCCGCGTGGGCGGCGACTTCTCGGACCAGCGGCAACTGATGCAACTGAGGCGCCGCCTCCAGGAAGCCGTCGACGGCGAGCACTACGAGGAAGCCGCCCGAATCCGCGACCTCATCAAGGCGAAGGAAACCGCGGGTGAAACTGGATGACCTGATCACCTCGCCGAACCACTGGCTCCGGCCGGAGGGGCCCGAGAACGACATCGTCCTGTCGACGCGGGTGCGCCTGGCGCGCAACGTCGCCGGGCGACCGTTTCTGACGCGCCTCAAGAGCGACGAGCAGCGCGACCTGGAGGAGCATCTGCGGCAGTGCGCGTTCACGGCGCTTGGGGACGAGGACCTCACCTGGTTCGAGATCGAGGACCTGCCCGAGATCGATCGCCGCTGCCTCGTCGAGCGCCACCTCATCAGCCGCGAACTCGCCGGCGGCGAAGGCCGGCGCGGCGTCGCCATCGACGCC
>CAYGZE010000406.1:0-4340 GCA_964354185.1 uncultured Anaerolineales bacterium | reverse complement strand
CAGGCCTTCGATTTCGGGTGCCACGGTTGCGCTGTCCAGCAACCGTGCCTCGTGCCGCAGCAAGCACGGCTGCAAACGGCGCAGCCGTGGCACCCGCAGGGTTACCCATGACAGAGCGCTAGTGGCCGAACGCCTCGGCCCGGTCGCCGAGGATGCGCAGGTGCTTGCGCTCCTCGACGAGGATCTTCTCGAAGGCGTCCTTCGCTTCCTTGCAGTCGACGAAGTCGAGCATCTCCTGGTAGAAGACGATGGCGTCGCGCTCGGCCCGCATGGCGGTGGCGAAGGCCTCGTACGCGTCGGCGGCCTTATCGGCCAGGCGACCGGCGTCGCCGGCCTTCGCGAAGACCTGGGTCTGGAGGAGGCGGCCGATGTAGGCGCCGATCTCGGCGTCGTCGACGTAGCCCGGGCCATCGCGGCGCCGGGCCTGGAGCGTCTCCTCGAGTTCCTCGAACAGGGCCAGGTGGTCCTTCTCGTCCTCCGCCAGGTCCAGGAAGATCCGGCGGGCGCCGGCGTCCCGGGTCCTCGCGGCCGACCGCTGGTAGAACTCCAGGCCGTTGGCCTCCATGTTCTGGGCGATCTTGGCGGCCTCGATCTCGTTGAAGAATATCTGAGACATGGCCATGGCTCCTTGTGCTGTGCCCCGCCGGGGCGCCGCCGTCAGGTCCTGGCGGCCGCGGGCCGGTCGCTCGACCCCGAGGCTCTCGGCGGGCGGCCGAACGGCGAGATCTCACGCAGGCGGCGGATGATCGGAGGCAGCACCTCCAGGACCTTGTCCACCTCCTCGTCGGTCGTGTAGACGCTCAGGCTGAACCGGATGCTGCCGTGCGCCGCCGTGTAGGGCACCCCCATCGCCCGCAGGACGTGGCTCGGCTCGAGGCTGCCCGTCGTGCACGCCGACCCGCTCGAGGCGCAGATGCCGTGCTGGTCGAGCATCAGCAGGATCGACTCGCCCTCGACGTACTCGAAACTGATGTTCGACGTGTTGGGCACGCGCTGGGTCGGATGGCCGTTCAGCCGCGCGTCCGGACACGTCGCCAGAAGCCCCTTCTCGAGCCGGTCGCGAAGGGCCCGCACGCGGGTCTGCTCGTGCGCCAGATGCCGCTTCACGAACGACGCCGCCTTGCCCAGGCCGACGATCAGGGGCACCGACTCCGTGCCCCCGCGGCGGTTGTGTTCCTGGTGCCCGCCCCGCAGGTACGGGCTGAACCGCGTCCCCCGCCGCACCCAGAGGGCGCCCACGCCCTTGGGAGCGTGGAACTTGTGCCCGGAGAGGCTCAGCATGTCGATCGGCATCTCGGCCAGGTTGATCGGGATCTTCCCCACGGTCTGGACGGCGTCGGTGTGGAAGAGGACGCCGCGCCGGCGGCACAACTCGCCGATCTCCTTCACCGGAAAGAGGACCCCCGTCTCGTTGTTGGCCCACATGACGGACACCAGGGCGGTGTCGTCGTCCAGGGCGCTCTCGAGCGCCGCGGGGTCGAGCATCCCCTGCGCGTCGACCGGCAGCAGCGTCAGGCGGTACCCCACCCGGCCGGCGCCGCCCTGGGCGAGCGACTGGCAGAGGTTGAGGACGGCCGGGTGCTCGACGCGGGTGGTGATGATGTGGCGGCGGTCGGGATACGAGGCCAGCGCGCTCAGGACGGCCGTGTTGTCGCTCTCGGTGCCGCACGAGGTGAAGATGACTTCGCTCGGGTGCGCGCCCAGAAGGTCGGCCAGGGCCTCGCGGGCGTCCTCGACGTGGGCGGCCACCTGGCCGCCGAACGTGTGAATGCTGGAGGGGTTGCCGTAGAGATCCGCGAGGAAGGGCATCATGGCCTCGCGGACCTCGGGGGCGACGGCCGTCGTCGCGTTGTTATCGAGATAAATGACACTTGGCATGTTGCGAAGTCCCCTGCCGCGCGGCTCAGGCGAGTTTCTCGCCGACGTCCTCGACGACGATCTCGGGGTCCACGAGTTCGCGGAGTTTGGCCTCGACGGCGCCCTTGAGGGTCACGTCGCTCACGGGGCACCAGGCGCAGTGGCCGCGGAAGGCCACCTGGACCCTGCGGCCGTCGACGTCGACGAGTTCGACGTCGCCGCCGTCCTGCTGGAGCATGGGGCGGACCTCGGCCTCGAGGACCTGCTGGACGAGGGCGATCCGCCGGAGGTTCGTGAGTTTCCCGGACGGGGCGGCCGGCGCGGGCGCCGCGCCGGGGGCGGCGCCGTTGACCTTCGCCAGGATGGCCTCGATCTCGGGAACGCAGCCGTGGCACCCGCCGCCCGCCTTCGTGTAGTGGGTGACCTCGTCCACGGTGCGCAAGTGATGGTCGCGGATGACCTTCTCGATGAGTTTATCCGTCACGCCGAAGCAGCGGCAGACGATCTTGCCCTCCTCCTCGAGTTCGAACGGCTCGTGGCGGTACTGGGCGATGGCCTTCTGGAGGGCCTCCGTCCCCATGACGGAGCAGTGCATCTTCTCCTCGGGCAGCCCGCCCAGGTAGGCGGCGATGTCGTCGTTGGTGATCCGGGAGGCCTCCTGGAGGGTCTTGCCCTTGATGATCTCGATGAGGGCGTCGGACGAGGCGATGGCGCTGGCACAGCCGAACGTCTGGAACTTCGCGTCGGCGATCCGCCCCGCGGCGTCCAGTTTGACCATGATCCGCAGCGCGTCGCCGCACGTGATATTCCCGACCGTCGCGTCGAGGTCGGGCCGGGCGATCTCCCCCGCGTTCCGCGGGTTCAGGAAGTGATCTTTGACCTTGGCCGTGTAGTCCCACATGCAACCCGCACTCCTGGTGCCTGTCCCGTTCGGCTATTGTACGCCGGCAGGTGGGGGGGTATCAAGGACGTGCGGGAGCCACGGCGCAGAGGAACCTAGCCCGAGACGGGGTGGAAGGGACCGCATCCCGGGGCGTCCGGCGGACGAACGACGGCGCCGCGCGCGGCCGGGGCCGGGGCCGGGGCCGGGGCCGGGGCCGGGGCCGGGCAGGCCGGGCGCTGCGGCGTCGCGCCCGGCCGCATCGGCCCGCGGCACACGCGGGGGTCAGTTCTCGTCGGCCAGATACCGCTCGAACTTGACGGCGACGGCCGCGCCGTCCTCGTGCTCCTCGATGCGGCAGACCCACCCCCACGTCACGGCGCGCTCGGAGACCTTCTTGAGGTCCTTCGGCAGAAGGAGGAGTTCGACGCGGACGCGCTGGCCGTAGCGGACGCCCTCGTTGACCGGCAGGCCGTGGATGCACGCGCCGCCGCGCGAAAGGTCCTTCACCTTGCCGCGAAAGACCTCGCGCTGGTGCTCGTCGTAGATGATGGTGGTGTAGGGCCGCTTGACCCGGGCGTGGCCGCGCCGGTTGTCGAGCAGGCGCCGAACGAGGCTTTCGATCCTGATCATGACGTGAGGTTTCCTTTGCCTGGCAACAGGGTTGCCGTCGGGTGCCATGCGGACGGCCACCCGGGCACCCCGATTATCGGCGGTTTCGTGTCCGTTTCTTCAGACCTTCGCCGCCCAGACCCCCCCGGCGACCTCGTCCGGGCCCTTTCCGGGTGCCGGCCGGGTCGGCCGCCGGACCCCGCGCCGCTGACCGCGGATGGCCCGCCGCGGGCCACCCGCTTGACTTGCCGAAGCGGATTGGACTAGACTTAGGCAGCACGCGGAACGAGTGCCGCGACCCACGGAGGGAACCCATGGCCAGAACCTACGACGGTGCCGCGTGGACCATCGGACGCACGCCCCTGGTGCGCATCCAGCGGATCATCCGGTCCCACGCCCAGGTGTACGCCAAACTCGAGTACTTCAACCCCCTCTCGAGCGTCAAGGACCGGATCGGCCTGGCGATGATCGAGGCCGCCGAGCACGAGGGCCGCATCGGCCCCGGGACCACGGTCATCGAGCCGACGAGCGGCAACACGGGCATCGCGCTGGCGTTCGTCTGCGCGGTGAAGCGGCACCGGCTGATCCTGACCATGCCCGAGAGCATGAGCGTAGAGCGCCGCAAACTGATGAAGGCCCTGGGGGCCGAGATCGTCCTGACCCCCGCCGCCGACGGGATGAAGGGCGCCATCGCCCGGGCCAGGCAGGTCCTGGCCGAGGCGCGCGACGCCTTCATGCCCAACCAGTTCGAGAACCCGGCCAACCCGGAGATCCATCGCCGCACCACCGCCGAGGAGATCTGGCGGGACACCGACGGCCTGGCCGACGCCGTGGTGGCGGGCGTCGGCACCGGCGGAACGATCACGGGCGTGGCCGACGTCATCCAGCGGCGCAAGGCCTCCTTCAAGGCGATCGCCGTCGAGCCGGCCGGCAGCCCCGTCCTTTCGGGCGGACAGCCGGGCCGGCACGTCATCCAGGGCATCGGCGCGGG
>CAYGZE010000405.1:0-4344 GCA_964354185.1 uncultured Anaerolineales bacterium | reverse complement strand
CGCGCGAGGCGCCCGGACCATGCGTCCTTCCCGTCGGCGGCCACGTACAAGGTGGCGGCCGCGGCGGCGCAGGCGTGGACCCCAGCGACCGCCAGCGCGAGGGCGAGGGGAACGGCGAAACGCAGCGCGAGAACAGGTGCCATGGGTCTCTCCTGCCGGGCTGGTGCAAGACCTGCTCGGAACCTAGTGCGGCGACGTCGCCGGGACGAGCGTGACGTCCCCGTCCTTCGAGACGCGCAGTTCCCCCACGACGACGCGCCGGTCGAGCCCCCCGCGGTCGGGCAGGAGCCGCTCGTCAGGCAGCCCGATCCGCTCCGGCACCCACAGGCCGATGGCGACGGTGAACGCCTGGCCGCGCGCTCCCTCCGGCACGTCAAACACGCAGCCGAGGGCCACGGTGCCTGGCTTTTCGGGGTCGGCGCGGTGGCCGCCTGGGTCGGGGACGCCCTGAAAGGCGATCCTGCCGTCGCGGTCGAAGTGGAAGAACGCCGCGGCGTTCGGCGGGAGGGGCCGGTGGACCGTCCACGTGAGCGGCAGGAACCACCCCGTGTCGCGCTTCTCGAGCGGCCCCGCGGTGACAGCGTAGTCGCCGACCACCTCGACCGCGCCCAGGCGGTACCGGCGCCCGCCGTCGCCGCCTTCCAACGGAAGGGCGATGTGCGGCGTGCCGGTCCGCGTGCCGACGGAGACGCAAACGTCGTAGGTGCCCGGCTGAAGGGTGAACGGGAGCGTGAACTCGGCCCGGCGGGTCCGTGCCTCGGCCTTCTCGGGCGGGCCGACCGGCAGGGCGCGGACGTCGAAGCCGTCGTCGGCGAAGACGGCCGCGATGCCGCCCTTGGCGTCCTTGAGCGTCACGGCGGGGAAACCGCCCGGCAGGCACGGCGCGACGCCGGCGTTGCGCCACGTGGCGGCGAACCGCCAGGCGCCGCCTGCCCGGACGCTCGCCGGCCACGACGCCTCGGCGAGTTGCAGCCGGTAGCCCAGCCGCAGGTTGATGCGGCGCACCAGGTCGCGGTTCTCCTGGAGGAACTCGCGCGGCCACCAGTGGATCGAGGCGTAACTGGCGTGGTACTCCTCGACGGCCTGGAGGTACTGGCCCCCGTCCTTCCAGTTACCGCGGTCGCGCGAGCCGCCGTAGTGCTCGCTCTCGAGGATGACGGGCACCGAGGGCCAGAAGGGCTGGGCGAGGGCGGCGTGGAAGTAGGCGTTCGCGCCGCCCTGGACGAGGATGCTGTCGTCGCGCAGGGTCAGGCCCTTCGAGAAGGCGTAGTCCATGACGCCCTGGCCGCGGCCCTGGTCGGCAAAGTCGTCGTTGGCCGCCAGCAGCGTCCGAGGGAAGTGCTTCCGGTAGAGGTCGATGTGGCGCTTCAGCGTGTCGGCGGAGTAGGGGAGTCGCGTGCTCGCGAAGGTATGGCCCTCGCCCCAGACGCCGAAGGAGCCAACGTCGACGAACGCGACGTTCGGGTCGCCGTCGTACCGCGCGCCGAGGGCGGCCAGAAAGCGGTCGAGTTTCTCCAGGAACACCGGGTCGTCGTAGTCGGGCTCCCAAAACGGGCCGTTCGGGTCGACGCCCTTGCCAACGGTGAAGTCATGGCCCTTGGCGCCGGCCTTGGCGACCCACTCGGGCGTGGCCCAACGCATCCAGGACTCGCTGCACGAGATGCGCAGGGCGATCCGCCGGCCCTTGGCGATCCAGCGCTCGGCCGGCGAGTCGAGGACCGACCACTGGAACCGGCCCTCCTCGGGCTCCACGTACGACCACGGGATGCGAAGGTAGAGGACCGTCAGACCCGGGAACTCGTCCACCGTGTCGCTCGGCTCGAGGCGCGACCCGTAGTTGGCGGGGACGTTGTCATAGTAGTGGAACACCCAGCCCATGCCGGGGTTTTCGAGGGCGGCGCCGGTGTCCTTGGGGCGAACCGTGGTCTCTGGCATCTCGGCTCCCGCAGAGGCCGGGGCAGGCGCGGCCTCCCCGGCGGCGGCCCCGCCAGCAGCGCCGAGGGCCACGAGGCCTGCCATCGCGAAGAGCCGCAGCGCCCTCGCCCGTCTCCCGCGCCTCGACGCCAAGGGCACCTTTGCTCTCACGCGGCACGCTCCCTCGACCGCGCAGCGCCCCTCAGGACGCCGGCGACAGGTCGACGACGCGGTTCTCGCGGCGGGACCGCTCGGCGGCAAAGACCATCTGGTGCGACTCGAGCGTCTCCTGGGCACCGGACAGGATCTTCGACGCGTCGCCGGTCGCTACGGCCGCGGTGAAGGCCTGCATCAGCCGGTAGTCGCCGCCGCCGTGGCCCGAGGCGGCCGCCTCGGGGTCCAGCGTGTCGATGACCTCGGTCTTGTCCGTGAGGAAGTCGAAGTGCTCGATCATGCGGCCGTCGCCCTGGAGTTGGCCGAGGGTCCCGAAGACCCGCGTCTTCCGGTCGGTGGCCGGGTTGAAGGCGATCATGGTGAACGTGGCGGAGCGGCCGCCGTCGAAGTCCATCGCGACGACCTGGTTGTCGACCACGTCGTTGTCGCAGGCGTAGACGCAGAGGCCGTAGGGCCCCGTCCGGAGGGCCTGGGTCACGCCTTCCACCGTCATGTCCGGCGTGACGACGTCGAGGGGCCACCACGTCTCGCCGCGCGCCTGGCGCCCGAGGTAGATCTTCTTCGCCGAGTATGGGCACCGCGCCTCGACCGAACAGTCGAGGCACCGGTCGGCCGCTCCGGCGGGCTGGTGCTCCTTGCGGAAGTGGTACAGGCTGCCGAACGAGGACACCCGGCGGCACGGGGCGCCCATGATGTAGCGGATCCAATCCATGTCGTGGCACGACTTGGACATGAGCATCGGGGAGGAACGGCCCTCGTTCCCCCAGTTGCCGCGCACGAACGAGTGGGCCTGGTGCCAGTAACCGACGGGCTCCAGGTGCTGGAGGCCCACCACGTCGCCGACGAGGCCCGACGTGATCAGGGACTTCAGCCGCTGCGTGTAGTCCGTGTAGCGCATGACGTGGCAGACGGCGAAGAGGACCTTCGTCTTGCGGATGGCTTCCGCGACGCGGCGGCAGTCGGCCTCGTTCGGCGCCATCGGCTTCTCGAGCAGGACGTGGTAACTCTTCCCGGCGAAGGCGATGGCCGGATCGGCGTGCATGGCGTCCTGGGTGCAGATGAGGACGGCGTCGGCCAGGCGCGGGCGCTGGGCGGCGGCGCGCCAGTCGTCGAAGACGTTGGCACGGGGGATGCTGTGGTCCCGGGCCAAGCGGTCGCGGTAGAAGTCGCGCGGCTCCGCGACGCCGACGACCTTGGCCTCGTCGGGGTGCTTGGCGACGTACTCGGCGTAGGCGGTGCCGCGACCCCCCGCGCCGATGATGAGCATGGTGACCGGAGGCATAGACCGACGCTCCTTTCCGTGACTCTAGAGCCACTCCTTGAGGCAGGCGACGATCTCGGCTCGCATGGCCGCCGTCTCTACGTGGCCGACGTCGTAGCGCCGCATCCGCCAGGCTTCGGGCGCGCCGGCGGCCCTGTAGACGCGCTTCAGGTGTGCGTCGATACGGTCGAGGCCCGCGGGCGGCGTCAGGCGGTCGTAGTTGCCGGCGATCGCCAGGTGCGGCCGCGGGGCGATCAGCGCGTTGATCTCGCCCGTCGTGAAGTGCTTGAGCAGGCCCGGCACGAAGTAGTAGACGCCGTGGCCGTCCAGCCCGCGCGACTCGATGAGGGCCTGAAAATCGGTCTGGCAGCAGAGGTCGACGCAGACCTTGATCCGCTCATCCAGCGCGGCCGCCCACCATGCCATGGTGCTCCCCATCGAGATGCCGAGCGTGGCGATGCGGGCGGCGTCGACGTCGCGCCGGCGGACGAGGTAGTCGAGGGCCCGGAGGGTGTCGTAGACCATCATGCCCCACAGGACCTGGCCGTGCCAGAGCATGTGCTTGAAGATCTCGCCCTCGCTGCGGCCGCGGCGTTCGCCGAAGCCCCACGCGTCGACGCAAAGGGCCGCGTACCCCAGCCGCGCGAACTCCTCGGCCCAGGGCTGGATGTACTCCTGGCCGCGCAGGAGTTCGTCCTTGCCTACCTCGTAGTGGCCGCCGTGCGAGTGGTTGTACAGGACGGCCGGGCGCGGGCCGCTCGTGCCGAGCGGGCGGACGAAGTAAGCGGGGACCGCCTCCACGCCGTTCAGGTCCAGGACGAGTTTCTCGAGGACGTACGACGCGCGCCGCTCCTCATCGACCTTGCGGGCCGAGATCCGGCGGTTCCGCGGCGGAAGGTCCCCCAGGAGGGCGTAGAGTTGCCGTCGGCGCTGCTGCACGGGCTTCGGCATCGTCGGGCGACCTCCTGCGGCCGGGCCCAGGCCGGGCCGACCGC
>CAYGZE010000404.1:0-4356 GCA_964354185.1 uncultured Anaerolineales bacterium | reverse complement strand
GAGTAGACTGGCCGCCCGCGCGCGGCACCCGCGCCGCGCGCCGAGAGGTGGGAGGCGGCCGATGATCGACGGCGACGCCCTGATTCGGAGGCAACTCGCGGCCGTGGGGCCGGAGGACGTCGTCTTCGACGACGGCCGGCGGACGCGCCTCGTGCCCGCGCGGTTCGTCCCGCCGCTGGCCCACCCGGCCGCGCGCCTCTCGCTCGCGGGGGCGTGGCGCGTCGCGCGGTGGCCCTTCCCATCCGACGAAGCCGCCCTCGCGCGGCCCGACTGCGACGACGCGGCCTGGGAGACCGTCGAGCAGCCCGGCAAGGTCTTCTACATGGACCCCGAGCGGCACCCGGCGGCGATCCCGAACTATGACCGCGTCACGCTGGCCCACATCGACCCCGAAGACGGCGCGGTGCTCCGGCGCCGCGTGACGGTGCCGCGCGGCTGGCGCGGCCGGCGGGTGTACCTGCGGCTCATGGCGGTCTACCCGGCCTGCCGCGCGTACCTCGATGGGACGCTCCTCGGGGAGCATCTGAGCGGCCTCACGCCCGTCGAGTGGGACGTGACGAACCTCGTCGAGCCGGGGCGGCCGGCGGTGGTCGCGCTCCGGCTTCTCAGACGTCATACGCATGTGCAACTCGACATGCCGCGGCATGCACTGGGGTTCGCCGGCATCGCGCAGGAGCCGTTCCTCCACGCGACGGGCCCGTGCCAGATCGCCGACTTCCACCTCGTCTCGTCGGTCGACGACGCCTTCCGGACGGGCACGCTGGCGGGAACCGTTTGCCTGCGGAACCACGGCCGCACGCGCCGGCGCGCCGTGCTGCGCGCGAGCGTCACCGACGCGGACGGCCGCGTGCGCGCGGCCGCCGTCGCCGAGGTCGCCGTCCCGGGCCGCGGCCAGGCCGACGTCGCCCTCGCCCTCGCGGTGCCCCAGGTGCGCCTCTGGAACGACGAGCGGCCGGACCTTTACGGCGTGACGCTCGCGCTCGAGGCCGGGGCCGGCCCGCCGCAGCAGGTCGCCTGGCGGACGGGGTTCCGGCGTCTCGACCTGGCGGGCGGCCGGCCGCGCCTGAACGGCCGCCCCGTCAAGTTCCGCGGCGTCAACCACCTCTCGTACCATCCCGAGCACGGCCTCTGGACGCCCGAGCCGTGGCTGCGCGAGTGCCTGGGCCTGATGAAGCGGGCCAACGTCAACGCCATCCGGACGCACTTCCTGGGGCCGCCCGCCCTGGCCGACCTGTGCGACGAACTCGGCCTGTACCTGGTCCAGGAACTCCCGATCGACTGGGGGACCGACTACATCCACGACCCCGCGTGGGTGGGGCCGGCCCTGGCGCGGATCGAGGCGGGCATCCGCCGCGACCGCCACCACCCGAGCCTCGTGGTCTGGAGCGTCGGGAACGAGAACCTGCCGAAGACCCGCGCGGTGGCCGACGACGGGTGGAATCATCTGCACCTATTCGACCGCTTCGCGAAGGCGCTCGACCCGTCGCGCCCGACGATGTTCCCGCCGCCGGGCCCGGCCAACCGCATCCGCGCGATCTTCGAGGTCCGCGTCGGCGACATCGCCGATACGCACTACGCCTTCGAACTCGCCCGCGAGATGGCCCGCACCGGCCGCGTCGCGAACCCCCGCTCCTGGGAGGCCGACCTGGAGACGACGACGCGCACGGAGGCGCTCGCGCGCGGCTGGACCGGCGTCTGGTTCTCGAGCGAGTACGGCATCGCCAACCTCATGCCCGACCTCCTGGCGGCCCCCTACGCCTCGGTCATCGCCGACCGCATGGAGGACCCCCTCTCGGGCAAGGGCACGATGGAGGTCTTCACCGACCGGCTGCGCGAGGAGTGGGGCCTGCTGCGCGACGACCCGTCGTGCCTGGGCGGCGCGTACTTCCCCTGGATGTGCGCGGGAACCGGCGCGAACCCCTGGGGCTGGGTCCAGTGGGGCGAGGACGCCGACTGGGGCGTCATGACGGCCGCCCTCCTGCCCAAGCCGTTCTACTGGGCGATGCGGGCGATCTTCAGCCCGGTCCAGTTCCCCGAGCGCGTCGCGTGGCGGCGCGGCCAGACGGAACTCGTCCTGCGCGTGCGAAGCATCTACAACCGTTTCGACCTGGCCGATTGCACGCTGCGGACGATGATGGGCGGCGGCCCACCCTGGATGGGCATGATGCGCGAGTGGCGCGACGTGCCCGCGCGCCTGGCCCCCGGCGAGGAGGGCGACGTGCGCATCCCCCTCTGGAACCCCGACACGCTGGCGGCCCTCGAGCGCGGCTCGCCCGCCGTCTGCCGCTGCATCGTGATCGACCCCAGCGGATTCCGGCCCATCACGGCCGACGTGCTGATCGTGCCCGAGGGGCTGGCGGACGCCCAGGCCGCCATGCCCATCGGCCCCGATGCCGTCGGCGCGTGATTCCGCCTGCCGCCGCGCCCCATCCCGTCATGGCTTCCCCCCGGGCGCGCCCTCGGACCCCGGCCCCGCCGCGGCTCGCCAGTAGGCCCGCGCCACAGGCGCCATGTAGAGGAGGTGAAACTTCTCGATGGGTCGCGTCCGATGGTCCTCGTCCCACTCCTCGCCGTACCGCCCCTGGGGGTCGCGCCCGTGGTCGTGCAGCCACACCAGGACGCAGCCCACGGCCGTCGGCCACCGCCTGTCGCGGTCAGCCTCCCAGAGGTCCAGCAGGGCGTCCACGAGGTCGCTCCCACCCCACTGGCCGGTCTCGTGCATGGGGCCCGGGGGCGGCGCCCAGTGGGCCACGGCGGCCGCCGCCATCCGCTGGGCCTCCGCTAGGTACGCCGCGTCCTTCTTGATCCGCCAGAGGAGCACCGCCGCCCGCATCGGCAGAGCCGTGTTGTAGGCCCGCTTCCCCCGCACGACCGTCCACCGGCCGTCGGCGTAGCCCGCCTGGTCGTCGAAGAGGCCGTCCTGCGGGTCCTGGACGCCCACCTCCTTCGACGTGAGCCACGCGTACCACCGCGCGGCCCGGTCGAGCCACCGCCGGTCCTTGCGGACCTGGTAGAGCCTGAGGGCCGCCACCGTCGCCGGGGCGGTCGTGCACACCGACGTGTTGCCCGGCTTGTCCTCGTGCTGGCGGATGCCGCCGCCCGGCGTCTTCGCCTCGCCGCTCGCGACGAACTCCAGCGTCTCCGCCGCCCGGTCGAGGAACCGCTTCCGGCCCGTGATCTCATAGGTCTCGATGAGGCCGAGGGCCAGCCACGCGTTGTCGTCGTAGAACCGCTCCGACTTGCCCGGCAAGACCTGGTACCCGCCCAGGCCGTCGCGCACCGTCCAGTAGGCGTCGAGCGCCTCGGCGAACCGGACCAGCCGCTCGCGGTACTCGTCGGGCTTCACCCGCGCGGCCGCCGCCAGGGCACGCAGTTGGAACCCCGCCGGCCAAACGAACGAGAACTTCCCGAAGTCGCCGCCGCGCTTGCCGTCGGGCGTCCCGTACTCGGCATAGAGGGCGCTGGAGGGCTGCGCGAGGTCCTGCTCGATCCGGGCGAGCGCCTCGGTGCCCCAGCGGCTGAGTTGTTCCCGATCGAGCATGGTCGGCCGCTCCTCTGCCGCCGGTGTGGCCGCACCGGGCACGGAGGCGGCGCTGCGCGGCTCGGGTGCGTTGGGCGCGAGCGTGCCCTGGGCCGCCGGCTCCAGGGGAGGGTCCGCGCCATCCACCGCAGCCGCGTGCGCCGGGCCCGAGGCCCACAGGACCGCCCCCCAGCCGCACGCGATCAGGATCAGACAGGCCCTCGCCATGGGTGTTCCCCCGCGCTCTCGTTGCCCGCGCAGCCATCCTATCAGGTCTCCGGCGGCCTGCAAGGGAACGCGCGCGACGCCGGGGCCCGCGCAACGAGCCGGGTGCCACTGGCGGCTTGTCCGCCAGTGCCCCTACCCCGGCGCGCCCGTCACCCTGAGCGAGCGCAGCGAGTCGAAGGGCCTCGCCGCGGCCGTTGGCGGTTCCTCCCCTCTCCTGGTGGGGAGAGCGGAGGGGGTGCGGGGACTCCGCTGCCGTGGCCCTTGACGCCACGCCGCAATCCTGTCAGGATACCGACACGGACTCGCGGCCCAAGGCACGGGCCGAGGAGGCGCGGAAAATGGTATCCTGTCCCCAGAAATGAATCTATTCATACCCGAAAGGAGATTTTCTGCATTGGATATCCCACGGCTCTTCAACATCACTGAGAGTGCTCACCGCATACACAACCCGATCACACCCGAGAAGCTTGCCACTCTCGGCGCGGCGCTGCGTCTGGAATCGGGGGCCCGAGTGCTCGACCTCGGCAGCGGTTCGGGGGAGATGCTGTGCACATGGGCACGCGATCACGGCGTCATCGGCATCGGCATCGACATGAGCCAGTTGTTCA
>CAYGZE010000403.1:0-4375 GCA_964354185.1 uncultured Anaerolineales bacterium | reverse complement strand
CGGCTGTGGGACCTGACGGCCAAGGACCCGGCCGCGGCGCCGATCATCCTGCGCGGGCATGAGGGGCTGGTTGCGTGTGTGGCGATCAGTCCCGACAGCCGGTGGCTGGTCACGGGCAGTATTGACGCCCGGCTGTGGGACCTGACGGCCAAGGACCCGGCAGCGGCGCCGGTCATCCTGCGCGGACATGAAGGCGTAATCCTCTCCGTGGCGTTCAGCCCGGACAGCCGGTTTCTGGCCACGGGGAGTTACGATAACACAGCCCGGCTTTGGGACTTGACGGCCAAAGACCCGGCCGCGGCGCCGATCGTCCTGCTCGGGCACAGGATGGCGATCTTCTCCGTGGCCATCAGCCCGGACGGCCGGTGGCTCGCCACGGGCAGTGAGGACAAGACGGCCCGCCTGTGGCACTTGCGGTTGAGTGATCTGATGGATCTTGCCCGACGCACCTTGGGGCGCTAGTTGGCCGACAAGGAATGAACTCCGCCGGCCTCGCTCCCCGGCCGGGCGGAGGGTAAGTCGCATCGTCCAGCGGCACGGCCACCGGGACCTGCTGCGGTCCAAGATCGCCCAGACCGTGGCCGGTCCGGAGGAGGTCGACGAGGAGATCCGCCATCTCTTCGGGGCCTTCCGGCCCTGAACGGCCCGTTTTCCTGTAACCTGTCTGGCGAATTGCTTCTGTAAGGGGTGGAAGCCACTGGGTGAAAGGACAGAGCGATGAGCCAGGAAAGACGATGTCCGCGATGTGGGGCTGATCTGCCCGCCAACACGCCCCACGGCCTGTGCCCGGCGTGCCTGCTGGGGCAAGGCATAGAAAGCCAGCGTCCGACGGAAGACTCGCCTTCGGCGTCGCAGGGGTCGCCTGCAACGGGCGGCTTCACCCCGCCCCTCCCCGCAGACCTGGCGCCGTACTTCCCCAACCTCGAAATCCTGGAACTCCTCGGCCAGGGGGGCATGGGGGCGGTGTACAAGGCCCGCCAGAAAGGGCTCGACCGGCTCGTGGCGCTCAAGGTCCTGCCGCCGGGGATCGGCTACGATGCGGCGTTCGCCGAGCGGTTCAAGCGGGAGGCCCGGTCGCTGGCGCGCCTGAACCACCCGAACATCGTCGCCGTGCACGACTTCGGCGAGGCGGCCGGCCTGTTCTACTTCGTCATGGAATACGTGGACGGGGTGAACCTGCGGCAGATGGAACGCACCGAGCGCCTCGCGCCGCGGGAGGCCCTCGGCATCGTGGTCCAGGTGTGCGAGGCCCTTCAGTTTGCCCACGACGAGGGGATCGTCCACCGCGACATCAAGCCCGAGAACATCCTCCTGGACAAGAAGGGCCGCGTGAAGATCGCCGACTTCGGCCTCGCGAAGCTCCTCGCCAGGGCGCCGGCTGACTTCACCCTGACCCAGCCGCAGCAGGTGATGGGCACGCCCTCCTACATGGCCCCCGAGCAGATAGAGCATCCGGCCGAGGTGGACCAGCGGGCCGACATCTACTCGCTCGGCGTCGTCTTCTACGAGATGCTCACGGGCGAGTTGCCGCTGGGCCGATTTGCGCCGCCGTCGCAGAAGTACCAGGTGGACGTGCGGCTGGACGAGGTGGTCCTGAAGGCGCTGGAGAAGGAGCCGTCGCGGCGCTATCAGCACGCCAGCGAAGTCAAGACCGACGTGGAAGAGATCAGCCGCACGCCGCGGCGGCCTGCGCCGGCGCCGGTCCACACAGCCGCGGCACCGCTGCCGCAGGGCGAAGCCGGTCCGGCCGCCAGGCGGCGCGTCCGGGGCCCTGCCATCGGCCTGCTGGTTGTGGGTGTCCTGAACTGCGCGGCCATCCTTCCGTTCCTGGTGCTCCTGGTCCTGTGCCTTCGTCCGTCGCCGGAAGTAACGGAAGAGAGCCTCACCACAATCGAGAAGATCGGTCTGACCTTGGTGGACATGTTCCGCTCGGGCGGCTGGATCGTGGGGGCGATTGCCGTGGGCGTGGCGATTGCCCTTGGAGTACCGATCCTCGTCGGCGCGGTCAAGATGATGCGCCTCAGGTCGTCGGCGCTGGTCAGGACGAGCGCGGTTCTGGCCATGATCCCGCTCCCTAATCCTGTGACCTGGCTCCTGGGCCTTCCGATGGGCCTCTGGGCCCTGGTGGTTCTGGGCCGTGAGGACGTGAAGGCTGCCTTCCGCGCGGCCAAGGGCCGCGGCGCCGGCGAGGGAGCCGGCGTCCCGCAGGCTGCAACCGGCGATCCGACAGCACGCCTCCGCTGGCCGGCCGTCGGCCTCCTCTTGGCCGCCATAGCAAGTCTGGTGGCTAGTCTGGTGGCTATACCGGGCGCCAGTGGCCTGGGCAATGTCGTCCATATTGGGCATGGGGCGATCGTGCTTATCTTTACGGGCGCCGTTGCTTATGGGGTGTTGCTGTTTGTTCCTGCCATTGCCCTGTTGGGGCTGCGTTGGCGCTGGGTGGCCGTGGCAGGAAACATCTTCGCCATGCTGCCGATCTCGCCGGCGGTGGTGATTGGCGCACCCGCTGCCATCTGGGGCCTGGTGGCGCTCGCCAGGCCGGAGGTCAGGGCCGCCTTTGCCGCCGAGGCGGAGAAGGCAGCGATGGAGGCCCCGTCTCGGCGTCAGGCGCGCCGGATCGGCCTGGCCCTGATCGCCTGGCTGGCCCTCGGCGTAGGCATAGGCGTCGCGGCGCCGTGGCTCACGGGAGAGTATGTCCCGGCCCGCTACATCGTCCATGACGAGTGCTACATGGATCCGATTCCCGCCAGCATGCGCGTCCCAGACACCGGCGCAAACTGGAGTGCCCACCGCGGGTATTTCCTGGAATGCCACGCGACGGGCGAAGGGCGGACCTGGGGCCGCGATCCCCCCAACCGGGGGCTCGAGCGGCAACGCCTCGTGCTCAGGTTCCTGCCGCCTAACTCGGGGCCGCCGTCCGCATCCCGCGTGTTGGGCCAGATGGAGATCGACCTGAGGACCCTGGGCTACAAATACCGCGGGCGCGACGGCGTCGAGACCGCCGCCGGGACGGGTCTGGACCCGAAGGTCATCCTGGAATGGATGAAGGCCGGCGGCGCCGGCACCCTTGCGGCGGGCTATCCGGCAGAGCTGGCGAAAGAGGCAGGGCCCGACGGACCGAGGGCCCGCTCCGAGGCCGCCAACCTGGACGAGCTCGCCAGGAACTGGCGCTGGCTGTTCCCGCAAGAGAAGATCGACAGAGCCATCTTCGTGCCGCTGTACGGGTTCCAGTCGCAGAAGACGGTGGACCCTGACCCGTGGGTCGAGCCGGCAGTCTGGATCATCCTGGCCGCGGCCTGGTTCGCCCTTGGCGCGCTCGGGCTCCGCCGCTTGCGCCGGCCGCAAGCCAAGGTCTCCCTTGCGGTAGCCGGTGGCCGCAGCGCCGGGGGGCCGGCCGTGACCCAGGAGTCGGCGTCGAAAGAGTCCCCGCCGCCGGAGCAGCCTGGCAGCGCCCAGGGCGGCTTGCCGCCGCAGGCCGCGCCGCAGCGTCCCGGCAAAGGGCGGCGGACCAGGCCGGCATGGCTTGTGGCAGGAATCCTCGTTGGCACCCTCCTGGTGCTCTTGGCGGTTCCCATAGTTGGAGGTCTTGTGGCATGGCGTCTCGTCCAGATCGAGCGTGCAGCGGAGCCCCCGGACGCAACGGCTGTGCTGCCGGAACCCGTGGAACGGGGGATAATGTTCGGCTATTGGGGCCACTATTTGGGCGATGGCTCTTCCAACCCCGAGTGGGAAAATGTCATCACGAAGACAGGGGTCGAAGTTGACAGGGCCATCTCCAGCAGGACTTATGATGTGCCCCCCCCCTTGGTCGAGGAGGGATCCTTGAAGGTCGTGGCCGACGGCCCCAAAGTGGTGCGCCTGTTTGAGACCGGACCGACCGCGGACCTCTTTCGGCGCGGACCGTTCGACGTGGATAACTCGCGACTCACCTACCAGGCCAAGTTGCGGACCTGGGCCCTGGAGGGGCAGGCCTACCTGGAGATGCGGTGCCACTTCCCTGGCGGAGAGGAGTTCGTCTCTCGCGGTTCTGACAAGCCCCTGAGCGGCACAAGCGATTGGACCGCGGTAGAAACGTCCTTCGTCGTGAAAGGGGCAAGAGAGCCGGACAACGTGCAACTCAACCTGGTCATCGATGGCAAGGGCACGGTGTGGATTGACGATGTCTGGCTCACTCTGCGGCCCCCGTCAGCGAAGCGCGGCGGCTGAGGGCGCCGGGTGACGGCCTTCGGCTCACGTCTTGGGGCACGTGGGCCGTCCGAACCGTGCAGGGATTGCCCCGGCACAAGGAAGGAGAGAAGGGCCATGACCAACACACAAGTAAGAATGATCTGCGGCGCCCTGGGTGCGCTCGGGGGATGCTTGCTTCTCGGCCTTG
>CAYGZE010000402.1:0-4383 GCA_964354185.1 uncultured Anaerolineales bacterium | reverse complement strand
GATTCTGCTGTAAGTCACAATTTTACAGGCCGAAAAATGAGGTGGCGCGCGCGAATTTGGCCGATTTTGGGGGCTCTCGGCGGGCCGAAACCGACCTGGCGCTAGCGCCAGGGGGGTCGGCTGAATTGCGGTGACATACACCTTATTCCGCTACCCGCCTGGCTTTCCTCCGAATTGCGGTGACATACACCTTATTCCGCTACCCGCTTGGCTTTCCTGCGCCAAGGCAATTGAAGTGTATGTCACCAGAATTCCCTCCCGGTCCATGATGAACTGGGAAGAACGTCGGGCGTCCAATTATCGTTCCACCCTGCGCTCAGCGGGGTCCGGCGGGCGGCGTCCAACGGAACACCATCACGTGGTTCCTTCCTGCGTTTTCCAGGAAGAGGACGTACTCGCCGTTGGCGCGGAGAGTGGCGTTCAGAGCGTTGTCCGAATCGACGCAGCCGCCGCTACCTGTAAAGCCATTGATGTCCGGTCGGATTGTGCCGATGTACCCGCCGTCCTTCAGGCTATGAACGCGGACGTAGCCGTAGCCGTAGGCGACGAAGAGGTACTCGCCGCAGGCGGAGATCGCCTGGGGGGCACCGCCGCCGTAGCTGGTATCGGGGGTGTACGACTTGTCGTTGAGCGGGAGCTTGATCGACCAGCGCCGGGCCCTCCGGGCAGGGTCGGACCAGCGGTCGAAGCAGATCAGCGAGTTGCAGGCGTCTTCCTCGGTACCGGGCGAGCCACCGGTGATCAGCACGTCGCCGCCGGGGATGTAAAACAGTCGTCGAAGCCGGTCGCCGGGGAACTCGGGCGGGTACTTGTAGGACACCTCGGAGGCCCGGCGATAGATAGGGTTGCCGCGCGGGTCGAGCCCTTCGCAAGGAAGGCGCCAGATGGTCCCGTCTCCGGAGCACTGCCAGATGCCCGCGTCGGCGTCCAGGTGCATCGAGCCCCAGCGGGGCTTCCGCTCCACCGAAGTGAACTCCCCGGGGTCCGCGACACCATCTCCATTGTCGTCGGTCCAGATGAAGTTCTCGGCGTCCTCCGGCCAACGCTTGCCGCAATCGGGGCGCCAGATGGAGGCACCGCCCACGTACCCGCACGGGGCCGCGACGCAGCCCTCGCCGAACTTGTAGATCTCCAGGCTGCCGGTGCCTTGGCCGCCGCAGTAGAGGAAGAGCTTGCCACTGATCCGCCGCACGCCGTTGATCAGGCGATGAGCGGGGCCATGGCCTTCCGCTACGCGGTTGTCGCGTGGATACTTGAAGCGATCGAGGGTGAGCCCCGCCAGCGATTGCTCGCGGCCGGGTGGCCGGCTCCAGTCCATGGTAAAGACGTTTTCCTTGGTGTACACGACGTTCTCGTCGGCCGGATCGGTGCAGGCCGTGTCCAGCCAGTTGCCCAAGCCGTGGACATCCCAGAGTCGTTGGCCAGAGGGGGCGTACGCCTCGATCGAGACGTTATACCAGGAGCCAAGAACGCTGGCGACGTAGAGAATGCCGGCCGCGTCGGTCCCCAGGCCCCGGATCCAATGGAACTTCTTCTGCCCGTACCGCCCCGGTTCGCCCGAGAAGATGCCGCCATCCTCGCCGAACGTGCCGACCTTCTTCGGCTGCCCCGAGACGTCATAGATCCAGACTTGGCTGTGCCGGTTCAGGCCGCCCACCAGTAGCCGGCCCTTCGCGTCCACCGCCAGCGCGCAGGGATTCTCGTAGTCTGCGACCTCCGGACCAACCTCGCCGTCCTCGGAGTATGAAATTACCTTTTGGCCGCCAGTGTAGAACGACAAGTAGGGCTCCTTGGCGGGCTTGCCCTGAATGACCCAGACCCGGCCGTCGGCTCCGACAGCGAGGGGTCCTGGGCGGGGGGCTGGGAAGGCACGGACCTCCTTCATCGTCGCCGTTGCCAGGACGCGGATTTTGCCAGCGTCGAAATCGCTCAGATAAAGTTCGCCGCCGCGAAGGGCCAGGCCATGAATATTGCCTTTGACGATGGGTGTTCGGTTGTAAGTTGGGTCATCTCGGCGCGTGCGGAACAGGCCAACCCCAGTCCCCATGTATACGTAATCGTCATCCGCGGCGACCGCGAACGAACTGCTGCCCCATCCACTGTCATAGTCGTATTTCTTAACGAACTGGCCGTCTTTGTACGAGCCGACACCGCCGTAGCACTCCGATACCCCGGCCGAGAAGACGGTCCCATCCGGCGTCACGCAGATGCCACAGACGTTAACCGGTACCGATTGATGGCCCTTCTCAGTGGCGAAAGAGTTGGCCAGCCAGGAGTGGACGACTTTACCCGGCAGGTTGTCCCCCGGTCGGTCGTCCGCGGACACTGCGCGGCTGAGGAAGCATATCGAAGCCAACATCAAGACAACCGGGGCGCAGGTGGTTGCCAACAACAAAAACTTGCGGCTGCTGTATCGCACGGAACACCTCTTTGGGTTGGAGCGACAGGCTGGTGCGTAAGTCCTATCCTGTCGTCAATTGCCAGGGTGGAATTGGCCGTTGCCGTTCAAATCGCGCCATTGGGACCGGGATTCCCCAGTTGGACATTGGCCGACAACCGCCACTGACCTTCTTGCGTAGTATAATGCCTCGAACCCGGGCCGTCGAGAGGTCTTGCTCCCTCAGACTGGCCTCGGGCCCGGCTGCTCACGGGCGAAATCGCCGCGGAAGCGGGGCGCCGCCCGACGGGCGGCCGCCAAGGTTTCGCCCGCCTTGCGGGGAACGTCGCTGTGGGGCTCGGGAAACCGGGTACAATCAGGCATGACCGGCCCGCGGCGGTCGTGGGCAGGCAGGCGAAGGGCACGAAAAACGGTAGACCCGTACGGCGTTTCCACAAGAAAGCGGGAGAGGACCGCCCGTGTCCTCTCCCGCGCTGGCTCGTGAGTCCAAGGCTACTCAAGGGTGTTCAAGGTCTCCTCTGCCTTCGCGGTCTCGAACGGCCCGGCGATGGAAACCTTCACCCGGAACTTCCCGCTGAATGTCGCAGGTACTCGCCACGAGTACGCGCAGGCGCCGCCTCAGCCATACTCGAAGTTGCCCTTGGCCAGAGAGGTTCCTTTCTCGTCAAGGACCTCCCATTGCGGGGCCGGGGCGACCGTCTGGCCTTTCCTGAGGGTGTTCGGGGCATAGACCTCGCCCATCTTGCCGAGAACCTGGAGGTTGATCCTGACCACCTTGCCCTGCGGCGTGTTCTGGGCCTTGGAGACCGTCGCGTTGAGCACGAAGGGCGGGCCGGCGTCGATCGGGGTGGTCGCGCCGTCCTTGATTTCGATCTGCGCCAGGTTCCCGAAAGGTCCGCGGCTCGTGATGGACCAGATTTCGCGCTTGCCGCCGACCGCCTCCCCTTCCGCCCTGGCCGTGATGGAATCCGGGGCGTACGTGCCGGCAGGCATGGGGCATTCGGTTCCACTCGGAACCAGGACCGGCTTGCCGTCGATCTTCAGTTCCAGCAGCAACCCGGCCGGCACCTTGATGTTGCCGGTCGGCGTGGAGGCCGACCGGACCGTCATGGCCGCCATCGCCAGGACTGCCACCATCACCAGCGCGATCTTCTTCATAGGCGATCCCCTTACGGTTGGTCCGCTTTTTTCACTTCTACGTACCCTCTTATACGGCAGGTCGCCCCGCGGGTACAACATTTCTCGGCCCGAACGGGCGACCCTCCGCTGCCCGCGGCCGCCCCGCGCCTTGGCACGGCCACGCGCCACCGGCCTCGGGCCGACGAGGGGTTGCTGGGATCGGTTCCTACTCCGATTCCCGCGTCGGGTACTTGAACGGCGCCAGTTGGATCTTGACCGGTTCGGGCAGGCCTTCCTCGGGAACGGTGACCAACGCTTCGCCCACAAATCCCGGCGGCACGATGCCGGTGGAACGCCTTTGCTGATCGGTCTCCGGTACGAACACCTCTACCCGAACCTTGTACTGACCCGGCGGAATTCGCTCGGTGGTGAATTTGCCGTCCATCGGTTTGTCGCCGGGCTCCATGCCGATCGAGTCGAAAATCGGATGTCCCCGACGATCTGCCCCGGGCGGGAGAACGCGAACGTACACGCGAGTCGGTTCGGCCTTGGCGACCTCTCCCTGGTCCAATCCGACGACTTGACCCACGATCGGCGCGCCCTTGGATCGCACGAAATCGGTAACGGTGGTTTTCCCGGATTCGACCTTGACGGTTCGGCGGTCAAGCCATGCCTCATCCCGTCCGTATTTCAGCCCGTGACTCTTGACTCGATCGATCGTGTAGTCGCCCGGGGGGAGGTTGTCGAGCACGGTCTCGACACGCTGCTGGATGGGGTCGTGGCGGTTGTTCGTTACGCCGGACCATCCGTCCATCTCCCACGTGTGAAGTTGCATGAAGAGCCTGGCTTTGTCGGGGGCGCCGGCG
>CAYGZE010000401.1:0-4387 GCA_964354185.1 uncultured Anaerolineales bacterium | reverse complement strand
CGCAACCGTGCCGCCTCGGACGCGCACGGCTGCACACGGCGCAGCCGTGGCACCCATCGTCTCACCTGTGACAGAGCACGAGGGCCGCGTCAGGTCCGAAGCATCTCCAGGGAGAGGATGCTGGCCGGAAGGACCAGGATCACGGGGATCCACGCCGCCGTCAGGGGGCTCACGTGGCCGGTGTTGCCGAACGCCGTGGCCGCGAACATCAGGACGAAGACGGCGATGAAGAGGCCGAGGGCGACGCCGATGCTGATGAAGTAGTTGCGGTCCTCGCGGCCGGTGACGAAGGGGAGGCCCAGGAGGAGGATGAGAACGTTCATGATCGGCATCGTCAGGTGCTGGTGCATGGCGACCTGGAGTTGGCGCCAGTTGCCGCGCATCGGGTCCTTGGCGAGGATCTTGAGTTCCCGGTAGGCCATGTAGCGGTAGAAGTCGCTGGCGCGGTGGCGCTCGATCTCCTCGGGCCCGACGTTGGTGGGGTAGAAGGCGATGGGCTCGCCCTCGGAGTCGGCGGGGCGGTGGTCGAAGATGGCGGTGCGATCGACGGGGGGGAACCGGAGGCCCCCCTCCAGTTGCCAGCCCTCCAGCGTCCCCCGGCGGTACCAGCGGGCGCGATCGGCCTCGATGGTTCCGGCGGGGTGGTAGTTCTCGTCGCGCAGGAAGATGCGGACCTTGATCTCGTGGACGACGCCCTTGCCGGGGAGGGCCTTGGGCTCCGACAGCATCTCCTCGGTCTTGGGGTCGTAGAGGGGGGCGTAGAGGACGTTGTTGCGGGCGTCGCGGATGAAGTCGACGGGGAACTTCTCGCGGATCTCCATCTCGTCGGGGTCGCGCGTGAGTTCCGGGGCGATGGAGGGGATGAGGATCTCCTGGTTGACGACGTAGAAGGCGTCCAGGAGGAGGGCGACGACGATCATCGGCCACATGACGCGGTACAGGCTGATGCCGGCGGCCTTGATGCCCGTGAGTTCCCGCCCCCGCGCCAGGCGGACCATCGAGGCGGCGGCCGCGACCAGCAGGGCCGGGGCCGCCAGCAGTTGAAAGTAACTGAACGACTTATACCCATAGTATCGCAGGATGTTCCAGACCAGGCCCCAGAACCCGACGTCGCGCGCCTCCGGTGAGACGAGGCTCAGGATCTTGTTGACGTTGAAGAAGAGGTCGAGCACCAGCGTCAGGCTCATCATCCCCACCAGGACGATGAAGAGCGACACGAGGAACGTCTGGATGATGTAGCGGTCGAGGACCTTCATCGCCGCCCCCCGCGCCAGAAGCGGCGCCAAGCCGCCCCGATCGGCCAGCCCCACGCCAGGTACGCCAGGACGAGCGCGCCCAGGACGACCATCGACCCGTTCGGGATCCACAGGAGGGGCAGCGCCGAGGCGTCCTTGGCGACGACCTTGGCCGCCGGCATCGTCAGGAAGGTGGCGGCCATGTAGGGCACGAGGGCGACGCCGAAGGCCGTCAGCAGGTGCCCGCTGTGGAAGAGGGCGCCGAGGCCGGCGCCGATCAGCACCAGGCCGAAGCACCCGACCGCCGTGGCCAGCCGCGCGTGGAACTCGGCTAAGGCGCGGCCGCGGATCTTTTCCATCTCGCGGTCCTTGGCCTCGTCGCCGGCATCCTCGGGGGCCGCGAGGAACTGCTCGGACTTCTCCGGGTGGCGCTGGACGAACACCAGTTGCCACAGGCTCAGTTCGTCCTCCTTCCGGGGCAGGTTGCTGGGCAGGGGGAGCGAGACGACGTCGTCGCGGTTCTGGACCAGGCTTTGGCCCTTCTCGTCGAAGATGACGGCGTTCCAGAGCGTGAGGTCCGCCCGGTGGGCCTTCGTGTCGAACGCGACGCGCCCGTACGGCGCGTAGCAGTACATCTGCTCGCGCTTCGACCGGTACTTCAGGGTCGGTCCGTAGAGCATGTCGCCGACGACCCGGTCGACGATGAGTTGGAACCCTTCGCCGCCCGGCTGCCGCACGCTGATCTTCTTGCCGTTCAAGAGCACCGAGTAGAAATGGGCCTCGATGTCCCGCAGGCCGACCCGCTTGGCGACGTAGGTGCTCTCGGGCAGGGGCCAGGCGGCCAGGGCGAGGCTCGCCCCGAAGGCGAGGATGGCCAGCACCATGCTCGGCCAGAAGAGGCTGGAGAGGGGGATGCCGCTCGCCTGGGCCGCCATGGCCTCGTTGTCGGCGGCCAGGCGGCCGTACACGAGCGTCGCCGCCAGCACCGCCGACAGCGCCAGCGCCAGGTAGACCGCGCCCGGCAGCGACAGCGCCATGTAGAGGAGCGACGACAGGGGGCTCAGGCCCTCGGACTGGAGGGCCGAGAGGACCAACCCGAACGCGACGACCCCCGTCACGCCGGCCAGCGCCAGCGCGAACGCCTTGAGCATCTCCTTGAGGATGTAGCGATACAGGATGCGCACGGCGCGGCCCCGTCTCCCCGGGAGGGCGGACCCTGCGGATCGCCCTCGGGCGAGGAGCATAGCAGAACCCCCCTTGCGGAACAAGGTTTCCGCCGCCGGGCACGGCCTTTCAGTTCTCCTGTGGCACGCCCGCCCTCGGGCGTGAGAGGCTCGGGCGCAGGCGGAAGCGCCCTTCGGCCTCAGCCGAGGGCGGCTGAGCCACAGGCGTTCCTGGCCGGGCGACGGGGCGACCGCTATAATCGGGCCATGCTTCGCGCGATCGCGGCGTCGGTGGGGCAGTTGTTGGTCCCCGCCCACTGTGCGGCCTGCGGCGACGCCGCCGGCGAGGGGGGCCGGTTCCCGCTCTGCCGCGCGTGCGGCGAGGCGATGGCCGCCCTCATCCAGGCCCCTTATTGCCCGTGCTGCGGGCGGCACGCGGGCCCCGGCACCTTCGACGAACAGGGGTGCCTCTTCTGCCGCCTGTACCCCGTCCGCCACGATGCCACGGTGCGCGTCGGCGCGTACGCGCATCCCCTCAAGAGCCTCATCCTGAAATGCAAGAACCGGGGGCGGCAGGAACTGGCCTGGGTCCTGGGCCGTCTGCTCTCGGAGCGGCTGGCGGTCGCCCCGTGGGCCGACCTCGTCGAGGAGATCATCCCCGTTCCGCTCCATTGGACGCGCCGCCTTCGCAGGGGCTTCAACCAGTCCCACGAGGTGGCGCGCGTGCTGGCCTCGGCCGTGGACCGGCCCTTGCGGCAGCGCCTGAGGCGCATCAGGCCGACGGAGCACCAGTCCCGCCTGGCGGCCGCCGAGCGCCGGAAGGCCGTCCGCGGGGCGTTCCAGGTCCGTGGCAGAGGCGCTGCCTCCCTCAAGGACCGCACGGTGCTCGTCGTGGACGACGTGATGACGAGCGGCACGACGATGGCGGAGTGTGTCCGGGTCCTGAAGAAAGCCGGCGTCCGTGCGGTCTACGTCGCGGTCGTCAGCACGGCCGACTACGACGAGCCGGGGCCGTGGTAGACCAGAAACGGTGTCAGGAACCTTAAGGCGTCAGGGTTCCTGACACCGTTTCCGGCCCGTGGTGCCGCGGCGGCGGGACCGCCGGGCGAATGTTCGTTGTGGCCGCGCGGCCGGGGGCTATAATGGGCGGGACCGGGAAGCACACGTCCCTGGGGGACCCGCGCGCATGATGCTCATCCCGTTCGGGCGGAAACTGAAGAGCCTCGGCCGCCTGGGCCACGTCGTCTCGATCCTGACGAAGCACGGGTTCGGCTGGGTGGCGGTCAACCTGCACCTGGACCGGTTCATCCCGTTCCGGAAGCGGCTGGGGAAGGGCCTGTTCCAGGAGTCGGAGGTGCCGACGCCGTCGACGGCGGCGCGGCTGGCGCGGGCGCTGGAGGAACTGGGCCCGACCTACATCAAACTGGGCCAGGTCCTCGGCAGCCGCGCCGACCTCGTGCCCCCCGCGTTCATCGACGAGTTCCGGAAACTCCAGGACCGCGTCCAGCCGTTCCCGACCGCCGAGGCGCGGGCCGTGATCGAGGCGGAACTGGGCGGCCCGATCGAGCGGTTCTTCGGCGAGTTCGGGCCCGAGCCGTTCGCCGCCGGCAGCATCGCCCAGGCCTACCAGGCCCGGACGCGCGACGGGCAGGCCGTCGTCGTCAAGGTCCGCCGCCCCGGCATCCGCGACGTCGTCGAGGCCGACATCGACATCCTCGGCCGCCTTGCCGAACTGGCCGAGCGCTACGTCCCCGAGTACCGCGTCTTCCGGCCGACGATGCTCGTCGAGGAGTTCGCCCAGACCGTCCGCAAGGAGACCGACTTCATCGCCGAGGCCTCCAACACCCAGCGCTTCGGCGAGGCCTTCGCCGAGGACCCCCACATCGTCGTCCCGCGCGTCCTGTGGAACCTGTCGGGCGAGGGCGTCCTCACGCTCGAGCGGATCGAGGGGGCCCCGGTCTACGACGCCGACCGGCTGGCCCGCGCCGG
>CAYGZE010000400.1:0-4395 GCA_964354185.1 uncultured Anaerolineales bacterium | reverse complement strand
AAGCGGCCATTTCTACTTTGCGGGAAAGAGGACATTTCTACTTTGCGTTGACAGCGCATGGTGTTGCCGCCCGGGCCGGCGGCGATTTGGGGGGAATTTCCCACGCAAATCCGCGATCATGCAGGCTCTAGTAGAGCGCGGAGCAGGAGATGCCCACAGCCGGCGACGACGACACGCTGCGGGAGGGCCTCGCCGCAGGACGCGAGGACGCCTTCGTCGCCGTCTACGACCGTTTCGCCTCGCGGCTGCTGGCAACGGCCTGGGGCATGCTGGGCTCCCGGGCCGACGCGGAGGATGCGGTGCAGGACGTGTTCCTAAGCCTGGTGCGGTCGCGGTCGAGCCTGGGGCGGGTCGAGGACCTCCGGGCGTACCTGTTTGCGTCGCTGCGCCACGCGGCGATCCGGCGCCGGCGTCGGCGGGACGATCCGCCGCCGGCCCGAGAGGCCGTCGAGGCATCGTCGCCGGGGTCCCCGATCGCCGCCGAACGGGCCGCGCGGCTGGAGCGGGCCCTGGCGTCCCTGCCGCCCGAGCAGCGCGAGGTGGTGGCCCTTAAGGTCGACGGCGGCCTGACGTTCGCCGAGATTGCCGCCGTCCTCAGGACGAGCCCGAACACGGTGGCCGGCCGATACCGGTACGCGATGGAGAAGATGCGCGCGAGGTTGGAGGACTGATGCCGTGGACGGGCAGGGACTTCCCGAGGACCTGGTGTCGTTGGAGCGGGAACTGGGTGCGCGGCCGCGCCCGCGGCCGACCGATGCCCTCCGGGAGCGCGTCCTGGGCCAGGTGCGGGGCGCGTTGGCCGGCGATGCGGCGCGCACGTCCCGGCGGCTCAGCGTCTGGGAGTTCGCCGCCGCCCTGGCGGCCGCCGTGATGCTCTGGATGAACCTCTCGATGATCGCCGCGAGCGACACGCGGCTGGACCTTCGCGCGAGCCGGGCGAATGGCACGGAGGCGTCCGTCGCCGCCCTCCGCGAACTTGTCCCGGGCCTGTCCGAGCAAGAGGCCCGGCGGGAGGTGACGCGCCTCGGGCGCGGCTTGCCGCTCGTGCCCACGCCGAACCTGGAACCGTCTGTGACACGCTGGATCGAAGGCCGGACGCGGACGCCCCCGGCCGGCAGCGAGGGCCTCCGGTGACCGAAAGGAACGTGCGATGGGGTACCTCCTGATGTGGGTCGAAAGCCTGGCGGGGTCGGTGCTGCTCGTGGCGGCGGCGACGGCCTGGGCGGCACGATGGCACGGGCGCCGGCGCCAGGTTGCGGTGCCGGTCGCGCTCGGCGTCCTAATCTTCCTGAAGATCGCGGCCCTCACGGCCGGCGCCGTCTACGGCGCCTACCTGCTGGCCACCCGGCCCGTCTGGATCGCGTACACTGCCCTGTGGGCGGCCGTCTACGTGGCGGCGGCCGCGGTCATCCTGGTTCGCGGCCTCCGCAGGCGCGACGCCGGCGAGCCGGCTGCGCGCAAGTGGCCTGCGGGGCGGCTGGCTGTCGGGGCCGTCGTCGTCATGGCGCTTCACGTGATGACCTTCTGGAACATGGACTTGGCAGCGGAACTCCAGTTGGCGGGGCTCCGGGCCGAAGGCGGCGCCCTGGCCTTGAGCGTGGCCCCGGCCCGCGTCCCCGACCGTGCCAACGCCGCCCTCGTGTATCAGAAGGCGTTCGACTCCATCAACCGGTTCGAGGGCCTCCCGGCCGAGTGGGGCGAGGTCTGGTCCAAGTGGGCCATGGACCCCCCTGGGGCCCGTCGCGACGCCTCCGGCGCCCCGGTGCCGCCGCTCAACCCCGCCGACCCCGGGCTGCGGCAGTTCCTCTCGGACCACGCGCGAACGGTCGCCCTGCTGCGCCAGGCGACCTCCATGCCCGACTGCTATTTCGAACGCACCTGGGGCCGACCCGGCCTCGACATGCTCCTCCCGGAACTCATCCTGCTTCGCGACAGCGCGGTCCTCCTGGCCCTTGACGCGCGCGTCAAGGCCGCGGAGGGGAAGGCCCGGGAGGTCTTGGCCGACACGGACGCCATCTTCCGCCTCGCGGACCACACGCGGGGCGAGCCGCCTCTGGTCGGCGTCCTGGTCGCCATGGCCGCGGACGGCATCGGCTACAACCTGCTCGAGGCGCTGCTGGCCGACAAGGGGTTGGGGCCGGCGGACCTGGCCCTGCTTCAGATCACCGACGCGCCCCATCGCGTCTCGGTCATGCGGGCCTTCCTGATGGAGGAGGCCTTCGGCCTGTCGTGCTTCGCGATGCTGGCCGACCGGCCCGAGGCCCTCTGGGACTTCAGCGGACAGGGTGGGGCCGGGGTGTCGCTTGCCCAGCCCCTGATGGGGACTTGGCGCGTCTTCCTGATGCCGGAGGACCTGGCCAGTTACCGCCGCGTGATGCGGCGGCTCCAGGACGCTGCCGCCAAACCTCACTTTGAATACGTCAGGGCGAGGCAGGAGACCGGCGGGGACCTTTGCCGCGGCGACTACGGGATCCTGACGCGGATGATCGTTCCCGCGTTGACGCGCATGCTGGACAAGGCAGCCGAGGCGGATGCCGCCCGCCTGACGGCCCGTGCCGCCCTGGCCGCCGCAGCCTACCGGGCCAACCAGGGCAAGTTGCCCGCCCGCCTGGACGACCTTGTGCCGCAGTACCTGGACGCGGTCCCGACGGACCCCTTCGATGGCAAGCCGATCCGCATGGCCGTAGCGGCGACCGGCGTGGTCTTCTATAGCGTCGGGGAGGACCTCAAGGACGACGGCGGCTCCCAGGAGGCGGACGTGACCTTCCGCCTGGCGGCCGACTAAGGGGCAGGCCGCGCCGTCTGCCCCCGCCCCGCGCCGGGTGCCACTGGCGGCTTGCCCGCCAGTGCTCCTCATCCGCGACCCGGTGCCCCCAGAATTGCTGTAAGTCGACTTTTTACACGCCGGGAAACGGGTTGGCGCGCGCGGAATTTGCCGATTTTGGGGCCTTCCGGCGGCCCAAAACCGCCCTGGCGCTAGCGCCAAGGGGGTCGGGCCTCGCGGATGTTAAGATGGGTAAGGCAAAACGCAGCGTTTTTCGGTCGTTTTTTGACGTTTTGCGCTCGAACTCTGACACTTTTCGTCGGTTTTTGATCGCTTTTGGCGGCTTTTGGCGCTCGATGAGTGGCGATGCGTCCATAACACTTACGTGAGTTGCGGACCCGCCGTGTCCGAAATAGGGCCAGAAGAGGAGTCGCGGGGGCGCATTCAAAAGCGGGGGACTGGGGGGACTGGGAAAGTGCGGAGTGGCGAACGGTGCCGCGAGCCAAGGCAGACGGCCACGGCTGGCGACGGCGGGAGCGGGGAACCGGGACCGGGACGAAAGGCGGGGGCGTGCCTGAACTAGCCCCCGCCGTCAGGCGGGGGTCGCCGTTCCATTTCGGACTTGGGACCCGCCCTTAGGCTTGGCGGGCAGGTTGCGCGGCAACGGCCACAACGAGCGGCTCAGGATCACGGGTTGACAAGCAGCCCGTGGCACACGTACGGCGAACAGCAGCGACAACGCCCGCGTCGCCCAGTGGTTGCGATACGGCGCACGCGCGGCGAAGGAAAACACGCGGAAATCGTGGAACCGCTGGGCGCCAAGCCGGGTCCAAGGAGGTGTTGCCGCAACCGGTCTGCGCGGAACGCGTAGGACACCCGGGCCGTCCGCTGCGATGGCTGCCAATCCAACGGCCGGCATGACTTATCCACGTTCAGTCGCTGCGTGTCATGCGGCCGGCGGGGCAGGTCTGTGTGTCCTACGGAAACGGGATAAGCAGCGGTTGTGCCGGAAGAAAAGGGGCCACGAGATGCGACAGAAATCGGTTCTTGCGTTGGCTGTGGTGACTGCCTCCCTCATCGCTTCCGTCTGTTTCGCCATGTACAGTGTCGCTGACAGAGGCCAGTGGCCCGATTCGTGGCCGAAACCATTGGACCGGTTCCGGGCCCAAGCGCGCACGCTCGATCATGGTGACTTCACCGTGTACGAGATTCCTTTCACCCAGCGCGCGGAATTCGAGTCTGCATGGCCGCACCTCCTGACGGTCAAGAGCGAACACGCGCCACTTGTGCTCTTGAGCAGCCCCGACGAGTCGCTTGGCGACTCCATCGCGGCCGGGGTTCGCATCTTCCGAAGAGCGCGCATCGAGATTGATGTGATTGTGGACGGGGACATTGTCAATCTGAACCGCATCCCCTTGCCCGCAGACGCTCCCATCATCGATAAGCGGCTCCGCGTCGCCACGGCGCCCGACGGCTCGTCCGCCCAGGGGGCAAAGACAGAACCCGCCCTGGGTACGCTCGACGTCGGCACGGCGGACGTCGAGAGGATTCTGCTTTCTTCCGAGGCCGGGCTTGCGCGCTTCAGCGGCTCGGGCGGCGGGAAGTGGCAGGTGCCGGCGGGCCGCTACACG
>CAYGZE010000399.1:0-4402 GCA_964354185.1 uncultured Anaerolineales bacterium | reverse complement strand
GAGAGGGTGGCCGACCTGTCCGGCGAAGCGAGTGCGAAGTCGGAAGGCCGGGTGAGGGGGGCCGCGCGGCGGACGTGCCCGGCGCCGGTCAGGCCGCTGCGCGGGCCGCCTTGGCCTTGTCAATGAGGGCCTTCAGGCCGTCCATGCGGTCCTGCTGCGGATGGCGCCAATCATCGGCGAAGGGGAGGCCCGTCTTCTCGGCCTCGGCCTTGAGTTGGGCGCGGACGCGGTCGATCTCTCCCTGCAACTTGGCGTGGAGGGCCTCCAGGTCGCTTAGTTCGTGGAGGGCCCCCTCCCACTCGATGATGCCGGCCTTGAGCCGCACGGGTTCCGGCACGGTCCGCAGGGTCTTCATGACCTCTTCCACACGGGTGTCGATGACCGTCTTCTCGCGCCCGCACGAGAGGATTTCCTCGTTGACCGCCTTCAAGGCAGCCACCACCTCGGGCTGCTTGGCGTCGGCGTCCTTCTCCATCTGGTCCAGTTTGGCGAGGAGCGCCTTGATCTTGTCCAGGACCTTGTCGAGGGAGGCCTGGGCCTTGGCCTGCTTGGCCTTGTACTCGGCCATGTCCTGCTGGTACCGCTTCTCGGCCTGCTGGTTCTGCTGGTTGACGCGCTGACACTCGACCTGCCAGCGGTAGTAGGCTTCCTGCGAACCGTCGGTCCCGGAATCGGAACTGCTGGACCGGACGGCCGGCCTGGGCGGCAGGGGGATGGGCCGCGGGCGGGTCGGCGCCTTCGCGTTCAGGGCGCGGCGGGCCTCTTTCTCCTCGGCGCGGGCCTTGCCGAGTTCGGTGCGGACGGGCGTCTGCTGCGTGGCCAGGTCCTTGCGGCCCTGGGCCTGCTGCCGCTGGAGTTCCTCGAGCCGGCCCCGCGCCACGTTCTCCTTCTCGGCTACCTCGTCCAGGTCCTTGTGGATCTTGCCGTATTCCTTGAACAGGTCGGCGATGGAGATGCGCTGGTCCCGGTAGACGACGGTGGCGGCCTCGTCAGCCGCCGCACTCGGGGGGGCCGGCGCCTGCTCGGCCGCAACCGCCGACGTCCCCGCGAGGCCCATTGCCGCAACGAGCACCATCCACGTGATTTGCCGGTCCGACATGGTTCTAGCCCCCATGGAACGGTGTACCCTCTCCTCCCTTATACGCGAACGGGGGGCGCTGCGGCAAGGCGAACCTGCCACCTCCCTGCCGGGCACGGCCGCCCGCGGACCCCCCGTAAGGTATAACCCCCGAAAATCCGGTTCTCGCCGCAGAAAATTCCGGCCCGGAACGCTTCCGTGCGTATACTTTCTGGTGTGGGGGTAGAAGAGGTAGCGCACCCCTAGGCGTCCTGGGTCGCCCCGCTGTAGGTGGGAATCCCCGATGGAAATCGGTGTGTGGTTTCGCCGCACCCTCGGTGCGGCCGTGGGGGGGATTCTCGTTTTCTTGCCGGCGGCGGTGCGGGCGGAGGGGCCGGCGGCTGTGCCGGCGGTCACCCCGGCGACGGCCTCACGCCTTCACACGGACGCCGGCCAGCCGGCCGAAGCGGACGTCACCCAGGGAGCCCGCCTCTGGCGCGACCTGGCCGTCTCCGTCAACGAAACCCTGGCCGCCAGCCGCCCCATTCTGCTCGGCGACCGCGACCCGCGCCTCTGTAGCTGCGTCTCCTTCCAGGCCAAGGAAGACGGCTCGTGGCTCTTGCCGCGCCATCCTCGCGGCGGCATCGGGATGCGCCTGGCCTGGGTATGCCTGCCGGCCGACCTGCGGCCGACTCCGCTGGCCGACTTCACGTGGCACCAGACCGAGTACCGGCCGCTCATGGAGCGCCTGAAGGCCGATAACGCCGCCGTGCTGGCGAGGACCTCCCGGCTCGCAGACCAGGCCGAGGCGTTCGCGCGGCAGATGGACGCGTGGGCCGCCGTCCCCGCCGGCTTCCCGCCGTCGGGGGCGACGCCGCGAGACGACTGGCCGGGCCACTGCATCAAGGCCCTCGACATCGCCATCGCGCAGGGCGACTTAGCGGCCGCAAAGCAGTGGGCCAGGGAACTCGCCTCCGCCGCCTACGCCCTCTGCGACCTCCATCGCTGGCTCGACCTGCTCCTCGACAATGAACGCACCGCCCTGGCCTTCCAGGCGCGTGGCCGAAGCCTGTTCGCCGACTGCGAGGGCCCCACGCGCGGCACCTACGACAGCCGGACGCACATCGGCCAGTTCCCCGGCGGCATGCTGACGATGGTCAACCTGCGCAACTTCCTCGAGGTCGAGCACCAGGCCGAATGGCTGTTCCAGACCCCGGAGGAGTTCCTGGAACTGACGCTCGACGGCGAGTCGCGCGTGAAGACCGACGGCCTGGCCGTGACGGGCGCCGCGATCTGGATGCCGCCGCACGTGCGCGGCCTGTTCGCCCGCCTCCGCGCCAACCTCTCGCGCGCCAACCAGCAGACCTGGGACCGCGCCGCCCACACGCCGTTCGAACACAGTTACCTCGTGAACATGCTGTTCCAGGCCCAGCGGTCCGGGACCGCGGCCTCTGTAGGCCTTGTCCTGAAACGCCTCGACGCGCTTCAGCCCGATGCGCCGCTCTCATCGCTGATGAGCGTCATCTTCTGCAACGTGGGGAGCTTCGGCGACGGCTCCTCCTTCGGACCCGACCGATACGATCGGCGCCTGCTCGCCGCCTCCGCCCGGCTGACCGGCGACAACGAGAACGCCCTCCTGACCGCCCAGCAACTCACCAACCGCCTCTTCGGCGGCTGGCAGAACTACCAGCCCGTCCCGGACCTGAGCACCGCGCTGGCCACGGGCAGGATGGACTGCTTCGGCGCCACGGACATCATCGCCAGCCTGTTCCGCAACTCAGGCCGCGCGGGCTTCTACAACGTGCGGTGGTGCTCCGGCGTCCGCGGACACACGGTGGCCGCCGCCGAGCGCGTCCGGGATGGCGCGTACGACATCGTCCTCGTCGACGGACTCGACTTCGCCCAGAAGGCCGTCGAGACCTGGTCCAGCGCCTACGCCGACCAGCACCCCTGGCCTGCCGGCGGGCCTCTTGAGGACGCCCCGCCTCCCTACGCGGCCGAACTATACGCACGCGCCCTCCACTCCTACGTCTGGGTGGAAGGTTACATCGTTCGCGGACCCCATGCCGGGACGTTCATGAGGGCCGACCTTCCCTACCTGCGGCCCTTGACAGGGAAGGCCCTGGCCGAGGCGCCCGGCGGCACTCCTGCCCCTCTCGACAACCGCACGCCGTGACCCCGGCCGCGGCGCCTCGCCTCCGCTGACGAGACGCAGCGCAACGGGACGGACTTCCTGACACGGGCATCGGTGAAGAGGATGGCTGCTGGGAGGGGGCACGTCCTACAGCGACTCGCGGACCCGCTCGGTGCGCTTGAGGACCTCGCCCTGCGCGAGAGCCGCCACGAGGTTGGCCGGCAGCGGCCGCCCGCCGGCCAGGAGCGAGAACGTCGTCTCCAGGTACGCCAGGTCGTCCGCCACGGCCGCCCCGGCGCCGGCCCGGACCTCGGCCAGACGCTCGGAGAGCGCGAACTCGCGCGACTGCTCCCGCGCCCGGGCGATCGCCTGGGCCTGGGTCTCCGCCTCCAGGTCCACCAGCACCAGCCGCACCAGCACCCGCTCTGCGTCGGCCAGGACGGGCTCGGTCCGGCGGACCCACGCGCGCCGCGTAGACCAATCCAGTCCCATGACGGCACACGCCACGATCACGGCCGCCAGCGCGACCGAGCCCGCCATCCGGGCCCCCACCGAGCGCTCGCCGAACACCCGCCGCCGCCCGGCCGCCACGCGCGCGACGCAAAACTCGCCGCGCCCGCGCAGTTCCGACGTCACGCGCGACGCCAGGTCCGGCGTCTCCCCGCCCGGCGCCGCCTGGCCGCGCACCGCCGCCTCGACGCCCTCCATCCTGGCCAAGGCCGACGCGCACGCCGGGCACGCCGCCACGTGCCGCTCCACCTCGGCCGCCGCCGCGCGGTCCAATTCCCCGTCCACATACTGGCTCAGCGCCCTGCCGGCGATGCAACGGCCCATCGTCCACCTTCCTGGGTCCAGCCGGTGACGTGTTACCTGGCCGCCTCGGTCTTGCCGCGCCCCCGGTACATCCGCTCGAGGTAGTCGGCCGCGTGCCGGTGCTTCAGGATCTCGTGCAACTCGTGGCGCGCGCGGAACAGGCGGCTGCGAACAGCACTCGTCGATATGTCGAGTGTTTCAGCCAGTTCGTCGTAACTCAATCCCTCCAGAGTCCGAAGCAGCAGGACGCTCCGCAGTTTGGCCGGCAGAGCCTCGAGCGCCGCCTGGACCGTGTCCACCGCCTCCTGCGACTCCATCCGGGCCGACGGCCCCACCACATGCCGCGCGACCGGATGTTCGCGCAGCGTCTGAATCTGGCGCCGCCGCGATTCCTCCTT
>CAYGZE010000398.1:0-4439 GCA_964354185.1 uncultured Anaerolineales bacterium | reverse complement strand
CATGGCCCTACGCCTTGATCTTGATGTAAACGCCCGCGGGCATGTTGAGTTTGTTCAGGGCGTCGACGGTCTTGACGGTCGGCTCCTCGATGTCGATGAGACGCTTGTGCGTCCGGATCTCGAACTGCTCGCGGCTCTTCTTGTCGATGTGCGGCGAGCGGAGGACCGTGTAGCGCTCGATCCGCGTGGGCAGGGGGATGGGGCCCTTGACGCGGGCGCCGGTCCGCTTGCTCGTCTCGACGATCTCGGCCGCGCTCTGGTCCAGCACGCGGTGGTCGTATGCTTCCATGCGGATTCGGATTCGGTCGCCCACCATGCCCCGCCCCTGGTCCCGTCCGTCGCCCGCCCTCTAAACGAAGATGCATTCCCTCTGCGCGGCTTCGCCCCCGATCAACGCAGGGCTCGGCCGCCGGAAGGACGCATTCTATCCCGACTCTTGACCGGCCGGGTTGTCAATCCGCCGAGAACCGAGAGTGTAGCAGACACACAGCCTCTGTCAACCCTTTTCCCTGCGAAAAAAGCGGGGGACCCACCCCCGCCCGAGCCCCCTAGAGGAGGTCCTTGGCAACCGACTCGGGGACGACGGCATAGTGCGACGGCTCCATCGAGTAGGTGGCCCGCCCCTGCGTCAGGCTTCGGACGCTCGTGGCATAGCCGAACATCGACGCCAGGGGCACCATGGCGGTGATAACTCGTGTGCTGCCACGGAGTTCCGTGTCCTGGATCTCGGCCCGCCGGGCCATCAGGTCGGCCGTCAGGTCCCCGAAATACTCGTTCGGCGCCACCACCTGGAGCCGCATGATCGGCTCCAGCAGCCTCACCCCCGCCTGCTCGACGGCCCGCTGGAGGGCCAGGCTGCCGGCAGCCTCGAACGCCACCTCGGACGAATCCACCTCGTGAAACTGGCCGTCCAGCAGGGTCACGTGAACGTCCATCAATGGATACCCGGTCTGCATGCCGGCCGCGGCGGCGTCGCGGATGCCCCGCTCGACGTAGGGGATGTACTCCTGGGGGATCGCGCCGCCCTTGATCTTGACCGTGAAGGTGACGGGGTCCTGGTCGAGGCCGCCGGCCGGGCGCGGCTCGACGCGGATCTTGACGACGCCGAACTGGCCGCGCCCACCCGTCTGGCGGATGAACCGCCCCTCGCTCTCGACGGCGGCGGTGATCGTCTCGCGGTAGGCGACGCGGGGCCGTCCGACCTTCGCGTCGACGTTGAAGTCGCGGAGCATCCGGTTCTTCAGCACCTCCAGGTGCAACTCGCCCATGCCGGAGATGAGGGTCTCGCCCGTCTCGCTGTTGACGGCGTACTCGAACGTCGGGTCCTCGCGCGAAAGGACCTGGAGCACTTCGCCCAGGCGCTGGCGGTCGGCGCTGGTCTTCGGCTCGATGGCCATCGAGATGACGGTCTTGGGCGCGGCGATCTTCTCCAGCAGGAGCGGGTGATGCGTGTCGCACAGCGTGTCGCCCGTGACCGAGTCCCTCAGGCCGACGAGGGCGACGATGTCGCCGGCCGAAACCTCGTCCTCGCGGATCCGCTCGTCGGCGTGCATGCGCCAGATGCGCTGGGCGTTCTCCTTCTTGTCGCGCGTCGTGTTGAGGACGCGCGTCCCCGACTTCAGGCGGCCGCGGTAGACGCGGACCCAGTGGAGGTCGCCGTGCGAGTCCGCGCTGATCTTGAAGACGAGGCCGACGAAGGGCCCGTCGGGGTCGGGTTCGACCTTCACGTCGACCGGTTCGCCCCGCTTGGTGAAGCCGTGGGCGGTGACGGCCCCGACGTCCTCGGGACTCGGCAGGTAGTCGCACACGGCGTCCATCAGGCGCTGGATGCCCTTGTTCTTCAGAGCCGCGCCGCACAGGACGGGCACCATCTCGAACCGGATGCAGGCCTTGCGGATGGCGGCGCGGAGTTCGTCGGGGGCGATCCCCTTGCCCTCGACATAGCGCTCCATGAGGGCGTGGTCGGACTCGCCGGCCTTGGCGACGAGTTCCTCGCGCGCGGCCTCGGCGGCGGCGCGCAAGTCCGGGGGCACATCGCCCTCGACGATGTCGGTCCCGAGGTCGTTCGCGTAGCGGTAGGCGCGCAGGGTCACGAGGTCGACGACGCCGGAGAAGTCGGCCCCCTCGCCGATGGGCACCTGGATGGGCATCGCCCCCGGATTGAGGCGGTGGCGGATCTCCGCGAGGACGCGCTCCCAGTCGGCGCCGGTCCGGTCCATCTTGTTGATGAAGGCGAGGCGCGGCACGCGGTAGCGGTCGGCCTGGCGCCAGACGGTCTCGCTCTGGGCCTCGACGCCGCCGACCCCGCAGAAGACGACCACGCAGCCGTCGAGGACCCGGAGCGACCGCTCAACCTCGATCGTGAAGTCGACGTGGCCGGGGGTGTCGATGAGGTTGATCGTGCGGCCCCGCCACGGCAGGGTCGTCGCCGCCGCCCGGATCGTGATGCCGCGCTCCTGCTCATCGGGGTCGAAGTCCATGACGGCGGTGCCCTCGTGCACCTCGCCCATCTTGTACGTCTTGCCCGCGTAGTAGAGGATGCGCTCGGTGACAGTGGTCTTGCCAGCGTCGATGTGGGCGATGATGCCGATATTTCGGATGTTGGCCAGCGCGGAGGCGCTCATGTCGATCCGTACCCCCGGCGCGCCGCGGCGCCGGTCCTGCTCGAGCCCTGCGTGCGTGCGCCCGGCGGCGGCCGGGACGCACAGAAAAAGAAGGACGCGCTCACCCCCGGGGGCGGCGCGTCCCTGGACGGTCACCAGGCGAAGTGCGCGAACGCCTTGTTGGCCTCGGCCATGCGGTGGACGTTCTCGCGGGTCTGGATGGCGGTGCCCTCCTTCTTGTGGGCGGCCATGAGTTCAGCGGCCAGGCGCTCGGCCGTCGGCTTGCCGGAGGTGCCGCGGACGGCCTCGCGGATCCAGCGGATCGCCAGCGACAGCCGGCGCTTCTGGTTGACCTGCATGGGCACCTGGTACGTCGCCCCGCCGACGCGCTTGGAGCGGACCTCGATGTGGGGCTTGACGTTCTCGACCGCCTGCGTGAACACGTCGAGGGGGTCGGCGTCGCGGACCTTCTTCTGAATGATGTCCATGGCCCCGTAGAAGACGCGGACGGCGGTGCCCTTCTTGCCGTCGAGCATGAAACTGTTGATGAACTTCTGGACCAACTCGCTCTTGTAGCGCGGGTCGGGCTTCAGTTGCGAATGGCTGGCCGTCCACTTCTTGAATGCCATGGGACCTCGTCTCCCGCCGCGGAGGCCGCGGCCTACTTGCCTCGTTTCGCCCCGTACTTGGAGCGTCCCTGCTTCCGATTCTCGACGCCGAGGGAGTCCAGCGTGCCCCGGATGATGTGGTAGCGGACGCCCGGCAGGTCGCGGACGCGCCCGCCGCGCACCAGCACGATCGAGTGCTCCTGGAGGTTGTGGTCGATGCCGGGGATGTAGGCCGTGACTTCCTTCCCATTCGAGAGGCGCACGCGGGCGATCTTCCGGAGGGCCGAGTTCGGCTTCTTCGGCGTCATCGTCCGGACCAGGGTGCACACGCCGCGCTTCTGGGCGCAGCGGCCGAGGGCGGCGCTCTTCGAACGGCCTTTCTGAACCCGGCGTCCCTTGCGAACCAACTGGTTGATCGTCGGCATCGCTTTACGCTCCGTCCTGTGTGTCCTGCCGCCCGGGGCCCAACGGCTCCGCCAGCGGCTGTCTGACTTCCGTGCCCGTGCCCAGGGCCCCCGGGGCCTCGGCGGCGACGGCGGCCAACTCCTCCCGGATGGGCGGCTCGGCGTGCAACCGCACCGCCGCCTCCAGGTAGGGCTTGAACCCCGTGCCCGCCGGCACCAGGTGACCCAGGACCACGTTCTCCTTGAGGCCGAGCAGCGGGTCGGCCTTGCCGGCCATCGCCGCCTCGGTGAGGACCTTGGTGGTCTCCTGGAAACTGGCGGCCGAGAGGAACGAATCGCTCTGGAGGCTCGCCTTGGTGATGCCCAGGAGGATGGTCTTGGCGGAGGCGGGGCGCGGCCGCTTCTTCTTCGGCGGCTTGCCGCCGCCCTGCTCCGCGATGGCCGCCGCCTCCTCGAACTCCGTCCGCAGCACCAACTGGCCCTCCTCGAACTCCGTGTCGCCGGGGTCGGCCACCTTGACCATCTGGTTCAGGCGGTCGTTCTCCTGGCGGAACCGGAAGCGGTCCACGACCTCGCCTGGGAGGAAACTTGTGTCGCCCGGGCGCTCGACGCGGACCTTCCGGAGCATCTGCGAGACGATCTGTTCGATGTGCTTGTCGTCGATCGGCACCTTCTGCGACCGGTAGACGTTCTGGACCTCGCGCAGGAGGTACTTGTGCAGTTCGGCCTCGCCGGCGATCCGCAGGATGTCGTGCGGGACGAGCGGACCGTCGGTCAACTGGTCGCCCGCGCGGACACGGTCGCCCGTGTGGACGCGCAGGTGG
>CAYGZE010000397.1:0-4447 GCA_964354185.1 uncultured Anaerolineales bacterium | reverse complement strand
AGGCAGTAGTGGCACGTGTTGCACGGGACGTGGTGCGAGACGGCGATGCGCTGGCCCGGGCGGTACCGGGTCACGCCCTCGCCCACCTGGACGATCTCGCCCGCGACCTCGTGCCCGAGGACGATCGGCGCCTTCTTCATGCGGTACCACTCGAGGACGTCGGAGCCGCAGATGCCGGAGGCCCGGATGCGGACGAGGAGTTCGCCCGGTCCCGGCCGCGGGACGGGCCGCTCCTCGATGCGGACGTCGCTGTTGCGGTAGTACACCGCGGCGCGCTGGCGGGTCGGGATGGCTGTCATGCGTCGCTCCCTCGGAAACACCCGCCCCCGCGGTGGCGGGGGCGGTGCCCATCCTGCCGGTCGCCGGCCCGGTGGGGGCCAGGCCACCGGCCTACCTTCCTCGAGCCGGCCGTGTCTGCCCGAGAACGCCGCCGGCCGCACGCCCCGTCGCGCCCACGCCTTCAGGCGCGGGGAAGCCGGCCTCCAGGCCGATGCGGCCCGTGTCGATCGGCCTGAGGCCCAGTTTCAGCGCCGGCGACGCCGGCTTCAAGCGAAAACTGCGCGGCCGCGTCGACGAACCCCGGGGCGGCCGCCAGGAAGTGCCCGCCGCGGCCGAGGCGTCAGTTCCTCTTGCCCGGGGGCTTCTTCGGCCGGACGACCTCGTAGCCGTGCTCGATCAGCCAGTGATGGAACTCGTAGGTCGTGTGGATGCACTCGGTCTGGCAGACGCCGCGGACCTCCTCGTACTCGCGGGATCCCGGCGTGCAGCGGTCCAGTTGCCGCTGGATGACACACAGGATGTCCTTGCAGAACTCGCGGCGCTGGTAGGCCTCGTATCCGGGAATGGGCATGGCATGCTCCTTGCGGGCGCGTCGCCGCCCGGGGCGGCAAACCCGGAGGCATGATAGGGCGGCCGGCGGTGCCGTGCCAGCAAAAACGCGCGGGCCGGCGGGCCGCCCCTCCCCCGCCAAGGCGGCCCGCCGCGCGGAATGTGCTTGATTTCGGCCGCGCCCTGTGGCGTACTGGTCCCCTCCACGAGCCAACGAAAGGAAACGCGCATGGCCATCCCCATAGGGCTGCAACTCTACAGCGTCCGCAAGGACTGCGAGAAGGACCTGCCGCGGGTCCTCGACGCCGTCGCCAAGATGGGCTACCAGGGCGTCGAATTCGCCGGCTACTACGGCCGCGACGCCAAGACGCTCCGCAAGATGCTCGACGAGCGGAACCTGGTGTGCTGCGGCACGCACATCGGCCTCGACACGCTGCTGGGGGGCGAACTCAAGAAGACCGTCGCGTTCAACAAGGTCCTGGGGAACACGTACCTCATCGTCCCGTGGCTGGCAGACGAGCGGCGCTCGTCGCGCCAGGCGTGGCTCGAGACGGCCAAGGTCTTCAACGACCTGGCCGCCAAGGTCAAGCCCGACGGAATGCAGGTCGGCTACCACAACCACCACATCGAGTTCACGCCGATGGACGGCGAACTGCCGTGGGACACCTTCTTCGGCAACACCCGCAAGGAGGTCATCATGCAGTTCGACACGGGCAACGCGATGCACGGCGGCGGCGACCCCGTCCCCTTCCTCAAGCGCTATCCCGGCCGCGCGACGACCGTCCACATCAAGCCCTTCTCGAAGACGAACCCCAAGGCCTGCATCGGCGAGGACGACCTGCCGTGGAAGACGATCTTCGACCTGTGCGAGACGGCCGGCGGGACGAAGTGGTACATCGTCGAGTACGAGGTCGAGGGCGTGCCGGCCCTGGCGGCCGTCGAGCAGTGCCTGAAGGCCATGAAGAAAATGGGGAAATGACGGGGACTTAGCCGCGACCCGAAGGGGAGCGCGTCGGCGGGCGGCCGGCCAGGCGATTCTCAATCTTAGCCGCGACCCGAAGGGGAGCGCGTAGGGAAGGAACGAAGGAGCAGCCGTCGTGGCGAAACAGCGGGCGATCGTCGTCGGGGCGGGCGGCATCGCGGGGGCGTGGTTTCCGCCCCTGGCGGCCGAGAAGGTCGAGGTCGTCGCCGTCGTCGACCTCGACAAGGGCCGCGCAGCGAAGCGATGCGAGGAGTTCAAGGTCCGGGCCGCCGTCTCGGACGACCTGGCGAAGGTCCTGCGCGAGGTCCCGGCCGACTTCGCGGTGGACCTGACGGTGCCCGAGGCCCACTCTGCGGTGACGTGCGCGGCCCTGGCGGCGGGCCTGCACGTCGTCGGCGAGAAACCGATGGCCTCCTCGATGGGCGAGGCGCGGCGGATGGTCCGCGCGAGCGAGCGGGCCGGCCGCCTCTACATGGTCAGCCAGTCGCGCCGCTGGGACGCGCGGCACGAGACGATGGCCCGGACGGTGGCGGCGGGGCGGCTGGGCAGGCTGACCACGCTCAACTGCGACTTCTTCCTGGGGGCCCACTTCGGCGGCTTCCGCGACGAGATGCAAAGCCCGCTCATCCTCGACATGTCTATCCATCACTTTGACATGGCCCGGATGATCGGCGGGAAGGACGCCCAGCGCGTCTGGTGCGCCGAGTTCAACCCCGCGGGCTCGTGGTACAAGGGCGACGTGGCCGCCAACGCCGTCTTCGAGATGGCCGACGGCGTCCGGTTCGCCTACCGCGGCTCGTGGTGCGCCGAGGGGTGCCACACCTCCTGGAACGGCGACTGGCGCGTGATCGGCGACCGAGGGACGATGGGCTACGAGCGCGACGGCGAGCCGCACGGCCAGGTCCTCGCGGGCAGCACCGGCTTCCACCGGCGGCTGAAGGACCTGCGGGTCGTGCGGTCGCGCCTGCGGAACGCCGGCATGCACGGGGCCCTGCGCGAGATGCTCGCGTACCTGCGGACCGGCCGCGTGCCCCAGACCGAGTGCCACGACAACATCAAGAGCCTGGCGATGGTGATGGCGGCCCTCGAGAGTTCGCGCAGCGGCAGGACCGTCCCGGTGAAGGCACTCTAGGGGCCCCGGCCGCGCGAAGGCGCGTCGGAGCGGCACGGTATGGACCCGGGAGGTCTGAGGGCGGCCGTCCACGTGGTCCTGGCCGTCGCGGCAACGTTCGCGGCGGTCGCGGCGGTGTTTTTCGCATACCTGGGCGTGCGGGCGATCCGGCGGCGGGTGCGGCTGGCTCGGGACCGCCGGGCCTACCGGGAGGCGCGGGTCGGCCCGGACGGCCGGCCCCTGCCGCCCTCGGGACCCGGCGTCTGCGAGCGGTGCGGGATGGCGTCCGACGCCATCTACTACCTGCCGTCCGGCGCGCACGTGTGCCCGGCGTGCCACGGCACGCCGCCCGGCCCGCCGGGCGCGCCGGCCCGCCCCGCGTGAAGGGGAACGCCATGGCCCAACGAGGGCTCGACGACCTGATCTACGTCACCCCGGAGGGGCGCCTGAGCGTGCGCGACCTGCTGGACTTCTTCTCGAAGAAGGGGCCCCTGCGCGTCAGCGACCTGCACCTGCGGGTGGGGAATCCGCCGGTCTACCGGATCGACGGGGACCTGGAGCCGATGAAGACGCCGCCGCTGGACGCCGCCACGGTCGAGGCGATCGTCCAGCGCCTGCTGACGGACGAGGAACTCGAGTCGCTCCGCGCCCGCCGCTCGGTCGACGCGTCGTACCTGACCGAGCGGATGCTGTTCCGGCTGAACGCGTTCCACGACAGCGACGGCCTGGCGCTGGCGGTGCGGGCCCTGGAGCCGAAGCCGCCCCCGGTCGAGCAGATCGGCTTCCCGAACCAGGTGTGGCGCGACATCCTGGTGCGGCAGCAGGGACTGGTGCTCGTGACCGGCATCACGGGGGCGGGCAAGTCGACGACCATCGCGTCGCTCGTGACGCGGATCGCCCAGACGCGCCCCTGCCGCATCATCACCCTCGAGGACCCGATCGAGTACCGCCTGCCGAGCCACCGGGCGGTCATCTCGCAGCGCGAGGTCGGGCGCGACGTCCCCGACTTCGAGCGGGGCCTGCGCGACTGCCTGCGCGAGGACCCCGACGTCATCTTCGTCGGCGAGATGCGCGACCGCGAGTCGGCCTCGTGGACCCTGACGGCCGCCGAGACGGGGCACCTGGTGTTCTCGACCCTCCACACGCGCGACGCGCGGGGCACCATCACGCGGATCCTCGACCTCTACCCCGTCGATCGCCAGGAGGAGGTGGCCAGCCAGTTGTCGCTCGGCCTCTCGCACGTCATCTCGCAGCGCCTGGTGCCCCGGGCCGAAGGCAAGGGCCGCTGCATGGCCATGGAGATCCTCCAGAACACCTACGCCGTCGCCAACCTCATCCGCGTCCGCAAGACCGAGCAACTCTACTCCGTCATCCAGACGCAGACGCGGGACACGCCGGGCGAGCGCATGATCACGCTGGAGCGGTCGCTGGCCGAACTGGTCCGCGCCGGCCACGTCACGCCCAACGAGGCCCAGAAGTGGGCCAACCATCCGGCCGTGTTCGTCGACGAGATGAAGCGGCTCCAG
>CAYGZE010000396.1:0-4497 GCA_964354185.1 uncultured Anaerolineales bacterium | reverse complement strand
CACCCCCCACGCCGCGATCTCCGCAAGGGGGGTACGATGTCTGGGGCACTTCCCAATGCCGGCCCTGCTCAGAATTGCAAACGGGCTGCCGCGTTATTATACTGCAGGGCGGCGCAGCCGCGCTTGCCGCAATCGGTCGAACCTCGCCAAGGAACCGATCGCCCGCCGATGGAGGTCCTCTAACTTGACGCAGGCACGCGGCAGAAGCTGGCGGACGTCAAGAGTACGCCGGTGGATCGTGGCAAGCGAAGCAAGTCGCACCGCCTTCCGTAGGAACCGGAAAAACCACGCCTCTAGAACCATTAAAAGGAAATGCCATGCAAGTGATCTTCGCCCTCATCTCGGCAGCCCTGCTACAAGCCTCCCCGAGCGCTCCCCTGCAGCCGTGGGCCTCCAAGGCCCAGCCCGGCGACGTGCCCAAGAGCCACGTCGAAGAGATCTCGCAGACGGGGCACGCCTACACCGTCGTCCACGGCGGCAACATCGACGGCGAGTGCTGCCGCACGCCGATAGGCTGCGGTATTAACCGGGAAGGCGTCATCGACCAAAGTTGGCAGTCCAACCGCGCCGTGCGGATGGAAAACGTGGGCCAGACCGACCTGGTCAATCCCTGGCTCTCCAACGGGCGGAACAACTTCCGAACGCTCGATGAGATCGTGGCCTCAGCCATCACCCCGGGGATGAGCGACAAGGAGAAGGCCGTTGCGCTGTGGCTGCAACACGTCTCGCGCCGCTTCCACCGCGGCGGCTACGGCGGGAACCTCTCCGACCCGGTGCTGGTCTTCAACTGCTACGGACACCACGTCTGCGGACAGGATGCCCAGATCCAGAGCCTTTATTGGCAGAAAGTGGGATTGAAGAGCGCTCCGGTCCGGCTGGTGACCCACGCCATCGCCCAGGTGCAGTACGACGGCGGCTGGCACGTGCTGGATGGCGACCTGGAGAGCTTCTTCGTGCTGCGCGACAACGAGACGTTGGCCAGCGACTGTGAAATTGCCCGCGACCATGACCTGGTCAAGCGGGCCCACGCCTTCGGCCTCACGTTTCCCGACTTGCGCCGCCTTGACGAGTCGTATGCGGCCATGTTCGTCTGCGAAGACCCGGTTCGGGGCGACCGTGCCGGCAACTCGACGTGGACCATGAACATGACGCTCCGGCCGGGTGAGGCCCTGACGTGGCGCTGGGGCCACCTCACTCCGGCCAAGTACAGTTGGCGGTCGGCGGAGCAGCCCGACTACCCCGACACCGTCTGCAACGGCCTCTGGGAGTACCGGCCGGACTTCAGCACCGACCTCTGGAAGAAAGGCGCAACCAAGATCGAGAACATCGTCAGCGGCCCCGATGGGCTTCGCGCCGAAGACGGCAAGACGGGCACGATCATCTGGACGATGCGGAGCCCCTACAATTTCGTCGGGGGGCAATTCGAGATGGAAGGCAACGGGGCCGTGTTGGAGGTCTCGGAGGACGGCAAGAAGTGGGTGAGCACGGGGAAAGACGCCGAGGGGCACGGCGTGGAATACCATTTCTTCTCGAACTGGGGATCGCAACGCTTCCACTATCTCCTCCGTTGCCAACTTTCCGGCGATGCCCGGCTCAAGCGACTGGCGGCGATCAACGATCTGCAAATGGCCATGATGGCGCTGCCCGAGATGGTCGTCGGCAAGAACGCGTTCACCTACACCGACCAGTCTCCCGGGGAGCGGAAAGTGCGGATCACCCATGAATGGACGGAGCGCACGGTCAGCAGGGCGGGGGCGCCCGAGGCGGTTTACCCGCCCGACGGCGGTCAGGCCGAGGGCACCGACTTCGCTTTCCGCTGGAACGTCCCCCAAGAGGCGGGGGGAGGGAAGATCGTGGATGCCTTCTTCGTGCTCTCCGATAAGGCGGATGCGAAATTGCCGTTGTCGACCAACTTCTACAAGCTCATCTCCCGCACCGCGGATAAGAGCAAGCCGCAGCAATACACGCTGCCGTACACCGGGCTGCTGACGGGCGGCAAGCAGTATTACTGGCGGGTGCGGGCCAAGGACGAGAAGGGCGTCTGGAGCCCGTGGAGCAAGACCTTTAGCTTTACAACGAAGGCCCCGAACTACCCGCTGGACGTTGCAGTCAACTACGACAAGGACAAAGGTGTGGGGACTCTCAAGTGGAAAGCCAACCCGGCCGGCGAGAAGCCGGTGAAGTACCGCGTCTACGGCAGCGACGAGAAGGGCTTTTCCGTAAACGACGTGCCGTACACCGTCAATGTCGGCACCTCGAAGGAGCTAAAGCCGGAATTCCCGGAGAACTTCATCGCCGAGACCGCGGCCACGGAACTGCCGGTCCTGGGCAGCGAGGTGGCTCTGCCCGCAGCCAACAAGACCTACTACCGCGTGGTGGCGGTGGACGCCGAGGGCAAGCGGAGCGGACCGTCCTACTATGCCGTCGCGCCCCGTCCGGTGATCTACAGCAAGCCGGCGCTAACGGCCAAGGTGGGCACGGAGTACCGCGGCCGGGTCTCCGCCAATCGCTCCCTGGGCGACCTGCGGACACGCGGGACGGGAACCAGCTTCTGGGACATCGAGCACCCCAAGTATGTCTTGAAGGGACCGAGCTGGCTGAAGCTGGACGCGGACACGGGCGCGCTCTCGGGCACGCCCGATGCAGCAGGGAAGTTCGAGGTGGAAGTCACTGCCACCATCGACCGGGAGGTGCGGAAACTGGATGAGGGCTCGCTGGGCTGGGGGCAGGAGAAAGTCCTCTCCACCTCCACGGAGCGGGTAGGCAGCGCCAGCCAACGGTTCTTCATTGAAGTCCGCCCGTAGAGTGATCTCCGTAGGCTGCTTCCGCCGTGTGAAGTCCCCCCACCTTCCATACGACTTCGGCAAGTTCTTGAGCCTGCGGCAGGACGGAGTGGATGAGTTCCACGGCCATCCGGGATTGCAGCTCGGCGATGGCAAACTGGGCCTTTTCCTTCGCAGCGGACGGGAGTGCGTGCGGGTACTCATCCGCGAGGTGGGCGACGAATGACGAGACGTCACGGAAGGGGCGAGGAGAAGGCGTCCGCATGTCCGCGGCCAAGTGGGCCATCACTTCCGAAGACAGGTGCGTCTGGGTCACCTCCGTCACGCCCATGTAAAGAGGAAACGCACTGGCGGGCAAGGCTCCTCCGCCAAGGCTACGGAGCCCAGGGCCGCCAGTGGCACCCGGCGCTCGGGGTGACCGGCTCGCGACGGCTTCGCCGGGCGTCAGTGGCTACTTGCGATCCTGGAGGTCAGCGAAGCCGCGCCCCACCGTTGAGAGGCTGCCGTCGGCGTCCCAAGGCCGGTGGAGCCGGCCCCTGATGTAATCGTAGAACCCCGTCCACGCGGCCACGGCCGTCCCCGCTGTCTTCGGGCCGAAGCAGTTCGTCTCCTTCATGCCCGATGGCGACACGTGGGTCGAGGCTGGCACGGCCGACATGCTCGTCGCGGACCTGCGTTTCAGCGCGGGGATTCTCCTCGTGGTTGAGGCGAAGCAGGGGGGGATGGTGAAGGTCGTCGCGCGAGGTTTGTTCCGATACAGCGATTCGAAGCCGTGCTGGCAGGCCCAGCGGGAGGACATCATCGACCTTCGCGAGAAGCTCGTTCCGAAGGAACGCCGCCCGATGGCCATCGACGTGCTCGTCGGCGGCAAACCGGCGGGGAGGCTCGTCCCTTCGCGCACGGATCGGAAGGAAGTGCCGCTGGAACTCGCCTCGCCCACCGCGGGCCTCAAGCCGAAGACTGCCGTCGAGGAAGTCGTGACGGAGTTGGCCGGAGACGTGGAGCTTCCGGCCGGGAGGCAGGAGATGCTGCTCATTCACCGCAACGTCGTGGACGGGAAGCTCGACGCCGTCGGCGTGGGCATGGACTCGCCGGCTCCGCCGGCGACCAAGCCTTGAAGCGTAGCTGCGTCGCCCGACACCGCTGTACCTGAGGTTCAGCAATTCGACCTACACGATCAGCACGGCGTTCGGTCCGACCACGTGCCCCGCTTCGCGCTGGAGGTGCCAGGCATCCCATTCCTCCGCGAGCAAGATGATGCCCAGGTTGGTGATGAGACCGCGGTCCTCGTGCACGAACTCGATCAGGTCGCCGATGGATTGGTCGTTGAGGCCCCAGGTGGCTGTGGCGATGACCGTGTGCTTGCGGGTGCTGTGCGTCTTGAGGCTCTCCAGCACCTTCATCCTCTCGTAGGCGCCCTGGTTCGGACTCATCTTCCCATGGATGTGCAGCGACCCACCTCCGATGCCTTCAGCCACCGACGCACTGGCGAGCGCAAAGGATCTTGGGTCCGATGGTCATGGACTTCAGGCGGCGGTCTGGTTGTCCAGATGAATCCTCCCTAACGGGAGGCACCCGCAAGGGGCTGCCTCCGGTAAACCCAACGCAAGCTGCCGCGTCGCGGCACCCTAAAAGCAGAAGGGCCGCGCGAAGCGGCCACTTTCTGCTTTTCCCCTTCGGGTCGGGTGCCGCTCCCAGTCAGTCACAAAGAGTA
>CAYGZE010000395.1:0-4543 GCA_964354185.1 uncultured Anaerolineales bacterium | reverse complement strand
TTCCGGGGGCGGCGGCAGCGCATGCTTTCGCAAGCGAAAGCATGGCACCCGGCGGAATCAGGAGCACTGGCGGGCAAGCCTCCTTCGCCAAGGCTTCGGAGCCCAGGGCCGCCAGTGGCACCCGGCGCATGCTCTCGCAAGCGAAAGCATGGCACCCGGCGGGCTCGAACAGCACCCTGCGCGGGCGAGGAGCACTGGCGGGCAAGCCGCCAGTGGCACCCGGCGCGGGGTCAGACGGCCCGCACGGCCTCGGCCACCAGGTCGCCCACCTCGGTGGTCGAGTGGCCCATGCGGCCGGCGGCCTGGCTCTTCATCCGGGGGGTGGTGGCCAGGATGGCCCGCTCGACGCGGTCGCCGGCCTCGACCAAGGCCGCATCGGCGTGCTGGAGGCCCGTGTTCCTCAGGAGCATGGCCACGGCGGCGATGGCGGCAATGGGGTTGATGACGTTCTTGCCCGTGTACTTGGGGGCGGAGCCGCCCATGGGCTCGTACATGCTGACGCCCTGGGGGTTCAGGTTCCCCCCCGCCGCGACGCCCAGCCCCCCCTGGATGATGGCCGCCAGGTCGGTGATGATGTCGCCGAAGATGTTGTCGGTCACGATGACGTCGTAGTACTCGGGGTTCTTGACGAACCACATGCAGCAGGCGTCGACGTGGTTATAGTCCTTCTTGATGTCGGGGTACTCGCGGCCGATCTCGTGGAACGCGCGGAACCACGTGCCGCCCGCGTACGTGAGGACGTTCGTCTTGTGGACCAGGGTGAGCATGTGCTTGGGGTTGTTGCGGCGTCGGCAGAGGTCGAAGGCGTATCGGATGCACCGCTCGACGCCGAAGCGGGTGGTGCAGTTGATCTGGGTCGAGACCTCCCGGGGCGTGCCCTGGTACTGGATGCCGCCCATGCCGGTGTAGATGCCCTCGGTGTTCTCGCGGACGACGACGAAGTCGATGTCCTCGGGCTTCTTGCCCGCCAGGGGGCAGGGGACGTTCGGGTACAGCCGCACCGGCCTCAGGTTGATGTACTGGTCCAGTTCGAACCGCAGGCGCAGGAGGAGGCCCTTTTCGAGGATTCCCGGGGCGACGGCGGGGTCGCCGACGGCGCCCAGGTAGATGGCGTCGAAGGTGCGCAGTTCGGCGACCTCCTCGTCGGTGATGACAGGGATGGAGGGCTTGGCGGGGTCGCCGCCGCGGGCGAGGTAGCGGCGGCCGCTCAGGTCGAAGTCGCGGGTCTCGTAGCGGAAGGGGGAGACGTCGGCAGCGGCGCGGAGGACCTTCAGGCCCTCGCGAACGACTTCAGGTCCGGTGCCGTCGCCGCCGATGACGGCGATGCGGTAGGTCCTGGCCGACTTGGGGGCCTTCGGCTTGAGCTTGGGCGTCTTTCTGGGCATCGTCGCGTGTCTCCGACCGTGGTTCGGCGCGGCCGTTCTACCGCGCCGGGGCGGCGTTATCAAGTGCCAGGGGGGCGCGCGGGGGCCGCAGGTCGCGGGCGGACGCACCCCGCCCCTGCCGGGCGGGCTCGAACAGCCACCGCCGGGCCGCCGGTCTCGGCCGGATGCGGGGAAATGCGGGAAATGCCAGTCGCCAAGAGGGCGTTCTTGTGTTAGATACTACCGGGTGGGCCGGTTAGGAGGCTGCGGATGGGCTTGAGGCATTGGGGCGGAGTCGGCCTGACCCTCGGGGCATGGCTGGTGGCGTGCGCGGCGCCGGTTCTCGGGGCGGATCCGTCCTACTACGTCCGCAAGGAGACGTGGCAGGACACGATGTTGGCCTCGCGCGAGGCCCTGGCGAAGGAGCAGGCCGAGGCCGCCAAGCGGGGCGCCGAGGCCCCCAAGCCGGGCGTCCCCCAGTTGGGCACGTGGTACCAGATCGGCCCGTTCTACCCGAAGGACCCGGCCGAGCGGTTCACGGCGGTCCACCCGCCCGAGAAGGAGATCGCGCTCGAGAAGGCCTACGGCGACCGCCGCTGGACCCGGCGTCCGGAGTACGCCGACGGCACGGTCCACGCCCTGTCGGCCGGCACGAACGGGGCGACGTACCTCTTCCGGACGATCACGGTGGCGGGCCCCGCGGTGGTCAAAGCCTACTTCGGGAGCGATGACGGGCTGGTCGTGTGGCTGAACGGGAAGAAACTGATCTCGAACGACGTGCCGCGCGGCCCGGGGCCGAACCAGGACTCCGCGAACCTCGTCCTCGAGAAGGGCGAGAACCGGCTGCTCCTCAGGATCCAGAACAACACCGGCGGTCACGGGTTCTACTTCTCGCTCTCGGACAAGCCGGCGGAGGGCGGCCCGGCGGCGCCGCTGCACGAGGCGCTGTGGCAACTGGTGGGCCGCGACTTCGGCGGCGACGCCGCCGCGGCCCGCGAGATGGCGTGGGAGCAGGAGGACGCCATCTGGACGGGCGACTGGCAGCCGGGCGACCTGCGGGCCATCGCCGACCGGTACGTCCAGGCCACGCGCGTGGCGACGCTGGCGGCCCAGGCCAAGGCGGCCGCCGCGACGGTCAAGGATGCCGCTGGCCTCCGCCAGGTCCGGGCCCTCTACGCCCAGGCCCGCCAGATCGACGCGGCCCGGTCGCTGGCGAGCAACTTCAACTTCGAGGCCCTCCGGCGGGCCGTCCTGGACCTCATGGAGACCTACGGGGCGAAGTACCCGAAGGGTGCCGAGTACCTCGCGCGGCTCGAGGCGCTGGAGAAGCAGGTCATCGGCGTCGTCAAGGCCGCCGGCGGCGACGGCAAGGGCGCCGCCGACCGGCTCACGTCCGTGACGAAGGACCTGGAGGCCCTGCGCCGCGAGGCGCTCCTGGCGAACCCCGTCCTCGACTTCCAGAAGGTCCTCCTCGTCAAGCGGAGCCCGAAGAAACTCGGCCTCCCGCAGAACTGGCAGGGCAACTCGACCATCGGCCCGCACGGTTACGACAACGAGATCGCAACGCTCGCGTACCGCAGCGGCAAGGTCGAGCGGCTCTACCGGCCCGAGGGCGACGCGTTCGTCGGCGACCTGGAACTGCACTGGGACGGCGACCGGTTCCTCTTCTCGATGCCGGGCACGCACGGCAGGTTCCAGGTCTTCGAGATGCGGACCGACGGGACGGGCCTCCGCCAGGTCACCCCCGGCGACCAGCCCGACGTCGACAACTACGACGCGTGCTACCTGCCCGACGGGCGGGTCATCTTCTGCTCGACGGCCTGTTACCTGGGCGTCCCGTGCGTGGGCGGGGGCGACCACGTGGGGTCGCTCTACCTGCTGGAGAAGGACGGCAAGACGATTCGCCAACTGACCTACGACCAGGACCACTCGTGGTGCCCGACGGTGCTCGGGAACGGGCGCGTGATATACACGCGGTGGGAGTACAGCGACACGCCGCACTACTTCTCGCGGCTGCTGTTCCAGATGAACCCGGACGGGACGGCCCAGTTCGAGCACTACGGGAGCAACTCGTACTGGCCGAACTCGCTTTTCTACGCGCGGCCGATGCCCGGGCATCCGACCCAGGTGGCCGCCATCGTCTCCGGCCACCACGGCGTGCCGCGCATGGGCGAACTGGTGATCCTCGACCCCGCCAAGGGCCAGCGCGAGGGCAACGGTGTCGTCCAGCGGATTCCGGGCTACGGCAAGGCCGTCGAGCCGATCATCCGCGACGGCCTGGTCGATGGCTCGTGGCCGAAGTTCCTCCACCCCTATCCGCTGAACGAGAAGTACCTGCTGGTCTCGTGCCAGATGACCGAGAAGTCGCCCTGGGCGGTCTACCTGGTGGACGTCTTCGACAACATGCTCTGCCTGAGCGAGGACCCGGCCTGGGCCCTGCTGGAGCCGACGCCCCTCGGCAAGTCGCCGACGCCGCCCGCCATCCCCGACAAGATCGACCTCAAGCGCAAGGACGCCGTCGTGTACCTCGTGGACGTGTACCGGGGCGACGGCCTCAAGGGGGTGCCGCGCGGCTCGGTGAAGCGCCTCCGCATCTACTCGAACCATTACGGCTACCGCGGGATGGGCGGGCACATCAACATCGGCATCGACGGCCCGTGGGACGTGAAGCGGATCCTGGGGACCGTGCCGGTGAACGAGGACGGGTCGGCGATGTTCCGGGTGCCGGCCAACACGCCGATCGTCGTGGAGCCGCTGGACGCCGGGGGCAAGGCCCTCCAGGTGATGCGGAGTTGGTACACGGCGATGCCGGGCGAGTTCGCGTCGTGCGTGGGGTGCCATGAGCCGCAGCACGCCTCGCCCCCGCCGCGCCTGGCGATGGCCACCGGGCGCAAGCCCTCGGACATCGAGCCGTGGTACGGGCCGGCGCGCGGCTTCAGTTTCGAGCGCGAGGTTCAGAAGCCCGTCCTGGCGAAGTACTGCACGGGCTGCCATAGCGGCAAGGACCGGCCCGACGGCAGGAAGATCCCCGACTTCCGGGCCAAGGAGGAGGTGGCCGGGTACAAGGGCGGCTTCACGCCCGCCTACGAGGCCCTGCATCCGTACGTGCGGCGGCCGGGACCCGAGAGCGACTATCACCTGCCGATGGCGGCCGAGTATCACGCCGACGTGAGCGAACT
>CAYGZE010000394.1:0-4547 GCA_964354185.1 uncultured Anaerolineales bacterium | reverse complement strand
GCTGCGGCAACGACGAGAAGGACAACGCCGTCATGCCCAAGGTCTCGGAGGCCGCCAAGGGCGAGAAGGTCCTCCTGGGCACCGTGACCGAGGGGAACTACAAGAACCTGGCGGCGGTGACGCTGGCCGACGGCCACTTCCTTATCGCCGAGGCGCCCCTCGACATCAACATCGCCAAGCAGGTCAACTTCCTCGTCTCCGACATGGGCGTCCCCCTGGAGCGGATGGTCATGTTCCAGACGACCGGGTCGCTGGGCTACGGCATGGAGTACGCCTACTCGATCCAGGAACGCGAGCGGCTGGCGGCCCTCGGGGGCGATAAACTCATGGCCATGCCCGTCATCTGCGACGTCGGCTACGAGTCCTGGCGGGCCAAGGAGGCGAAGACGCCGACCCAGGACGCGCCCCAGTGGAGCGACGCCGCCCGGCGCGGGCCCGCCTGGGAGGCCGTTACCGCCGTCGCGCTCCTCCAGTCGGGCATCGACATCATCCGCATGCGGAGCCCGGAGGCCGTCGCCACGGTCCGCCGCTACGTCGACGACCTGTGGGGCAAGGAGGCCTAGCGCGGCGGACGGGCATGAGGGAGGGGCCTTGGGCTGCGGGTCCAGGAGGCGGCCATGATCGCGATCGGCGAACGGATCAACGGCATGTTCGTGGACGTCAAGCGGGCGATCGGCGCCAAGGACCCCGGGCCGGTGGTGGACCTGGCGCGGCGGCAGGCGGAGGCCGGGGCCGCCTACCTCGACATCAACGTCGGCACGGCCGCGGCCGACCAGGAAGCCGCGATGAAGTGGCTCGTCGAGACGGTCCAGCGGGCGGTCGGGACGCCCCTGTGCCTCGACAGCCAGAAGCCCAACGTCATCCGGGCGGGCCTGTCGGTCTGCGACACGGCGCGGGGAGTGCTCCTCAACTCGTCGCCCCTCAACAAGAAGAGCGACCCCGAGGTCCTCGATAAGTACGTCGAGATGGCGCAGGGGGCGGACGGGGGCCTGATCGCGCTCGCGATGGACTCCGGCGGCGTGCCGCAGAACGTGGAGCGCCGCGTCGAGATCGCCGCCCAGATCATCACCAAGTGCACCGAACTCGGCCTCACCCCGGAGCGCCTGTTCGTCGACCCCATCATCCTGCCCGTGAACGTGCCGGGGGCCCAGGAGCAACCGGGCAACATCCTGGCGGCGATCGACCAGATCCGCGTGATGTCCGAGCCCCCGCCGCACATCACCATGGGCCTGTCGAACCTGAGCCAGGGGACGACGGAGCGCGGCCTCATCAACCGCGTCTTCCTGGCCATGGCCATCAGCCACGGGTGCGATTCGGCCATCGTGGACGTTCTGGACGACCCCCTCGTGGACGTGGCGGCGACGGCCGAGATGCTGATGAACCAGCACATTTACTCGGACAGTTTCCTGAGGGCTTACCGGAGCATCGCCGGGGCGCAGCGATAGGGGGGGCGCCCGGTGGAGGTCACGACGCAGCCGATGAAGCCACTCTACGTCAGCGCGACAAAGCAGGACACGGGCAAGACGACCCTGATCGTCGGCCTCCTCCAGACCTTCCGCGACCAGGGGTGCGACGTGGGCTACATGAAGCCCGTCGGCCAGCGGTACGTCCAGTATGAAGGCTGCAACGTGGACGAGGACGCCGTGCTGGCGCGCGAGGTGTTCGGCCTGCGGGACGCCCCGTCGGACCTGAGCACCGTGGCGATCGAGCGCGGGTTCACGGCCCACTACATCTTCCACCGCGACCCGAAGCCGCTCGAGGACCGGATCCTGGCGGCGTTCGAGCGGCTGCGCCGGGCCCACCGGTTCCTCCTGGTGGAGGGGACCGGCCATGCGGGCGTCGGCTCGTGCTTCGACCTGTCGAACGCGCGGGTGGCTCAACTCTTCGGCGCCAGCGCCATCATCATCTCGGGCGGCGGCATCGGCCAAGCCATCGACGAGGCCGCCCTCAGCCTGCACCTGTTCCGCCAGCACGGCGTCGAGGTCCTGGGCGTCGTCCTCAACAAGGTCTGGCCCGAGAAACTGGACAAGATCCGGAGCATCGTCGCTCGCGGCCTCGAGAACCTGGGCACCCGGCTGCTGGGTGTCGTGCCCTACCGGCCGCAACTTCTCTATCCCCAGATGGACCAGGTGGCGGCCGAGGTGAAGGGGCGAGTCCTGTGCGGCGAGGCGGCCCTGGCGAACCGCGTCAAGCACACCGTCGTGGCCGCCATGGAGCCGGAGCACGTGGCCGCCTACATCGGGCCGGACACGCTGATGATCGTCCCGGGCGACCGGCTCGACAACATCCGCGTGTCGATCGAGGCGAAGCCGGCCGAGGCGGGCGGGCCGCGCCCCGTCGTGGGCCTCGTCCTGACGGGCGGGTTCGAGCCGCCGCCCGAGACCGTCGCCCGCATCCGCCAGGCGGGCATCCCGGCGGTCCTCTGCGACCAGGACACATTCAGCGTGGCCGCGCTCCTCCAGGAGATCCGGTTCAAGATGCGGTCCCAGGACCGCGACAAGATCGAGGAGGTCAAGCACCTGGTGCGCGAGAGCGTCGACGTCGAGGCGCTCCGCCGGGCCCTGTGTGTGGCCTGACGCGGGCAGCACTGGCGGACAAGCCGCCAGTGGCACCCGCCGATGGGACCTTGTCAAGCACGCGAAACACGTGCGCAGGCAGGTCGGAGCGAGGACGCATGAAGACGGCGAGCGCGAGGCAGCGGCGTGTGGCAGGGCCCACGGAGGCCGAGTGTGCCGCCGCCGTGGCCGACCTCGGCGTCACGCCCGCCTCCAACCTGATCGCCGTTCTCCAGCAGGTCCAGGGGCGGTTCGGGTACCTGCCGGCGCCGGCGCTCGGGCAGATCAGCCGCCGTATGCGGATTCCCTTGAGCCGCATCTGGGGCGTCCTCAGTTTCTACGCCCAGTTCTACACGGAGCCGCACGGACGCCACACGGTCCGCTGCTGCCGCGGCACCGCCTGTTACGTCAAGGGCGCCGGGCGCGTCCTGGACGCCGTCCGGCGGGAACTGGGCATCGACGAGGGCGAGACGACGCCGGACCTGGAGTTCTACCTGGAGACGGTGGCCTGCCTGGGCACGTGCTTCCTGGCGCCCGCGATGATGGTCGACAACCAGTACTTCGGCCGCCTGTCCCCGCGGCGCGTCCAGTCCATCCTGCAAACGTTTCGGACGCCCGCCCCATGAACCGCCTCGGCTCCATCCAGGCCTTGGACGCGTGGCGGCGGGACCTGGAGTCCCGCCCGACGCCACGGTCGGTCCTCCGCGTCTGCTCGACGGGGTGCCGCGCGCTGGGCGCGCTGGACGTGTGCGACGCCCTGGAGGCCGAGGTGGCGCGGCGCGACCTGGCCGGGCGCGTCCGCGTCGTCCGGACGGGCTGCCACGGCCTGTGCGCGGGGGCCGTCGCCGTGGTGATCGACCCGCAGGGCATCTTCTACCAGGGCGTCGCCCCGGAAGACGCCGCCCAGATCATCGAGCGGACGGTGCTGGGCGGGAAGACGATCCGGCGGCTGTGCGTCATGTCCGATGGGAAGGCCGTGTCGCGCCAGCGGCGGGTCCCGTTCCTCCGGCATCAGACCCGGCGGGTGCTCAGGAACTGCGGCCTGGTGGACCCGCGGAGCCTCGAGGACGCGGTCGCCCACGGGGCCTACGCCGCGGCCGCCAAGGTCCTCGGGTCGATGTCGCCCGACGGCGTCATCGACGAGATCTCAAAATCGGGCCTTCGCGGCCGCGGCGGCGCGGGCTTCCCCACCGGGCGCAAGTGGCAGTTGGCGCGCCAGGCCCCGGGCGAGCCCAAGTACATCGTCTGCAACGCCGACGAGGGCGACCCGGGTGCCTTCATGGACCGGGCCCTCCTGGAGGGCGACCCGCACCTGGTGATCGAGGGCATGCTCATCGGGGCCTTCGCCATCGGGGCGAGTCATGGCGTCATCTATGTCCGTGCGGAGTACCCGATCGCCATCGAGCACGCCGGGATCGCGCTCGGGCAGGCGCGGGAGGCCGGGCTCCTGGGCCCCAGCGTCCTGGGGACGGGCCTGGCGCTCGAGATCGAGATCCGCCAGGGGGCCGGTGCGTTCGTGTGCGGCGAGGAGACGGCCCTGATCGCGTCGGTCGAGGGCAAGCGCGGCATGCCCCGGCCGCGCCCCCCGTTCCCGGCGGCCTCGGGCCTGTACGGGAAGCCCACGAACATCAACAACGTCGAGACGTGGGCCAACGTGCCGCGCGTCATCGAGTCGGGTCCGGCGGCCTACGCCGCCGTCGGCACCGCCGGCTCGAAGGGCACCAAGATCTTCGCCCTGGCCGGCAGGGTTTGCAACACCGGCCTCGTCGAGGTGCCCATGGGCGCGACGCTGCGCGAGATCGTGTTCGACATCGGCGGCGGCATTCCGCGCGGCCGGCGGTTCAAGGCGGCCCAGATGGGAGGCCCGTCGGGCGGGTGCGTGCCCGCGCGGTACCTGGACCTCCCGATCGACTACGACTCCGTCAAGGAGGTCGGCGCCATCATGGGCTCCGGCGGCCTCATCGTCATGGACGAGGCCACCTGCATGGTCGA
>CAYGZE010000393.1:0-4556 GCA_964354185.1 uncultured Anaerolineales bacterium | reverse complement strand
CACATCCTGATTGCCGCCACGCACAGCCATACGGGGCCGCTCTACTTCGACGCCCTGCGGAAGCACTTCCACGACCTCGCGGTGGCCGCGCACGGCCGCGACCCGCAGGAGACGGTGGACTACCCGGCCGAACTCACGGCCCGGATCGTGAAGGCCATCGTCGAGGCCCACGGCGCCGCCGGGCCCGTCCGCCTCGAGGCAGGCGTCACCGAGCAGAAGGGCCTCGCGTTCAACCGCCGGTTCCACATGAAGGACGGCTCCGTCCGGTTCAACCCGGGTCCCCTGAACCCGGACATCGTGCGGCCGGCCGGGCCGACCGATCCTCGGGTGGGGATCGTGCTCGTCCGCGACGCGGCCGGCGGACAGGCCCGCGCCGCCCTCGTCAACTTCGCCATGCATCTCGATACCACGGGGGGCGCCCTGTACTCCGCCGACTACCCGTACTACCTTGAGCAGGGCCTGCGCGCGGACCTCGGGCGCGACTTCGTGCTCCTGTTCGGCACGGGGGCCTGCGGCGACATCAACCACGTGGACGTGGCGCGGAAGGAACGGCCGAAGGCCGAGGACCTGGGCAGGGCGCTAGCCGACACGGTGCGGGGCGGGCTGGCGGGGCTGCGGCCGATCGTCGAGCCCGCGCTGGCGGTCCGGCGCGAGGTCGTCGAGGTCCCCCTTCAGCGCCCCGGCGCCGAGCAACTCGCCCGGGCCCGCCGCGACATCGCCAAGGTCGGCACGCCGGAACTCGGGTTCCTCGAGCAGGTCGAGGCCTACAAGATCCTGTCGCTGGACCTGCGCGGCGGGGACACCATCCGGCTGGAGGTGCAGGCCTTTCGCCTGGACCGCGAGACCGCCATCGTGGGCCTGCCGGGCGAGGTCTTCGTCGAACTGGGACTGGCCATCAAGCAGGCCTCTCCGTTCGCCACGACGCTGGTGATGGAGTTGTGCCAGGACTCGCCCGAGTACGTTCCCACGAAGAAGGCCTTTGCCGAAGGGAGTTACGAGACCGTGAACTCGCGGATCGCGCCGGGCGGCGGCGAAAGGCTGGTCGAGGCGGTCGTGCGGCTCCTGAAGGCGCTGGCCGGCCCGTAGCCGTCCCCCGACTGCGGGGACGCCAGACGCGCCCTGGTCATCCGCCGGCGAACGTTGCACCCGCGTCAGACCTCGTCCGGAACGCGGTACTGTCTCCGATACGCGGGCTTCAGCAACCTGTTGGCCGCGTCGTTCCCGACGAACGTCTCCGTCTTGGGGTCGAAGGCCAGCCGCTGGTTGCCCGTCCGGCAGGCCACGTTGCCGAAGTGGACCAGGCACGCGCTCAGATGCCCCTGCTCGATGTCGCCGCTGGGCCGCTTTCGCGAGCGGACGCAATCGATGAAGTGGGGCTGGTGCCACTTGTCCGGGAAGTAGCCCGGGTCCTGGGCCACGGGCTTTCCGCCTTCCTCGAAGACCTGCCATCCGCCTCCGTGGCGGCCCAGGTACATCAGGCCCTTCGTTCCGTAGATCTCGATCCGCGTGCCGGTCGTCGGCCAGTCGGGGAACTTGTCGCTCAGACGAACCTCGGGCGGGATCTTCTTGAGGTAGGGCGAGAAGGTGCCGTTCTCGCAGGTCATCGTGAACGTGCCGTAGTCGTAGGTGATGACCTGCATGTCGGGCATCTCGTGCTTGTCGTCATAGGCCAGGCGGCCGCCGGCGGCATACGTGACGGCTGGGTGGGGCGGGTCGCCCAGCACCATGCGCGTCAGGTCGAGTTGGTGGATGCCGTCGCCGGAGAGCGTCCCGCCGCAATAGTCCCACCAGACGTACCAGTTCAGGCGGCCGGGGTTGAAGGGCCGCTCGGGGGCCGGCCCGAGCCACAGGTCCCAGTTGAGGCCGGGGGGCGGGTCGGTGTCGGGCTGCGGCCGGACGGGCCCGCCGCCGAGCATGTTGTAGACCTTGACGTGGACGACCTTGCCGAGCCGCCCGCTTTGGAGGTAGTCCCGCGCGGTGACGGCGTAGGGGGCGCTGCGGTTCTGCGTTCCCACCAGGACGATGCGGTCGTACTTGCGGGCCGCCTCGATCATCTTGCGGCCCTCCCAGATGGTCAGCGAGGGCGTCTTCTCGACGTAGACGTCCTTGCCGGCCTGGCAGGCCCAGATCGTGGCGAGGGCGTGCCAGTGTTCGGGCGTGGCGATGACGACGGCGTGGACGTCCTTGTCGGCGAAGACCTCGCGCATGTCCACGACCCGCTTGGGCCGCCGGCCCTGGGCCTTCTCCAGCGCCTCGACCGTGTTGCCGCCGCGCTGCTCGTTCACCTCGCAGACGTACTTGAACTCGACGTTCGGGACGTCCGCGAACTTCAGGGCGAGGTCGTGGCCGCGGCCGCCCGCGCCGATGAGGGCGAGGACGACTCTCTCGTTGGCCCCGGCCGCGCGGCTCGGCTGCGGTTCCGCCAGCGTGGCGGCGCCGGCGGCCACGGCAACGGCACCCTGGGCGGTGAGGGCGACGAACTTGCGGCGCGTGACCCGGGACATGGCAACCTCCTTCCCTCTGTCCAGAGGATTCCCCGACAGGGATGGCGCCAGCATACCCGGGCGCGACCGCACATGCGAGGGTCTGGTCGCGCGCTTGCCCGCCCGCGCAAAGGCTGGTAGGCTCACAGGCATGCGAGGGCCTCGCAGGCCCCTGGCGGGAAGGAGAAGCAGCCCATGGATCATCTCCAGGTCCTGATCGGGCTTCTGCTCGTCGGCGCCGTCGCCGGCGCCTGCGCGGGGGAGACGCCCGGCAAGCCGCCCGACCCGTCGCCCTTGCCAGGGACGGCGCCCCTGACGTGGGACGGCGACATCGCCTCGCGCCTGGTGGCCGGGGCGGACGCTTTCCTCCTGCGCGAGATCGAGAGGTCCGTCGAGCGCCGGGCGCGGCACTGGAAGCGCGACCTGGCGTCGGCCGAGGCGTACGAGGCGTCCGTCGAGCCCAACCGCCGGCGTCTGGCCCACATCCTCGGCGTGCGCGATCCGCGCGTGCCGCTGGAAGGGTTCGAACTCGCCGCAACGACCGCGCAGCCGGCCCTTGTCGCGGAAGGCACCGGGTACCAGGTCCTCGCCGTCCGCTGGGCGGCGTCCGGCGAGGTTCACGGCGAAGGGCTGCTCCTCGTGCCCACGGGCCGCGAGAAGGCGGCCGACGTGGTAGCCCTGCCGGACGCCGACCAGACGCCCGAGATGCTGGCGGGCCTCGCCCCGGGCGTCCCGGAGGAGTCGCAGTTCGCGCGGCGGCTGGCCGAGGCCGGGTGCCGCGTCCTGGTACCGGTCCTGGTCGACCGGAGCGTTACGCATCGGCAACTCTCGAACCGCGAGTTTGTTTACCGCTCGGCCTTCGAGTTGGGCCGCCACGTCATCGGCTACGAGGTGCAGAAGGTCCTGGCGGCCGTCGACGGTTTCGCGCGGGAGGCCGGGCCCGCCAGGCCCAGGGTCGGCGTGTTCGGCTGGGGCGAGGGGGGCCTGCTGGCCCTGTGCGCCGGGGCGCTCGACGCGCGGATCGGGGCGGTCGGCGTCAGCGGCTACTTCGACTCCCGCCAGAACGTGTGGCAGGAGCCCATCTACCGCAACGTCTTCGGCCTGCTCGATGCGTTCGGCGATGCGGAACTGGCCGGCCTCGTGGCACCGCGGCCGCTGGCCGTCGAAGCGGCGCGCGGGCCGCAGGTCGTGGTCCCGCCCGGCACGGGCGGGGGACCCGGGCGCCTGGTGACGCCGGACCTGAAGGACGTCCGGCGCGAGGTTGAGCGCGCCCGCGGCCTTGTGGCCGGCCTCAAGCCGGCGCCGCGGCTGGAACTGGTGACGAGCGGCGACGGAGCGGGGCCGTACGGCACGGGCGAGGCGCTCCAGGCGTTCCTCGACCTGCTCGCGCCTGGCGCGAAGGTGTCGGCCGCGGGCGCCCCGCCCAAGCCGCTTCGCCCCCTGCCGGATCCCAAGAGCCGCCAGCGCCGCCAACTCGACGAGATGGACAGGCATAACCAATGGCTCCTGGGCGGCAGCGCCGACGTTCGCCGCGAGTTCATGGCGAAACTCGACACGGGGTCGCCCGAGAAGTTCCGCCGCAGCGCCGAGGAGTACCGGCGGTTCTTCTCGGACGAGGTGATCGGCCGCTTCGACCAGCCGCTCCTTGCGCCGAACGTGCGAAGCCGCAAGGCCTACGACACGCCCGGGTGGACCGGCTACGAGGTGGTTATGGACGTATTTCCTGACGTCATCGCCTACGGGATTCTCCTCCTGCCGAAGGACCTCCGGGAGGGCGAGAGGCGCCCCGTCGTCGTCTGCCAGCACGGCCTGGAGGGGCGGCCGCAGGACCTGGTGGCGGGCGACAACGCGGCCTATCACGACTTTGCCGCGCGGCTGGCCGAGCGCGGGTTCATCACGTTCGCGCCGCAGAACCTCTACATCTTCGGCGACCGGTTCCGCACGCTCCAGCGGAAGGCCAACCCGCTCGGCAAGACGCTGTTCTCCCTCATGGTTCCCCAGCACCAGCAGATTACGGACTGGCTGAAGTCGCTGCCGTCGGTCGACCCGCAGCGAATCGCGTTCTACGGCCTG
>CAYGZE010000392.1:0-4569 GCA_964354185.1 uncultured Anaerolineales bacterium | reverse complement strand
GCCGCCACTGCCGCCTCGACGACGACGCTGGCGGCCGGGACGGCGCAGACGTCGCTCCGCTCATACGCGGCTTCCTCGGGGGCCTTCGTCTGGAGGTTGACCGAGGCCAGGGGCTTGCGAAGCGTGGCGATGGGCTTCATGGCGGCCCGCAGGACCAGGGGCTGCCCGTTCGTCATGCCGCCCTCGATGCCGCCCGCATGATTGGTCGGGCGCGTGAAGCCGAGGCCGGCGTCGCCCCGCGCGCTGGCGTCGAAGCCGATCGGATCGTGGACCTGGCTTCCCGGCCGCGCGGCCGCGGCGAACCCCAGGCCGATCTCGACGCCCTTGATGGCCTGGATGCTCATGACGGCCCGGGCGAGGCGGCCGTCGAGTTTCTCGGTCCACTGGACGTGGCTGCCGAGGCCGGGCGGGAGGCCGGTGGCGACGCACTCGATGAGGCCGCCGAGCGTGTCGCCCCGCTCGCGGGCGGCGTCGATCGCCTGCTTCATGGCCGCGTCGGCCGCGGGGTCGGGCGAGTAGAGGTCGCTCGCGTCCCTGAGGTGCCGCCGCTCGGCGAGGTCGTCCGGCACCCGGGCTGCCACCTCGCCGATGCGGATGACGCAGGCCAGGGCGTCGATCCCGAACTCCGCGAGGAGGGCCTTCGCCAGGGCGCCGGCGGCGACGCGGGCGGCGGTCTCGCGGGCGCTGGCGCGCTCGAGGACGTTTCGCATGTCCGCGTCGAGATACTTCAGTGCCCCCGCGAGGTCGGCGTGGCCGGGCCGCGGGCGGAAGACCGCCTCGGCGGTCTCCAGCCGGGCGTCGCGGTTCCGGACCGCCAGAACGACCGGGCTCCCGAGCGTGCGGCCGTGGCGGACGCCCGAGAGGATTTCGACGCGGTCCTTCTCGATCTGCATCCGTCCGCCGCGCCCGTACCCGCCTTGGCGGCGCGCAAGATCCCCGTCGATGCGGGCCGCGTCGACGGCCACGCCGGCGGGCATCCCCTCGACCAGCGCCAGGACGGCCGGCCCGTGCGACTCGCCCGCCGTCCGCACCACCCATCGGCTCATGCGGCCGCCCCCTTGAACCGCCTCCCGGTGAGGCGCTCGTACGCCTCGACATACTTGGCCCTCGTCTTCGCGACGATGTCGTCGGGCAGTTCGGGGCCCGGCGGCGTCTTGTTCCAGTCGAGCGTGTCGAGGTAGTTGCGGACGAACTGCTTGTCGAAACTCGGCTGGTCGTGGCCGGGCTCGTACGTGTCGGCGGGCCAGAAGCGCGAGGAGTCGGGCGTGAGGACCTCGTCCACCAGCAGGATCTTGCCCCCCGCTTCGCCCCACTCGAACTTCGTGTCGGCGATCAGGATGCCGTGCGAGGCGGCATAGGCGGCGGCCTTCTCGTAGACCGCCAGGCTCCGGCCGCGCAGGGTCTCGGCCGCGCGCTTGCCCAGGATCTCCTCCATCCGCGCCAGCGGGATGTTCTCGTCGTGGCCGCTCTCGGCCTTGGTGGCCGGGGTGAACAGCGGCTCGGGCAGGCGGTCGCACTGCTTCAGGCCCGCCGGCAGGGGTGCGCCGCACACCGTCCCCTGCTTCTCGTATTCCCGCCAGCCCGACCCCGCGAGGTACCCCCGGACGACGCACTCGACGGGGAAGACCTTGGCCTTGCGGCAGAGCATCGACCGCCCGGCCAGCAGGCCGGCGTGCGTCCGGGCGGCGGGGCCCATCTCCTTGACGTCCGCCGTGATGAGGTGGTTGGCGGTGATGTCCGCGAGGAAGTCGAACCACCAGAGGCTCAAGGCCGTGAGGATGCGGCCCTTGTCGGGGATGCCCGTGGGCAGGACGACGTCGTAGGCGCTGAGGCGGTCAGTGGCGACAATCAGCAGGCGGTCGCCGAGTTCGTAGACGTCCCGCACCTTGCCGCGCCTCACCTTGAGGCCGGCCAAGTGGGTCTCGCGGACGACGTTCGGCATCGCGCAGTCTCCCGTCACCGATGGGTCAGGCGCGGCCCTGTGCCGGAAACTCGGAAGGGCGGCCACCCGCGGTCCTTTGTAGCCCGGCCGGTCTCGGGCCGTCAAGCGTTATTCGCGGCAGGCCGCCGGCGCGGTCGGCGGTTCCTTTTCCCTTGGCGACCCGGGGCGTGCTCCCTATAATGGCCCCTTACATGCCGACCGCGGGTTGGCTCGACCTTGGTCGATGCGCGCACGGGGCGGAGGCCATCGGTGCTTACCTTCCGAGTGCTGTCCGAGGGCGCCTCGCCCGCCGAACTCGACCTCAGCCAGATGTACCTGACGAGCCTGGAAGGCCAGCCGATCCGCGCGCGGTTCCGGTACGTCGGGGGGATGGGCCTCCTCTTCTGTGAGCGGCGGAGCCAGGGGCTGGCGGCCCTCAACCTGCCGTGGCCGGTTCGGGGCGGGGGGCGCCTGATGCTCCGGACGGCGCTCCTGCCGGACCGCGACGAGCCGTACCTGTTGCCCCTGGAACTGGCGCGCGGCCAGTTTGCCGCGATCTGGCGCAAGAAGGAGGACTGGGGCTACTCCTACGGCGGGCCGACCGACAGGGTCGAGGGCGAGTTCCAGGAGGTGAAACTCCTGTTCGCCCGGGTCCAGTCGATCCAGGATGCGCCCATGGCGGCCGCCGACATGGCCGAGGAGATGCTCGGCCGCGCCGTCGCGCTGGCCGAGCAGATGGTCCTGAGCGACGCCCGCGTCGGCATCGCCGCGCGCCGCCAGCGCGGCACCCTCAACAACGTCGACTTCGGCTGCCACTGGGAAGTCATCGACGATCACCCGAAGGCCCAGGAGCGCTTCGGCGAGACCTTCAACTACGCCACCATCCCCTTCCTCTGGCGCACGATCGAGCCGCGGGAACACGAACTGGACTGGAAGTGGCACGACGACTGGATCCAGTGGCTCGAGGCGAAGGGCATGGTCCTGAAGGGCGGGAGCCTCATCCGCTTCGACGAGGCCCACCTGCCCGACTGGGTCTGGATCTGGGAGAACGATTTCGAGGCGGTCCGCGACTACGTCTTCGACCACGTCGAACAGTGCGTCCAGCGCTACCGCGGGCGGCTCGACCACTGGGAGGCCGTCTCGGGCCTCCACGTCGAGAACTGCATGAACTTCTCGCTCGACCGCATCCTCGAGGTCTCCCGCCTCTGCGCCTATGCCGTCAAGCGGACCGACCCGCGGGCCGCCGTCGTCCTGGGCCTCGTGCATCCGTGGGGCGAGTACTTCGCCACCAACCAGCGCTCCATCTGGCCCTATAACTATGCCGAAATGTGCATCAACGCGGGCGTGCCCTTCGACGCCGTCGGCCTGGAGTTCCTCTTCGGGACGCTCGGCCAGGGCTTCCATTGCCGCGACCTCCTGGCCGTCTCGGACGTCCTGGACCTCTTCGGCAGCCTCGGCAAGCCCATCCACATCACCGCCGCCGGCGTGCCGTCGGCCTGCTACGGCGACCCGCAGGCGGCCCTCGGCGGCGCGAACCACCAGCCCGGTTCCGGCGGCGTCTGGCGCAGGCCCTGGGACGAGACCCTCCAGGCCGAGTGGCTCGACGCGTTCTACCGCGTCGTCATCGCGAAGCCCTTCGTCCGGGCCGTCTCCTGGCGCGACTTCTCCGACCATCAGCCCCACTACCTGCCCCACGGCGGCCTTCTGAGGAAAGACCTCCACCCGAAGACGGCCTTCCAGAAACTGCTGGCCGTCCGGCGCGAGATCTGGCCCGACCTCGCGAAGTCCCAGTGACCGACGCGGGCGGCCGGCCGCGCCGGCGATCCTCCTTGTCCGGCGCTCCGTGGCGGGCCATAATGGGGCCATGCCCGACGAGCCTGTCCATCCACCGACCCGCAGGCAGGCCCTCATCGCCAGGGGTGAGCAGGTCGTCCTCGTGATCCTGGCGGTGGCGGTCCTGGCGGGGGTGCTGCACCGCGCGGCCACGTACCTGGGGTGGGGCGCCGAGCCGATCGCCCTGGAACCGCCGGCGGGCGGACCGACCTACCGCGTCAACGTCAACACGGCCGACTGGCCGACGCTCGCCCTCGTGCCCGGGCTGGGCGAGGCCCTCTCCAAGCGCATCGTCGAGGTCCGCGACGCCAGCCCCGCGCGCCGCTTCGCGTCCCTGGACGACCTCAAGCGCGTCAAGGGGATTGACGAGAAGGTCCTCGCCAAACTGAGGCCCTATCTGGAGTTGGGCGCGGAGGACGCGGACGCCGAGCCCGTCCGGCTGGAGGGCGCCCCGTAGACGGGGTCCTCGGGCGGCCCGGCGGCTCGCCCCTCGAGTGCGCCCGAGTCGCCATTGCCGTTGCAGCCGGGCGGCGGTAGAATAGCCGTTTTGCGGAACCGCGGGTGAGGCAGGTATGGACCGCTTCGAACTGGTCTCGGACTTCGTGCCGAAGGGCGACCAGCCGGCCGCCATCGACGCCCTGGTCGCGGGCCTCGAGGCCCGCCGGCGCTGGCAGACCCTCCTCGGCGTGACGGGGAGCGGCAAGACCTTCACGATGGCCAACGTCATCGCCCGGGTCCAGCGGCCGGCCCTGGTCATCAGCCACAACAAGACCCTGGCCGCCCAACTCTACTCGGAGTTCAAGGAGTTCTTCCCG
>CAYGZE010000391.1:0-4599 GCA_964354185.1 uncultured Anaerolineales bacterium | reverse complement strand
GTGGAACTCGCGCGGCTGCTCCTCCGCGAGAACCCGAAGCAGATCTTCGGCGTCTGATGGCTAGGCCTCGAGCACCGGCGCGAGGAGGTCCGCGTACAGCCGCTCGACGCCCGCCCGCGTGTCGGCCCGGAAGGGGACGCCCGCCATCTGGCGCGCCCGGGCGATGTCGCGCTCGAGGTCCAGTTCATACTGGCTGACCGAGTGGAAGAACCCCCGCTCCTCGTAGTACCGGGCGAGGTACTCCTGTTCGGTCTGGCCCGGCGTCGGGATGAAGAGGGCCTTCTTCCCGAGTTCCGCGAGTTCCATGACCGTGGTGTAGCCGCTGCGGCAGACGACGAGCCGCGCGCGGTTGAGCATCTCCTGCTGGCCCGCGCGGTCCAGGAAGCCGTAGACCGTGATGCGGTCGTCCAGTTGCCGCACCTCCTTCACCTCGGGCTTGCCGAGGGTGACCACGATGCGGGCGGCGTCCAGGTCCTTGACGTGGGCGAGGACGATCTCCTCCAGTTGGGTCCGCTGGGGCTCCGGGCCGGAGATGGAAAAGAAGAGGTCCACGTCCTCCGGGACGTCCATCCGGGCGGTGCTCGAGAGGACGCCCGCGTAGTAGATCTGCTCGGGCCGGAGCCACCGCGTCCGGTGCGACAGGCGCCCCGACAGGTTCTGCTCGGGGTCCGCGAAGTCGGGCACGATCACCCGGTCGAAGTCCTTCAGGTAGAAGTGGTTGAAGTACTCCGTCACGAACTCGAAGGCGCGCAGGGCGTGCGGCGTCATGAACCGCAACTGGTGGCTGATGATGTAACTCGGCACGTCCGGCGACCGCACGTTGAAGCGGTTGTCGCTGAGGATGAGGTCGACCGGCCGCTCGCGGAGGATGCGGCCGCGGACGCGGAAGCCCTCGCGGATCACCGCCGCCCACATGACCGGGGCCATCGCCAGGAACTTCGGCACGAAGTACCGCGTGTGCGAGTACGGCGTGGGGTAGTCCTCGAGTTCCACGAAGTCGCACTGGGGCACTTCCTGCTTGAGGAGCGCGAGGGCCCTCCCGCAGGCCAGGATCGTCACGTGGTGGCCGCGCGCGAGGACGTACCGGATGATCGGCAGGTCCCGCGTGGCGTGCCCGAGGCCCCAGGAGAGCGGACTGACGAGGACGTGTTTCACAGGAGGGCTCCTTCGGAGCGGCCGCCCGTCGAGGCCGGACAGGTTCCACGGTAGTCGCGCGCCGAGCCGGTGTCAACGGAATCGAGCGGAATCGAGCGCGCTGCCGAGACCCGGCGGTCCGGCGGCCGGGGGGGCCAATTGCCTTGGTCCCGGGCCCGGCGGGCGGTATACTAGCGGTCGGCCCGGGGACTCGGGGAACGCCATCGCATGGCCATCAAGAGCAGCGTGAGGCGAATCCTGGACGAGATGGACACGGCCCTGGCGGCGGTGTCGCCCGAGGGGCTGGAGCGGCTGGTCACCGCCATCCTGGAGGCCGACCGGGTCTACGTCGTCGGCGGCGGGCGGTCGGGCCTGATGGCCCGGGCGTTCGCGATGCGGCTCATGCACCTGGACCTGGTGGCCTACGTCGTGGGCGAGACGACCACCCCGGCGATCCGGTCGGGGGACCTCCTGGTGGCCTGTTCCGCCAGCGGCCAGACGCAGGTCACCGTCCTGATGTCGAAGGTCGCCCAGGAGGCGGGGGCCCGCGTCTTTGCCATGACGGCGATGCCCGATTCGCCGATGGCGCGGCTGGCGAACGAGACCATCGTCATCCCGGCGCCCTCGAAGCGGTCGGCCGACGTGGACGACCGGTCCGCCCAGTACGGTGGATCGCTGTTCGAGCAGGTGTTGCTGCTCCTCCTGGACGCCGTGAGCGCGGAGATCGGCCGGCGGCTGGGCACGCCGCCTCAGGAGATCGACTCCCGCCACGCCAACCTCGAGTGAGGGCGCGCCGGAGTTGACAGCCCTGGCATGGACCCCTACACTCAGGAAATGACCCGGCGCGACGAGACCGGCGGCGGCATCGCTGAAGCGAACCGCCCGCACGCGGTGGAGCCCTGCGGGGCGGCGCGCCTCGGCCGGTGGGTCCTTCGCCTGATCGGGCAGGTCCGGCGCCAGTACCTCAGCCGCCTGCGGCCCGGCTACGTCCGGCGGGCCCGCGAGCGCCGGCGCGGCGAGTGCCGCCTGTGCGGCTCGTGCTGCGACCTGACGTTCCACTGCCCGTACCTGGACGCGGCGCGCCGGTGCACGCATTACGAGAAGCGCCAGGTGACGTGCCGGGACTTCCCGCATGACGCGCTGGACCTGCGCCTGACGCGCGTGCCGTGCGGCCACTACTTCGAGGAGGAGGCGGAGGCGGCCGTGCGCATCCCCCTGACCCGATACGGCGTCCGCGAGATGATCGTGTTCGGCGGGCTGGCCGTCGCCGGCGTCGTGGCGTCGGCGCTGGTGGCCGTCTACCTCGTGCCGCTGTTCGTCCTGGCTCTCGGCTTCGTGCTCTACTTCTTCCGGGACCCGGAGCGCCGCGTCCCCACGGCGCCGAAGGTCCTGGTGTCGCCCGCGGACGGGAGGGTGGTGGAGATCGGCGAGGCGGACGGCGTCGGGCACCTGCCCGGTCGCGCGATCAAGGTGGCCGTCTTCATGTCGCCCCTCAACGTGCACGTCAACCGGTCGCCGTGCCGCGGCCGCGTCGAGGCCGTGGTCCACCGGCCGGGGCGTTACCACAACGCGGCCAGCCCGGCGGCGTCGGCCGAGAACGAGTCGAACACGCTCGCGATCCGCAACGCCGAGCATGGCGACACGCCGGTGGTGGTCCGGCAGGTCGCGGGCGTGCTGGCGCGGCGGATCGTGTGCGGGGCGGCCGAGGGCGACATGCTGGCGCGCGGCCAGCGGTTCGGGATGGTCAAGTTCGGCTCGCGGGCCGAGGTCTACGTGCCCGTGGAGAGCGGCTTTCGGGTCGCGGTGCGCCTGGGGCAGCGCGTCAAGGCCGGCGAGACCGTCCTCGGGGCGTTCGAATGAAGATCCGCCACGTGGCCATCCTGCCCTCCCTCATGACGCTGGGCAACGCGCTGTGCGGCTTCGGCGCCATCACGCTGACCACCAAGGCCCTGGCGCTCGGCGCGCCGGACGCCGCCCACGCCATGGACCCGAAGACGGTCATGTGGGCCGGCGGGCTGGTCCTGGTGGCGATGGTCTTCGACGCGCTGGACGGGCGGGTTGCGCGGTTCGCCCGGGCCACGAGCGACTTCGGCGGCCAACTGGACAGCGTGGCCGACGCCGTCAGTTTCGGCGTCGCCCCGGCGTTCCTCATGACCTGGGTCGTGAGCGAGAGCCTGCGGCCGGGCATGCCGACCTCGCTGGTGGGCCTGCTGCGCCTGACGTGGGTCTGCGCGGCGGTGTACCTGGGATGCGCGCTCATCCGCCTGGCGCGGTTCAACGTCGAGAACGTGCACGACGAGGAGGCCCACCAGACGTTCCGCGGGCTGCCCTCGCCGGCGGCGGCGGGGGCGCTGGTGTCGCTCATCATCGTCCTGGCGTCGTTCTGGCGGCGCGACGCGCACGACCTGGCGCGGCACGTCATGCTTTTTGCGCTGCCGATCGTGGCGCTGGTGCTGGGCCTGCTCATGGTCTCGCGGTTCCGGTATTCGCACGTCCTGAACCAGTTCCTTCACGGCCGGCGGCCGCTGCGGCACCTGGTCCTCATCATCCTGGGCCTGGCGCTGGCGGCCCTGGTCCGGGAGGTCATCCTGCCCCTGGGCTTCGGCGGCTATGCGCTGAGCGGGCCCGTCGCCTACCTGGTCCGCCGCTGGCGGAACCGGGGCCGGCCGCCCGAGGGCGAGGCCGAACCGGCGGACAGCCCCCCGCCGGCATGAGGGTGTTTCCCCTTGCCTTGGGCCGCGCCCCCGCTACAATACTCCATCTCCCCGGGACGGGCTTCGACGGGCCTGCCCCGGAGCCGCGGCCCCAAGGACAAAGGAGCGAACGCGTGGCGAAAAAGGCTCGATCCAAAGCAGCGCCGTGTGCGTGCAGGCCGAGTTACCAACTCCCCGAGAACCACACGCTCTTCACGAGCGAGGCCGTCACGGTGGGTCATCCGGACAAGATGGCCGACCAGATCTCCGACGCGATCCTCGACGCGATGATTGCCCAGGATCCCCTGAGCCGCTGCGCCTGCGAGACCCTGGTGACGGCGGGCCTGTGCCTCGTGGCGGGCGAGGTGACGACGAAGGCCGAGGTCAACATCCAGGACGTCGTCCGCAGGACCATCCGCGAGATCGGCTACACGGACGCCTCGATCGGCTTCGCCTGGGAGCACTGCTCCGTCCTCGTGGCCCTGCACGGCCAGAGCCCGGACATCGCCCTGGGCGTCGACGCCACCGACAAGAAAGAGCAGGGGGCGGGCGACCAGGGGATCATGTTCGGCTACGCCTGCCGCGAGACCCCGCAACTCATGCCCATGCCTATTCAACTTGCCCACCAGTTGTGCACGCAACTGAAGACCGTGCGCGAGAAGGGCGGCCTCCCGTGGCTCCGGCCCGACGGCAAGACCCAGGTCACCGTGGAGTACGACGAGAACGGCAAGCCCGCCCGCGTCCACACGGTCGTCGTCTCGACGCAGCACGC
>CAYGZE010000390.1:0-4620 GCA_964354185.1 uncultured Anaerolineales bacterium | reverse complement strand
AAGGATTGTCCTCCCCTCTCGTCGGCCGCGATGCGGAGCGCAAGGCGCTGGTTGAGTGCCTAGAGAAACTCCAGACCGGCAGGGGGCAGGTTGTCGCGATTCTCGGCGAGGCCGGGATCGGCAAGAGCCGCCTGCTCGCCGAAATCCGCCGGCGTGAAGGGAAGGACCTCACCTGGCTTGAAGGCCGTTCTTACGCCTTCAGCAGGTCCCTCAGTTACGGGGCGTTCCTGGACCTCTTGCGCCGTTATGTCGGCATCGCCGCCGAAGACGCGGAAGCCGAGGCCGCCGCCAGCCTGAACGCGTGCCTGAACGGCATTCTGCCGGGCGACCTGGAGGTTCACGCCGTCCTGGCGCAACTGCTTTCGATGCGCCTCGACAGCAAGGAGACGGCGGCCGTCGGCCCCGTAACCGGCGAAGCCTTCCGCAGTCGTTTGTCTGCCGTATTGGAGCGGCTGCTGCTCGCGCTGGCGAAGCAAAAGCCCGTTGCTGTTGTATTGGAAGACTTTCATTGGGCCGATCATAGTTCGGTGGAACTGCTGGACCATCTCCTGCGACTGATTGCCCAAGCCCCCGTTGCCTTCGTGTTGCTCAGCCGCCCGAAACGGGAATCAGCTGGAAACTGGGAGAAACTCGGTCCCGCACTGGAGCGTTATCGATCGGATCTTCTGGAAATCCCGCTCAAGCCACTATCCGGCGAGTCGAGCGGCGATCTGGTGCGCGGACTTCTCGATGGCAGCATGCTTCCAAAAAGGCTGTCGGAGGTCGTTTTGGACAAGTCGGAGGGCAATCCCTTCTTTGTCGAGGAGGTCCTCAGGTCGCTGATCGAGCGCGGTGTTCTGGCGCGTGAAGGCGGAGTCTGGAAAGTCACTGATCTGGTCGAGAACATCCAGGTGCCTGACTCCCTCCAGGGAGTGCTTCTCTCCCGCCTGGATCGCCTTCCCGAGGAAACGAAACGGGTGATCCAGAAGGCGGCCGTCATCGGGCGTGTGTTTCTTCTCCGGGTGCTCGAACACATGGCGCGCGAGGAAACCGAGTTGGAACGCCAGATGGCCCTGCTCGAAGACGCGGCCCTTGTCAGGGAGCGGGCACGTATTCCTGAGATTGAATATATCTTTCGCCACGCTTTGACGCAGGAGGTCGCCTATCAAATGCTTCTGGCTCCGTCGCGCAGACTCCTTCACCAGAAAGTCGGGGAAGCGATGGAGTCCATTTTTTCCGATCGGATCGGCCGGTACAGGGCTCTCCTGGCCTATCACTTCTTCAAGGGGGAGGCCTGGGAGAAGGCCTTCGAGTATTCGGTCGGCGAAGCGGACGCCGCCGCACGGATCTACGCCTACCCGGAGGCTCGCCAGCATTATCATCGCGCCTTGGACAGCCTCAAACACCTGCCCGATAACGCCTCAAACCGTCAAAGGCAGGTGGACACCAGTGTCCGGCTTGTGGATGTCTCTCTCCAGTCCGAATCGCCTGAGAAGAACCTTGCGATTCTGGCGGAGGCCGAAGACATGGCCTCCTCGCTTGCGGATGAAGCGCGCATCGCGCGCGTCCGGCTTTGGACCGGGAGGGTGCATTACGTGGCGGGGCGATTGCGGGAGGCCATTTCGTATTTCCAGAAGGTCCTCGCCGTGGCTCCGCAATTCGGCGATCCCGAGTTGATGGCCTTGCCGGGAGCCGTCATCGGACGCGCTCTCGCCGCGCAGGGACAGTTCGCGAAGGCCCATGACTTATTGGAGAGGGCCGTACCCCTTCTCGAGGCAACGGAGAACCGCCACGAACTGTTGTATGCCTGCCTGTACCGCGGCACTTGCCGGGCCTGCCTTGGCGACTACGCCGACGGGGCCGCGGAACTCCACCGGGTCCTGAAAGCGGCCCAGGCAAGCCGCAACCAGAACGTTGAAGGCTTGGTACACTCGGTCCTTGCCTTGATCCGCCTCGTCGCCGGCAAGTACGGTGAGGCCATGGAAGCCGCCCAGGCCGCGATTGAGGTCGCGGAGAAAAGCGGCGACGCCGTGTATCGTTTCTCCAGCAATTCGTTCATGGCATGGGCACTGACGGGATTGGGTGAGCCCCGGCGAGCCCTTGAACATTGGTCTGCCGCGCATGAAGCCACCCGGCCTTTGGGCGGCCGCCTTTTGCTCGGCGAATGGCTGGCTGCCATCGAAAGCGACACCCTTCTCGCAGCGGGAGATATTCCTGCGGCCCTGAAAAAAGGAGAGGAGGCCCTGGTTAACGCCAAAGCGGCGGGCAGCCTCATTGCGGAGGCATTGTCCGAAAGCGCCATCGGCAATGCCCTCGCGGCCGGCCCCACGCCGGACCCTAAGAACGCCGAGGCTCACCTGGCAAGAAGCCTGTCGTTGCTGGAGAGCATCGGCGCCAGGTTCGATCTCGCGCGCGTTTCGCTTGCGCTGGGTCGGGTCCGCATCGGACGGAAAGATTGGGAGGGCGCGTCAGAACTGCTGCGGCAGGCCGCCTCCCTCGCCTCCCGTTGCTCGCTTCACATGGAGGAAGCAAAGGCACGGGACCTGTTGAAAGAGATCGAGACGGCCGGGGTTCGGGATTCGGGCGTGTGAACGGGGTTTCCAAGCGGTTCGCCTTGCGCAAGTCGCTATGCGTATCTCCCCTCGCGTTTTCGGCCGAGAGGCGGGCCGGGCTTGCGGGGTGAAAGCACGCGGCCGATGGCCTTCTCCGGCCGCGCGACGAAACCGTCACCGCCCAAGGGGCGGCCCGTGGGCAGACGGTCCCTCCGCTCAGAAGGGGAGGCGAAAGCGGGGCGGTTCCAGGGGCGCCGTTTCCGCCTTCAGGGCTGACCCCGTCTGGCCCCAATTCGGGCTGGACCTCGCGTGCTCGTGCACCGTGAGCCCGGCCGTTTCGAGGAGCCGCCGAGCATCGGGCATCACGCGGCCCGAGCAGATGAGCGCGGTCGGCTTCCTGGCCAGGGCCGCTCGGTAGTCCTTGGCGGCCTCCTCTAGCGCGGCCGTCTTCTCGAGGCAATCAAAGGGGGCGTAGATAACGTGCGAGCCCTCCCGCAGGATGGCAACCGGCAAGCCCCCCCGTCCGCCCTGTACAGTCGCCGGCTTGCTCGTCAGGCCCGGAATCGGCAGGCTTGGAAGCCCCAACGGCCCGGTGGACCGCGGCGCCCGCGGGCCCCTGACCGGCAGGCCCCGATCCGCAAAGCCCACGATGGCCCGCCGCGCGTGGACCGCGGCCAGGGCGTAGGCCATCTCGATGGTGCCCAGGGCGTCGGTCTCGCTGTCGCCTTCGACGGCGAAGCGGAGCAGCGCGTCCCGATTCGTGACGCCTTTGAGCCGACGGTACTGGTTCATGAAGAGGAGCCGCTCGACCGTTGTGAAGTGCCCGCACCGGCAGAAGTCCCGTCGCAGGTTCTCGCCCGCTCCCTCGGCGGCCAGTTCCTTCTCGATGCGCTCGTTGAGCTCGTGGGGCGGCGTTGAGGCCACTTCGTCCGTGATGTCCGCCGTAAGGCGGAAGATGCCCGTGTATGGAATGAACTGGACAGGCACGCTGCCGATCAGCTGCTGAATCTCAATCTCATTGAGCATCCAGCTGAGGACGGGGTTGTTCGTCTCCGGATCGCAGCCCAGGGACACGGCCAGTTGTCGGCGTTCCGGTGTCCCGGATCGCAGGCCAGCCCAGTCCAGTTTGCTCCGGACCATCCGGTCGAGGCCCTTTGGGGCGCGCCGGATCGAGCCGGCCGGATCCAGCAGGAGTGTCTCGGCGCCCTCGACCGTCTCATCGAGGGAGGCGAGCGCTCCTTCGAGGATTTGCCGCACCCCCCGAATCTTGGCCGCCTCCTCGGTGCAACGCGTTTCGTAGCACCGCAGCTCCAGCATGTTCCGCCCGTGGGCCGGTACTATGCCGTACCGCGTTTGGATTCGGAACATGGCATTGTGGCCTACGACGGGCGCTTCGGGTGCGACGGTGTATCCGGGCCCACTGCGTTGTGCAGCCGGAAGCACGGCCGCCACTTCCAGCACCTGCCCGTCTGCCGCAGGCGCGTTCGCCCCAAAGGTGTCTGGCCACAGGCGGAACGGCTGCTGGCAACCCAGCAGGAGACACGCCAAGGCACCAAGCACTGCGGCAGTTGTCAGACGGCGCCGACCTACGGGCTTGCGGCGCTTCGCGACCCCCAGTTTCCGCTCCGGGCTTTCCAGGCGTTCTCCGGTGGTCATGTCGGCCCCCTTTCACTTGCACGGGCTCTCCGTCAGCCCGGGCTGCCGCGGCGCCCGGTGGCCTGAGGACTTCCCAGGTATACATCGGGACGTGCCGACAAGCAAGCCCGCCGTGCGGGTCCGCCGCCAGGCCCGCGAGGCGGCCGTTTCCCCGAGTGGACTGCCGCGCTCTCTTGTGCTCTTGAGCGCGCTCGGCGTACCCGCCTGCAACGAAAGCCGGGTTTGTTACGCTGTTGGCGCTGAGCGGCCCGGGTGACGCCCCTCGGGCGATCACGGTCCACGGTCTGGCCCACCCAGGCCCTTACCGGGGGCCGCGCGTTCATCCAAGAGCCGTGCCGGTCCGCAAGGAGCAGCGGCGTGCTCAACCGTCTGGTGCGCTTGGTTTCGGCTAGGTAGCCGCGGGTCTTGTTACTTGAAAGGCTTAGGCATCGCC
>CAYGZE010000389.1:3372-4627 GCA_964354185.1 uncultured Anaerolineales bacterium | reverse complement strand
GCGCCTTCCTCGAACTGTTCCGGGCCGACGCGGTCCGCCCCGCCGACGGCCAGGCCTATCAGCACTGCTGCCTGGAGGTCGACGACATCCACGCCGCGGTGGCCGACCTGAGGAGGCGCGGTATCGAGGTGACCGACGTCGTCCTCGGCTCCGACCAGACGTGGCAGGCGTGGCTCTCCGACCCGGACGGCAACCGCATCGAGTTGCACCAGTACACGCCCGAGAGTTGGCAGGCGCCTTGGCTCCGGTGAGACGCTGGGGGAAGCCCGGATGACGGCCATGGATTCCGGAACGTCGCTGGTCCTCGCGGTCGCGGTGGCGGCAGGGGCGGCGCTCGGCCTCTGGACGGCCGTGGCTTTCAACCGCCTGGTGCGCGAGCGGAACCTGATGCGCGAGGGGTGGAGCGGCATCGACGTCCAACTCAAGCGCCGCCGCAACCTGGTGCCCAACCTCGTCGAGACGGTCAAGGGCTACGGCGGCCACGAGCGGCAGACGCTTACGGAGGTCACGGCCCTGCGGGCCGAGGCCCCCGGCGACGTCCGGGGGACGCAGGACCAGGAGAACGCCCTCACGGACCAGTTGAAGCACCTGTTCGCGGTGGCCGAGGCCTACCCGGAACTCAAGGCCGACCGGAACTACCGCCGGTTGCAGGACCTGCTGGCCGAGATCGAGGACCAGATTCAGATGGCCCGCCGCTACTACAACGGGGCCGTCCGGAACTACAACATCCGCGTCGAGGCGTTCCCGAGCAACGCGGTCGCGCGCCTGTTCGGGTTCCGCCAGGCCGACTTCTTCCAGGTCGAGACGGCGACGGACCGCGCCGCCCCGAAGGTGGAGATCGCGTAGATGCGTGCCGCGGCAACCGCGCTGGCGTGCCTCGCGGTCCTCGTGCCGAGCGCGGGCGCCGCCAAGGCCCAGGACGAGCGCATCCTGGCGTACCACAGCGACGTCGCCGTCGGCGCGGACGGGTACGTGACCGTCACGGAGACGATCCAGGTCCGAGCCGCCGGGAACCAGATCCAGCGGGGCATCTACCGCGACTTCCCGGTGCGATACGCCGGGCGCGATCTGCGGCGGGTCATCGTGCCCTTCGAGGTCCTCGGCGTCGAGCGCGACGGCCGGCCTGAGCCGTACCACACCGAGAGCCACGACCCCTACCTGCGCATCTACGCGGGGCGCGAGGACGTGTTCGTGGAGCGCGGCGTCCACACGTACCGCCTGACGTACCGCGTCGGCCGCCTGCTCGGGTTCTTCA
>CAYGZE010000389.1:0-3272 GCA_964354185.1 uncultured Anaerolineales bacterium | reverse complement strand
ATCATCCCCCTGTTCGAGCCGCCCGAGGGCATGGGGCCCGCCTCGGTGCGGTACCTGCTGCGCATGGGGTACGACAAGGTATGCTTCGCGGCCACGGTGATGGACCTGGCCGTGAAGGGACGGCTGACCATCGAGGACGACGACGGGGAGTTCCGGCTCGAACGAAGCACCGGCCCCGACCAGGGCGATCTGGGGAAGGCCGAAGGCGAGGTCCTCCAGGCCCTCCTCGGAAGCCAGTCGTCGATCACGCTGCGCAGCACGAACCACAGCACGTTCCAGGGGGCCATCGGCGCCCTCAAGGAACGCCTTGCCGACACCCACGAGGGCCGCCACTTCGTCTCGAACATCCGGTGGCTGATCCCGGGCGTGGTGCTGTCGGTGGCGACGCTGGCCGCGGTGGTCCTGATGGGCGCGGTGGCCTGGGGCAACCCGGAGGTCGCCTTCCTGAGCGTGTGGCTGAGCCTGTGGACCCTTGGCGTCGTCCTGCTGCTGCGCAGCGTCATCAGCGCCTGGCGCGGCGTCCTGGGCGGAAGGGGCAAGATCGCCGGCGCGGTCTTCCTGACGCTGTTCTCGATCCCGTTCGTGGGCGGCGAGGTGTTCGCCGGAAGCATGTTGGTCGCCACGACCTCGGTCTGGATGCTGCCGATCCTGGTGCTGCTCGCGCTGCTGAACGCGAAGTTCCACCATTTCCTGAAGCGCCCGACGCTCGAGGGCCGCCGCCTCATGGACCTGATCGAAGGGTTCAAGATGTACCTGGGAACGGCCGAGCCGAACCTGGCGACGGCCGAGCCCACGCAGACGGTGGCGCTGTTCGAGGCCTACCTGCCGCATGCCGTGGCGCTGGGCGTGGAGAACGCCTGGGCCGCCAAGTTTGCGGACCTGATCGAGCGCGCGGCCGCGGGGGGCGAGGCGTACAGCCCGGGCTGGTACCACGGCACGGCCTGGCAGACGCTGGGCGCGACCGGGTTCGCGTCCTCGTTCGGCGGATCGCTGACGTCGGCGATCTCGGCGGCGTCGACCGCACCGGGGTCGAGTTCCGGCTCGGGCGGCGGCGGGTCCTCCGGCGGCGGGGGCGGCGGGGGCGGGGGCGGGGGATGGTGAACCGGCGCGGCCGCCAGCCGCCGCCGCGACAATCGGAGGAACCCGCGTTGAGCACGACACGGTCCGCGATGACGCCCGCGAGGAAGCGCCCGGCCCGGCGCGCCGGACCGGCCTTGGCCGCCCTCCTCGGCCTGCTCGCCGCAAAGGAACTCGCCATGTCCGCCACGCCCCCGCCGAAGGCCGTCCGCGGCGACGACCAGCGCATCCTCATCGAGACCGATGGCCTCAAGGCCGAGGTCTGGCCCAACGGCTACGTGACGGGCGTCAAGGACGGCACCTTCGTCGACCGCAAGACCGGCGCCCGCGACCATTCCTTCGGCCTCGACATCGTGGACTTCCTCATGGAGCCGGGCGCCGAGGGGGGCATCCCGTACGAGTTCGGCAACAAGGTCCACGGCGCCATCGCAAAACACTACGTCGAACTGCCGCAGATCTGCACCCAGGCGAAGCACGTCGATTCGGAGTTGGTCGCCGGGGCGGACTTCGTCGCCGTGCGGCAGTGGTGGCGCTGGACCGAGGCCGCGCCGGGTCTCAAGGCGGGGTCGCTCTGGGAGCAGACGCTCGTCTTCCCGGCGGGGCGGCGGTGGTTCCTCGCGTCCGACCGCGTCGAGTCGGCCAACGCCTACCGGAACGTCTTCCTGCGGCTCGACATGCCCGGCCACATCCGGCACGAGCGCGGCGACACGTTCGAGGAGATCTACCTGAGTTACGAGGGCCGCATTCCCGCTTCGGACTTCTTCGAGGACTTCCCGCCGGACGCGCGGCACCTGTACCAGCGCGGGAAGCGCCCGATGCCCGACCGGATGGTCCGCGCGCGGAAGATCCGCGGCGACGGCATGCCCTGGCTCGCGGGGATCACGCTCGACCCGGGCATCGTCTACGAGGCGTGGTGCCACCAGCGGGGCTACGTCTGCTTTATCGAGGAGATCGGGGGCCTGCCGATGGACCCCGGCGACCAGTTCGCGGCCGCCTACGCCGTCGGCTACTTCGACTCGGTCGACGCGATGAACGCCGAGGCGGACCGCCTGCGCGGCTACACGTCGCTGGCGGCCACGAAGGACTACTGGCTCCTCGCGGAGGGCGTGATCCGGCGCGAGGGCGACGGGCGGTTCCGCATCGTCCCGCAGGGGGCCCGCCCCGCGCCGAAGACGTGGCGCGTCCTGGCGCACGGCAAGGGCGACGCCGTCATCAACGGCCAGGCGTGCAAGATCGGCGGCGAGCAGGTCCTGGCCGTGCCCGCCGCGGCCGGGAAGTGACAGGCAGCGGGCGGCCGGGCGTTCGCCCGGCGGGCGGCCGCGCGATGCGGCGGTTGCGGAGTCCGACATGCTGACCGGCATCCACTTCCTGACGACCTACGCGTGCAACTTCGAGTGCGACCACTGCTTCCTGTACTCGCGGCCCGGCGCCGGCGGGACCTTCACGATCGACCAGGTCCGCGCCATCCTGGACCAGGCCGTGCACCTCGGCACCGTCGAGACGATCTTCTTCGAGGGCGGCGAGCCGATGCTCTACTACCCCCTGGTGCTGGCCGGGATCGACCTGGCGCGGGAGCGCGGTTTCGCGAGCGGCATCGTCACGAACGCCTACTGGGCCACGTCGCGGGAGGACGCGCGGCTGTGGCTTCGGCCCCTGCGGGACCGCGGCCTGAAGGCCCTCAGCCTGAGCGACGATTCGCTCCATTACGGGGACTCCAAGGGCGTCCACGCCGAGCGCGTGATTGCCGCGGCCGAGGACCTGGGCATGACCGCCAAGACGATCGCGACCGAGCGGCCGACGGTCGAGCCCGCCGGCGCCGGCCCCGACGCCCACGGGCCGCCGCGCATCGCGGGCGGCGTCATGTTCCGCGGCCGCGCCGCCGACAAGTTGGCCGACGGCCTCCCGAGGCGGCCGCCCGCCGAACTCGCCCGATGCCCGCACGAGAACCTGGCCGACCCCGGCCGCGTCCACGTCGACTGCTTCGGCCACGTGCACCTCTGCCAGGGCCTCGCGCTGGGCAACCTGTGGCAGGCGCCCCTCGCCGAGTGGGTGAAGGGCTACGACCCCCAGGCCCACCCGATCGTGGGTCCGCTGGTGCGGGGCGGCCCGGTGCGGCTGGCCGCCGAGCACGGCGTTGCGCTCGAGGAAGGCTACGTCGACGAGTGCCACCTGTGCTACCGCGTGCGGCTGGCGCT
>CAYGZE010000388.1:0-4633 GCA_964354185.1 uncultured Anaerolineales bacterium | reverse complement strand
CGCGAAGCCGGAACTCGTGGTCCTGACGAAGGCCGACCTGGCCCCGGACGCCGACTCGGCGGCCCGCGCGCTCGGCAAGGCCGTCGGCCGGCCCGTTTTCGTGATCTCGAGCGCCTCCGGCCAGGGCCTCAACCGCCTCGCGGGCGCGATCCTCGACCTCCTGGACCAGACGGCCGCCCGCCAGGCCCAGGCGGCCCCGGAGGGCCGACCGTGAGCGACCTGGTGGCCGTCACGCTCGGGAACTCCTCGGCCGCGCTCGCCCGCGTCGCCGGGGAGAACGTCGGCGACGTGCGGCGCGTCCCGGTCGACCGCCTCGCCGACCTGGGCGACCCGCTCCGTGCGGCCGCCGGTCCCGGCGTCCCCGTGGTCGTGGCCTCCGTGAATCCGCCGGCCCTCGCGGCCTTCCGCCGGCTGGCCGCGGAGGCCCGCGCGCCCCGGCCCCGGGTCGCGGGCGCCGACTTTCGCGTTCCTATGGACATGGATGTGAAGGAGCCCGACCGCGTCGGCCTCGACCGCCTCCTCGGCGCCTTCGCCGCCTGGCGCCGCGTGGGGCGCGCCTGCGTCGTCATCGACTGCGGCACCGCCACCACCGTCAACGTCGTCTCGGCCAAGGGCGTCTTCCTCGGCGGCGCGATTTTCCCCGGCCCCGCCGTCCTGGCCCGCGCCCTCGCCCGCGGCACCGCCCAGTTGCCCGAGGTCGCCCCGGGGCCGGCCGCGAGCGCCGTCGGCAAGAGCACGGAGGAGGCCATCCGGGCCGGCGCCTGGTTCGGCTGGCAAGGGGGCGTTCTGGCGCTTCTCGGCGCCGCGCTCAGCGAGGTTGGCGATGACGCCCCCGTCTTCCTGACCGGCGGCGACCGCGACGCCCTGGCCCCCGAGGTGCCGGCCCTCATCGCGAGCGGCTGCGGGGGCGGGAAACGTTCCGCCAAGCGCGGCCGCTGCGAAGTCGTGCCCGAACTCGTCCTGGAGGGCCTCGTCCTGGCGTACCGCGAGCACGAGAAGCGATGAAAAGCGAACCGCGGTCGGCCTTCGCCGTCCTGACGCCGCCCGGGCGCGGCGGCATCGCGGTGGTCCGCTGCATCGGGCCGCGCGCGACCGCGGCGATCGAGTCATCCTTTCGCCCGGCGCGCCGCCACGCGCCGCTGCCCGAGGCGGGCGCGCTCGCCTACGGCCACGTCGTCGACGCCCGCGGCGAGCCGCTCGACGAGATCATCCTCTGGCGCGCGGGGCCCGACGCCTGGGAGGTCAACTGCCACGGCGGTCCGGCGGCGGTCCGCGCCGTCTCGGACCGCCTGGCGGCGCTCGGCCTGGAACGGGTCTCCCCGGCGGCGCTCCTGGAGGCCGAAGGCGCACCGGCCCTCGAGCGCGATGCGCGGGCGCATCTCCGATCCGCCCGGACGCTCCTCGCCACCCGCGTCCTGCTGGATCAACTGAACGGCGCGCTTGGGCGCGCGGTCGAGGAGGCCGCGGCGGACCTCGGGGCCGGCCGGCGCGACGCGGCCGTCGCGCGCGTCGATGCGCTCCTCGGGCGTTGGCGGACGTGCGGCCGTATCCTCGCCGCGCCGCCGCGCGTCGCCGTCCTCGGCCGGCCCAACGTCGGCAAGAGCACGCTCGTCAACCGCCTGGCCGGCTCGGACCGCGTCCTCGTGAGCGAGGTTCCCGGCACGACGCGCGACTACGTCGAGGTCGAGGCCGCCCTGGAGGGCGTGCCGGTCGTCCTGGTGGACACGGCGGGCCTGCGCGACGCGGGCGAGGGCGTCGAGCGCGAAGGCGTCCGCCGCGCCCGGCGCGAGGCCGGCCGCGCCGAGGTTGTCGTGTACCTCCTGGACGCGGCGGCGGGGGCGCAGGCCGAGGACCGCGACGCCCTCGCGTCCGTCGAGGGCAAGGCCCTGGCCGCCTGGAACAAGTCGGACCTGGCGCAGCCGCCCGCGGCTCCGGCCGCCCTGGCGATCTCGGCCGCCCGGGGCGACGGCCTCGAGGCGCTCGCCGGGGCGATCCTGGCGCGCCTCGGCTGGCGCGCGCCCGAGGCGGGCGCGGCCGTACCGTTCACGGAAGATCAGGCGGCAGACCTCGCGGCCGCGCGCCAGGCGGCGGCCGAGGGCCGCGGCGACGACGCCCGCGCGATCCTGCGCCGCATCGTCACGGCCCCGTCACCCAGTGCCTGATGTCCTGGAAGGTCACGAAAACGATCAGGACCCCGAAGGCGACCCAGCCCGCGATCCAGAAGGCCTGGCGCACCCGCATGCTGACGCGGCTGCCCTTGGCCTTCTCGATCAGGACAAACAGCGCGTGCCCGCCGTCCAGCGGGGGAACCGGAAGGAAATTGAGGACCGCGATGAAGACCGACAGCATCCCCCAGAAGTCCATGAACGTCCCCACGCCGTACGCCGCCATCGCCACCGAGAGCCGCACGATCGACACCGGGCCCAGCATCATGTCCGTGCTGACTTGGCCCGTCACGAGTTGCCGCAGGTTGCTGTAGGCGCGGACCAGCATGACGTAGGTCCGCTTCAGGCCGCGCGCGACGGCCCAGAGCGGGTTGGCGAAGCGCGGCATGGGCACGAAGACGGGTTCGCCCAGGCTCTCGCTCATGACGAACCGCTCCATCGGCCGGAAGTCCGGCCGGTAGAGGGTCGTCAGGACGATCTGCCCGCGCCGCACCGTCACGGGGACGGGCTGGTCGGCCTCGGCGAGGACGAGGCCGATCAGGTCCTCCCACGACGCCACCCGCCGGTCGTCCTTGCCGGCCGACAGGACAACGTCCCCCGGCTGGAGGTCGGCCTTGGCGGCGGCACCGTCCGGCTCCGCGCGGCCGATCTGCACGGGCTCTGCCACGGCCGGGGCGGTGGCGATGCCGATCCGCGGGCGGTCCTCGCCCTTCAGGATCACCGTCTGGCAGGTCGCGTCGACGTACTCGCCGCGGCGCAGGAGGGTCAGGCGCACCGTCGCGCCCGGCCCGGCCGCCCGGATCGTCTCCGAGAGTTCCTCGTGGGTGGGCCACGACTTGGCGCTGCCGCGAGGCGCCTGGCCGTCGGGCAGAGGCGCCGCATTGGCAGCCGGCTCCACGACCAGCCGCGCGACCCGGTCGCCCGCCTTCACGCCGGCGCCGGCGGCGGGCCCGCCCTTCTCGACGGCCCGGACGAGCGTCGGCGGGTCCATGCCCCACTGGAAGACTTTGAGTTTCGCGGGGTCGACCGCCAGGTCCTGCTCCAGGCCGTCGCGCTCGATGCGGAGCGTGAGGGGCCCGGCCGGCGCCTCCTCGAGGATCCGGGCGAGGCGGTTCCAGCGGTCGACGGGCTGGCCGTTGACGGACACGATCCGGTCGCCCTTCCTCAGGCCCGCCTGCTCCTCCGGCGAGTGCTCAACCACGCCGTAGAGGGTCGTGTTGAGCGCCGGCGCGATGCCGACCATCGGGGCCATCTGGCCGCTCTTCCGCGTGCTTCGGACCTCCAGGGGCGGCAAGCGCTTGGGCGCGGCCTCGCCGGCGACCTGCCGCTCCACGACGATCTGGAACGCCGTCCCCTCGCGCTGCGACGCGATGAGATTGGCGATGTCGTCGTACGACTCGACAGCCTCGCCGTCGATGGAGACGATGCGGTCCCCGGCCTGGATTCCCGCGGCCGCCGCCGGCATGTCCGGCACCACGTCGCCCACCTCCGTCGTCGGCACCTGGATGCCCAGCAGGGGCGCCACCGTGAACAGGACGACGGCCAGGGCGCCGTTCATGGCGACCCCCGAGGCGAAGACCACCAGGCGCTGCCAGGCCGGCTTGGAGGAGAGGCCGCGCGGGTCGTCGGCCCCCTCGGCCGAGGGGTCCTCCCCGGCCATGTCCACGAAGCCGCCGAGGGGCAGGAGCCACCGGAGCGAGTACTCCGTCTCGCCGCGCTGCCACCGGACGAGGGGCGGCCCCATCCCGATGGCGAACCGGCGGACGTGCACGCCGAACCACTTCGCCGTCAGGAAGTGGCCCAACTCGTGCACCAGGATCACCAGGCCCAGCGCTACGACGACTTCGAGCACGTAAACGACCGTAGACATTTCGCTGCTTCCTCTCTGGCCCACGCGTCGGCGGCCAAGACCTCCTGGAGGCCGGGCGCGGCGACCCATCGGTGCGATTCCAGGACCCGCCGGACCAGGGGCACCAGGTCGGTGAAGCGGATCCGGCCCTCGAGGAACGCCCCGACGGCCACCTCGTCGGCCCCCGCGAGGGCCGCCCCCAGCGTCCCGCCGCGCCGCACGACCTCGAACCCGAGCGCGAGCGCGGGGAACTTCTCGAAGTCCGGCTCCTCGAACCGCAACTGCCCCAGCGCGGCCAGGTCGAGCCGCTCCCACGGGGCCGCGCGGCGCTCCGGGTACGTCAGCGCGTACTGGATCGGCGTCCGCATGTCCGGCCGGCCCAACTGCGCGATCACCGACCCGTCCACGAACTCGACGAGCGAATGGACCGTCGATTCCGGGTGGATCAGCACGCGGATCTCGTCCGCCGCCAGACCGAACAGGTGATGCGCCTCGATCACCTCCAGCGCCTTGTTCATCAGCGTCGCCGAGTCGATCGTGATCTTCGGACCCATCGACCACGTGGGATGCGCGAGGGCCTGGGCGGCCGTCACGGACGGCTGCGCCTCGGCCGCCAGGC
>CAYGZE010000387.1:0-4648 GCA_964354185.1 uncultured Anaerolineales bacterium | reverse complement strand
CTGCTGCGCCGGGCAAAGGACGTATCCGGGCGACCGGGCGCCGCCAACGCGTGGCGCCCGCGTCGCCCCGCCGTTGACAGGGGCCCCAGTTCATGCCGACCTACGTCGTGACCGGCGGCGCCGGGTTCATCGGCTCGAACTTCATCCGCATGGCCCTGGCCGAGCGGGCAGACCTTCGCATCGTCACGGTGGACCTGCTGACTTACGCCGGGAACCTCCAGGACCTCGAGGGCGTCCCGGCCGACCGCCACACCTTCGTCCGGGCCGACATCACCGACCCCGAGGCGATGGCCGCGGCGATCCCCCAGGGGGCCGACGCCGTCCTCAACTTCGCCGCCGAGTCGCATGTCGATCGCTCCATCCTCGGGCCCCTGGCGTTCGTCCGGACGAACGTCCTGGGGACGCAGGTGCTGCTGGACGCCGCCCGCGCGCGGGGCGTCGGGCGGTTCCTCCAGGTCTCGACCGACGAGGTCTACGGCACGCTCGGGCCCGACGATCCGCCGTTCACCGAGGAGACGCCGTTGTCCCCGTCGAGTGCCTACGCTGCCAGCAAGGCGGGGGCGGACCTCCTGGTCCTGGCCGCCCAGCGGACCTTCGGCCAGGACGTCGTCGTCACGCGCTGCTCCAACAACTACGGCCCGTACCACTTCCCGGAGAAGTTCATCCCGCTGGCCGTGACCAACCTGCTCGAGGACAAGCCCGTCCCGGTCTACGGCGATGGCCGCCAGGTCCGCGACTGGATCTACGTGGACGACCACGCCCGCGCGATCCTGGCCGCCGTCGAGCGCGGCCGCGCGGGACGCGTCTACAACGTCGGGGCCCGCGCCGAGCGGCACAACCTCGACGTCGTTCGCGAGATCCTGCGGCAACTCGGGAAGCCCGAGTCGCTCGTCCAGTTCGTCAAGGACCGCCCCGGCCACGACCGGCGCTACGCGATGAACGCCGCGCGCCTCGAGGCCGAACTCGGGTGGCGCCCGCGCGTCACCTTCGAGGAAGGCCTGGCCGCCACGGTCCGCTGGTACCAGGACCACGAGGACTGGTGGCGCCGCGTCAAGGACGGGTCGTACCGGGAGTTCTACGAGAAGTGGTACGGCGGCCGGTGAGCCGGACGCGCCGCCGCGCGGGTCCGTCGGACGCCCGTTGCCCCCGAGGCCTATGCCGCGCGAAGCGCCCATCACGGATGCGGACCTCTCCCGGCCGCCCGTGCGCCGCTACGCGGGGCCGATCATCGACTGCCACACCCACACCGACTCGCCCGAGGTCGCGCGGCTGCTGGTGCGCGTGGCGCGGGAACACGGCGTGCGCATCCTGTGCGGGATCGCGCGGCTGGAGGCGCTCGATGGGCTGCGGCGCGAGTTCGGCGACGCGTGGCGCCCCATCGTCTGGACCGATCACAGCCGCCTCGACGACCCCGCGCGGTTCGGCCGCGACAACGTCCGCATCGTCCGCGAGGCCCGGGCCCGCGGCGCCGTCGCCGCCAAGTTCTGGTACACGCCGCGCTTCTGGGACGAGCGGCACTTCCGGTTCGACGATCCGGCGCTGGGGCCCGTGTTCGAGACGCTGGCCGAACTCGGCATGGCCGCCCTCGTCCACGTGGCCGACCCGGACTGCTGGTTCGCCACGACCTACGCCGACCGGGCCCGCTACGGGACGAAGGCCTCGCACTACGAGGGGCTGGAGCACACGCTGGCCGCGTACCCGACGCTGAAGGTCCAGGGGGCCCACTTCGGGGGCGACCCGGAGGACCTCGGCCACCTGCGGCGCCTGCTCGACGCCTATCCGAACTACTACCTCGACTCGAGCGCCACCAAGTGGATCGCCCGGGAACTCGCGCGCAAGCCCGCCGAGAGCCGCGCGTTCCTCCTGGAGCGGGCCGACCGCATCGTCTTCGGCACCGACCTGGTGGCCTTCGCCGACGCCGCCCCGGCCCACTACGCCTCGCGCTACTGGGTCCACCGCTGGCTGTGGGAGGGGGAGGGCGTGCGGCCGTCGCCCATCCCGGACCCGTGCGCCCCGTGGCCCGAGGGCCCGCGGGTCCACGGCCTGGCCCTGCCGGACGACGTCCTCGCCCGCCTCTACACGACGAACGCCTGCCGCCTGCTGGGCATCCAGGTCTGACGGGGCCGGCCCCTGCGCGGCCGGGACAGGACGGGGCCCGGCGCTTGACAAATCGGGCCGTGTCCCTAGACTGTGCGGTGTCCGGTGGCGTAGCTCAGGGGTAGAGCAGGGGATTCATAAGCCCCGGGTCGGTGGTTCAAATCCACCCGCCACCACCATCCTGCGTCGCCCGCGAAGCGGGCTATGCAGGATGCCCTTCGTAGCCCGCGCCGTTTGCGGGCGAAGCAGGGCTTACCTGGCTCTCCACTCTCCTGGGCAACTCACACAGACGGCGTTGACGGAATACCGGCCGGCGCCGCCTTGTCTGCCGCGAGTCTTCGGCGGTCTGGCGAACGGGATCCTGGGGAGGGACGGACATGACAACACTGTTCGGACAAGGCTTGTCCTGCGCGGCCGCCGTCCTGGCGCTGGCCGCGGGCGGCTTGCCCGCATGGGCAGCCGAGGCTCAAGGGCAAGCGGCCTCGGCGTGGAAGCCCGGCACGCCCATCGTCACCTACTGGGCCGGCCCGGCGCTGACCGACGAGGTCGCCCGGCAGATGGCCGAGGGCGGCTGGAACCTCGTCTGGTGTGCGGAGAAGGAGTTGGACGTGGCCGCGCGGCACGGCCTGCGGGCGCAACTCCAGGACCCGCTGCTCTCGCCGGCGGCGCTCGACGACCCGGCCCAGCGGGAGAAACTCGACGCGCTGGTGGCCCGGGTCCGCACGCACCCGGCCCTCTACAGTTACTTCATCACCGACGAGCCTGGCGCTGTGGCCTTTCCCGCTCTCGGCCGGCTCGTCGGCTACCTGCGCGAGCGCGACCCGGCGCACCTGGCCTACATCAACCTGTTTCCGACCTACGCGAACAATCAGCAACTGGGCACCCAGGGCGACGCGGTCACGGCGTACCGGGAACACCTCCGCCGGTACCTCGATGTCGTGAAGCCGGCGCTCGTGAGTTACGACCATTACCAGTTCTCCAAGGCGGGCGACAACGAGCAGTACTTCCTCAACCTGGCGATGGTCCGCCAGGCCGCGCAGCAGGCTGGGGTACCGTTTCTGAACATCGTCCAGGCATGCACCTGGACCCCCTTGATGCGCGTCCCCACGGGCGACGAGATGCGCTACCTCGTCTATACGACGTTGGCCTACGGGGCCCAGGGAATCTCGTATTACGTCTACTGCTGGCCGGACCATACCGGGGGGATCGCCCTGCCCGACGGCACGCCGACGCCGATCTACCACGCCCTGAAGTCGCTCAACCGCGACTTCGTGGCGATTGCCGCGCAACTTCAGCCGCTGCGGTCGCTGGGCGTGTATCATGCCGGGATGATGCCGCCGGGGTCCGAGCCGTTGCCCAAGGATGCCCCGTTCCGCCTCGATCCGGCCGTGCCCGCCGTGCCGTACAAGCCGCCGGAGCGTGTGAGAGGGATGCTGTTGGGGCTTTTCGGCCCGCCGGCCAAGGGCAACGGACCGGGCAAGCCGACCCACGTGCTCGTGGTCAATCTCGACTACCAGGCCGAGGCGGTCACGGGGGTGGTCGGCCCGGGGCGCCTGGAGGCCTTCGACCCCGCCGGCGGCACGTGGACGCCTGTGGCCGCGAAGGACGCGGCCCTCCATCTCGCGCCGGGCGGCGGGAAACTGCTGCGCGCGCCGAACGCAGGCGGCCGCTAGGCGAAGGGCATTCCCGAGCCCGGGGGCACCCTCCGCGAATCCTACAGCGCCACTCTGCGCGGCGGGCCTTCTCAACCAGCACGGTGCCGAGCGACCCCAACGCCCGGGCCTTCCAACTTGGGACAACACAAACCCTTATTCATGTGCAGCGGACTTAACCGCATCCATCCCGCCAGCCCCGTGGAACCTGGCCCCTCTCTTCTCCCCGAAGGCGGACCGGGTCTTGCCTTATTTGCCGCAGACCGCGTAGAACGGTGGGAAGTCCTGCCAGGGGCCCCAATCGGAACCATCCAACTTCTTGCGCCTCCGTTGAGCCCACCATCGGGGCACAGGTTCGTCCTCCGTCCTCTTCTCCCAGAACCACCTTCTCTGCTCCAAATACTCTTTCCACTCGTGAGTCGCTACAATGCCGCGAGTGCCCTCGATTTGTGCTATCTCGAACACATCTACGTAATCGTTGTAGTAGTAAAACACCGGCCATCGCTTCCCACGGACCTCGTACAGCAAGACAAACCCTCTTCCGGACACCTTCTGCCCCCGTAAGAGGTTGCTTGCCGGAGCCGGGTCATTCGGGTCGATGAGCACAAGGGTCTCCGGCTTAGAATCCCCGTCGAGATCCCAAAGCATTCTCTGGACCTCTCTATGCGGCCCCTGGGGGGGACCATATAGGCATCTCAAAGTCTCAACCACATCTTTCCAGTCCTCCGCCTCTACGGCTTGGGGCGCATGGCTCCCATTGGGCTGTGCGGGGCGCCCACAAGAGCACAGCAGACCGGCTAAGACGAACGCAGAGACGCAGCGAAAAATCGCCTTTCTCCTTCAGGCTGGCCTTTCGCAGGTTTTCACGCGGCTCGGGTGGCGGCGGAGAAGAGCGTTGC
>CAYGZE010000386.1:0-4666 GCA_964354185.1 uncultured Anaerolineales bacterium | reverse complement strand
TTTGCCTTACCCATCTTAACATCCGCGAGGCCCGACGCCCCTGGCGCTAGCGCCAAGGCCGATTTGGCCGGCCGGGAGGCCCAAAAAACGGCGCATTTCGCGCGCGCCAACCCGTTTTTCGAATTGTAAAAAGTGGACTTACAGCAATTCTCGGGGCGCCGGATCGCGGATGAGAAGCACTGGCGGGCAAGCCTCCTTCGCCAAGGCTTCGGAGGCCAGGGCCGCCAGCGGTCGCCGCGGCGCCCAGCCAGGGTGGCACCCGGCGGGGTCACGTCAGGCCGGGGCGGGTGCGGATGCGGCGGCAGACCTGGGCCAGCCGGCCGTACTCGCGGTTCCGCTTCAGGCTCTCGGCCCCCAGGCGCACGAGTTCGGGGTTGCGGCGGCCGCCGGGGTCGTTGACCTTCACGAGGGCCCCGCGGAAGGCGTCTTCGGCCTCGGCCATGGCGATGCAGTGGGCCTCGCGGTCGGCCAACTCCTTCTTCTGCTGGTTGTCGATGGTGGCCCGCTCGCCGATGGTCTCCTGCAACTTGGCCATGCCGGCCTGGAGTTTGGGGAGGATCTCGCCCGAGAGCGCCTCGAGGCGGCTGCCGGCGGCCTTGGCGGCCTCGAGATCGTGGGTGCGCGGCAGCGACGGCGCCAGGATGCGGGCCTGGCGATAGCCCTCGATGACCTCGGCGAAGAGGGCGGCGGCCTCCTCGGGCGTGGCGGCGCGTTTCAGGCCCTCGGCCCGGGTGTCGAGTTTCCTGGCGCGGGTCTCGCCCAGGTGGACGAGGGCGAGGGCGAGGACGTCGTCGGCGGCCACGGTCGCGGACGGCGGGGACCCGTAGGGGGTGGGACTGGAGGCGAGGGGCGGGTAGACGCCCTCGCGGCAGGCCTGGATGACCTCGGCGGTGGCTTCGTAGCGGACGGCGGAGTCGGCCGCCTTCTCGAAGCGGCCCTTGAGGTCGGCGTAGGCCTTGGCGGCCGGCGTCCAGTCGCCCTTCTTGCGGAGGGCGTCGGCCAGCAAAACCATGGCCTCGGTCTTGGCCTCCTGGTCGTCGCTGAGGAGGATGCAGGCCCTGGCGGCCGTGACGGCGGCCCCGTAGTCGGCGTTGGCCATGGCCGACCGGATGGCATCCAGCGGATTCTGGCCCGGCGCAGCCCAGGCCGTGGTCGTCACCAGGACCGACGCCAGCACGAAAAGCACGGCCTTCCGTTTCATGGCGGCACCTCCGATAGGGACTAACCGTTCCCGTTATCGGCTATTGCACCGTCCGTGTGAACCCGCGCGGCGGGCGCGGGGACCCGCCGCACACGGCCGCAGGCGGGCCTGGCCGCCAGCGTTCGGGAAGCACTGGCTGCAAGCAGCCAGTGGCACCCGGCGCATGGAAGTCGCCGTGTCATTCCGCGTTTCCGCCTAGTGTCCAGGGCTCAGGACAAGGCCATTGCGGCCGCTCACCACGACGCGGAAGAACCGGGCGTCGGTCGCACCGGCCGGCACGGGCGTCAGCGGCCGGGGCCTGGCCGCCCGGGTGTCGGCGATCATCTCGCGGACGAACGCCGCGTCCCACGGGCCGACGTCGGCGATGGGCCTGGCGCCACCGCCCTCGGTGTACTGGACCCCCAGCAGCCGCGCGACCCGGGCGTGCGGCGACTCGTTCGCGAGGTATTCCCCATGTCCGTGCGGCCCGAGGAGGAGGAGCCGCGTCCCTTGCCCGTCGCCCCGGACGACGACGCCCGGATGGGTGCCGGCCGGGCTCTCGCCGTCGGTGAAGGTCGCGCCGATGAAGGTCAGGCGGCCGCGGAAGTCGTCGATTTCAACGCCCGGGACGCCCTCCTTGTGGGGATGGGCGACGTTGGCGCCGTCGAGGGTGAAGGCGCCCGCGTCGGTGCACCGCATGAAGCGGGGCTCGGCGCCGGACTCGTACCAGATGTCGCGGGCGACGAGGCGGCCGCCGCGCGAGACGTCGTAGGACAGGCCGTTGTTGCTCGACGCGCCGCTGAAGAGGAGGACCCGGCCGGCGTCCTTGGCGGCCTCGCCGGGGCCGGTGCCGACCACCTTGACGCCCACCTTGCACCCGCTGTGGCCGATGTCGTGCATCAGGACGTCGGTGCGGGCGAGGCGGTCGACCAGCAGGCCCACCTCGGCGGCCGAGAGGAAGACCTGTTCGAGGAAGACGCGGCCGCCGGGCTGGTCGGCGTCGGGGAGAACGAAGGCGTCGGCCTCCTTGCCGCCGTGGACCTGCATCTCGCGGACCGTTGCGCGGCAGGGCCCGGCGAGGCGGAGGACGGGCCCCTCGCCCTGGCCGGCCCATTCCAGGCTGGTGGCGTTGAGGATGCCGTCGCCGACCAGTTGCACGTCGCACCCCGCCGGGACGGCGAGCGTGCGGTCGACGCGGTACTTCCCCGCGGGCAGGTGGACGACGGGCCGCCGGCCGGCCAAGGCGGCGGCCTCGTCGATGGCCTTCTGGATGACGGCGGCGTCGGCCCCCGCGGCGACCTCGATGACGGGCCGCTTGGGGGCGGGGTCGGGCGGCGGCAGGTCGGGCACGGCGGCCTGCACCTCGTCGCGCTTGACGACGCGGTCGTCGGCCGCGTGGAAGCGGTCGCCCGGCCGGATCGGGTCGGCCAGGGTGAACGTGTTCCCGATGCTGACGGCGGCCGTCTGGGCCCCGAGGACCACGACGGGCCCGGCCTGGGCCGAGGCGGCGCTGCGGATCACGTTATCGAGGAGCACCACGGGCCCCAGGTTGCCGATGCGGATGGCGGCCGCGTCCTGGGGGTCGAGGATCGTGTTGCCCTGGAACATGAGGTTGGCGCCCGCGCCGATGCCGCCGGCCACGAAGAAGGCCTTCGAGCCCACGGACGTGTTGTGGCGGATGCCGAAGTACTCCGTGTTGCCCATGCTCATGTCCGCCTCGGTCGAGCGGAGGAACAGGCTCTCATAGACGTGGAAGTGCCCGGCGCCGAACTGGTTGGTGACGCCAAGGCGGCAGTCCTCGAAGCGCGAGTGCCAGATCCACCAGTCGAGGGAGTTGAAGTTCTGGATGCTGATGCCCGCCTTCGAGCACCGCAGGAACCGGCACCGCAGGACGGCCGTCTCGGCGATGCCGTTCTTCATCCCCGCCTCGATGCCGAAGCCGACGTCGCGGAAGGTGCAGTCGGCGAACTCATTGGCGGTGGTGAACTGTTCGCCGTGGCGGACGGCCGTCAGGGCCTTGCCGGCGCCGTCGAAGGTCAGGCGCCCCATCCGCGCGTACCACGGGTTGTAGAGGAACATGACGCCGTCGGCGGGGCCGTCCCAGCGGAGGACGGTCCGGTCGGGGTGCTCGCCGAGGATACTGACGCCGCTCGACTCGTTGTGCGCCGCGCGCAGGAGTTCCAGCGTCCGCGTGATGCGGTACGTCCCCGCCGGGAGATACAGGACCTTGCTCGGGGCGTCCTTCTCCTTGCGGAGGTCGTCGAGGGCCTTCTGGAGGGCATCGGAGTCGTCGGCCTTGCCGTCACCCAGGGCGCCGTAGTCGCGCTTGGCGTCGGCCCAACTCGGGAAGGGGCCGACGAACTCGTCCGCGCCGGCCGGACCCGCGCCGGCCAGGAGCAGGGCCGCCGCCAGCACCAGGCCCGTCGCACGCGGAAGGCCGCGCCACGGGCGGCTTGTCCGCCCGTGTTCGTTGGGCACTGGCTGCAAGCAGCCAGTGGCACCCGGCGTAAGGGAGTTGCAGTACCTTTCTGGAAACGGCCCTGGTCCTGTCGCCATGGTCGCCACCTACCTTTCGTCCCGGAGGGCCTCCGCGATGAGCGGCCGGAACGGGCGGTCCCAGCCGCGCTCGAACGCCATGTCCTTGACGACCAGTTCGTGCTCGCCCGCGGGCACCGAGAGGCCGATGAGCCACGAGTTCCTGTAGGCCCCCCAGCCGCTCGCGGGATAGTCGGTCCAGCAGGCCATCGACTCGAGGCCGTCAACCCAGTACTGCGGGCGGACGATGAAGGGCGGCTGGGTGACGTGGAGGACGCGGTCGCGGCCGCCCGTCCGGATCCTCACGGTTTCGCCCTCCAGGGCGGCCGTGAACGGGCCTTCGCTGGTCACCTTGACGCCGCGGCCGAGGTCGACGGTCGCGACCTGCTTCTCGTAGGCGTCGCCGGCCGGCCAGACGCCGCGCTTCAGATCCGCCAGGGGCACGACGCGCTCGAACGGCCCGTGGCCTTCGAGGACGTGGCCCTTGTAGCCCACGCGGCCGCTGCCGGCGGCCAGGCACAGGGCGACGCGGTCCTTGAAGACGCGGACGGCGCCGGCCTTGCCGGTGAAGACGACGCCGTCCCGGTCCCACGCGAAGGGGGCGTCGCCGAGGAAGACGGTGTCGGCGGCCTCGTCGGTGGCGACGGTCATGACGCCGTCGGCCAGGACCGTGCACTGCGGCACGGGCGCCCCGTCGGCCCGCGGGTAGAGGGCGTAGAAGTAGTCCTCGCCCGGCCCGCCGGGGACCTCCAGGATGGTCTTCGTCTCCTTGTTGTCGGGGAGGCCGGAGGCCTGGTAGTCGAACGTCATGCGGACGCGGACGTCGTGCGGCCGGGCGAACTGGAACCAGGCGGACGCGCCGAAGGCGGTCCGCATCTCGACCGTGCGGCCGCGCAGGGTCGGCATCTCGGCCTCCGGGACGACCTTGTTGACGGGCGCCTTCGCCTTGTC
>CAYGZE010000385.1:3326-4668 GCA_964354185.1 uncultured Anaerolineales bacterium | reverse complement strand
CGGCTTGACCATCGTCATGGACTCCGGCGAGTGGGGGAAGCCCTACGACCGCAAGGAGCCCCGCGACGTCCGCCTCGAGGACCTCGCCGAGGAGGACCGCAAAAAGGTCCTCGCGATGCCCGACCCGGAGCCGATGGTCTCCTTTCCCGAGGCCGTGCGGACGCGCCAGCGGACGGGGGGCCACGCCGAGGCGGCCCACCGCGCGGCCACGATCCTCCACCTGGCGAACATCTCCATCCGCGTCGGCCGCAAGATCCACTTCGACCCCGTCAAGGAAGTGATCGTCGGCGACGACGAGGCCAACCGCCTCGTCAACCAGCCAATGCGCGCGCCCTGGCACCTCTAGCCCGCACGATAGGGAGACTGTCATGGATATCCCGATGCGTCATACGCCCCGCGGCGCGGCCCCGAGCCGGCGGCCGGCCGCCCTCGCCGCCGCCCTGGCCGGCGCGGCCTTTGCCGCCCTCCTGCTGGGCCCCGCGCTGCGCTGCCCCGCCGCCCTCTCGAAGGACGACCTGGCCGCGCTGGTCGAGAAGATGCCCGCGGCCGACCCCGACGGCAAGTACACCGGCCCCGACCCCGCCGCCGCCGAGGCCGTCTACGCCGAACTCCTCAAGGACGGCAAGCCGGCCGTCGTCGGGCTCGTCGCGCTCCTGGCGGAGCGCGGCCCGGGCGACGACTACAAGGCCCGCTACCTGCTGCACGCCCTGGCCAACCACGTCGGCCGGCCCGACGCCGAGGCCGAGCGGCTCCTCGTGTCCGAGGCGCTCCTCTCGACCCTCGGCGGCGACCTGCCGAAACCCGTCAAGGACCACGTCCTCGAGGAACTCCGCCACGTCGGCCGGAAGGAGGCCGTCGCGGGGGTGAGCGCCCTCCTGGCCGACGACGACCTGTGCGAGCCGGCGGCCCAGGTGCTCCTGGCCGTCGGCGGCACGGCCGACGCCTTCCGCAAGGCCCTGCCCCGCGCGACCGGCAAGAACCGCGTCACAATCATCCAGGCGCTGGGCGTCCTGGCCGACGGCCGCGCCGTCGCCGACCTCACGAGGGCCGTGGGCGACCCGGAGCCCGCCGTCCGCATCGCCGCCTGCGACGCCCTGGCCGCGATCGGCGACCCGGCGGCCGCCAGGACGCTCCTCGGGGCGGCCGACGGCGCTGCCGATCACGAGCGCACCAAGGAGACCGAGGCCGCCCTGCGCCTGGCGCAGCGCCTCGCCGACGCCGGGAAGAAGAGGGATGCCGAGACTATCTACAGACGTCTATGGGACTCGCGGACCGATCCCCAGGAGCGGCACGTCCGCTCGGCGGCCGTCCAGGGCCTGGCCGAGGTGCGCGGCGACACGGC
>CAYGZE010000385.1:0-3226 GCA_964354185.1 uncultured Anaerolineales bacterium | reverse complement strand
GGCACGTCCGCTCGGCGGCCGTCCAGGGCCTGGCCGAGGTGCGCGGCGACACGGCTGACCTCCTGGCCGCCATGCGCACGGACGACCCGGTCCTCCGCGCCGTGGCGATCCGCGCCGCGGCCGCCATGACCGGCCCCGACGTGACGGCCCGCTTCGTCCAGGCGATGAACCAGGCCCAGCCGCGCGAGCGGGCCGACTTGCTGGCGATCCTCGGCGGGCGGCGCGACGCGGCCGCCCTGCCTGACGTCCTCCGGCAGGTGGCCGGCGCGGACGAGCCCGTGCGGGTCGCCGCCCTGCGGGCCGCCTCGGCCATCGGCGGCAAGGACGCGGCCGGGACGCTCGTCGGCGTCGTCGCCGCCAAGACGGGCCGGGAGCGCGACGAGGCCGTGGATGGACTCATCAAGATGCGCGGGACGGAGGCAGGGCCCGTCGTGGCCGCCGCCCTGCCCGGAAGCCAGAGCGACGCCAAGGCCGCGCTGCTCTCGGTCCTGGCCGCCCGCCGCGACGAGGGCCAGGCCGACGCCGCCTTGGCCGCCGTCACCGACGCCGACCTCTGGGTCCGCATCGCCGCCATGAAGGCCCTGGGCGTCCTGGGCGGCGACGCCCACCTGCCGGCCGTCGTGAAGATCCTCAAAGAGAGCACGGACGCGAAGGAGGTCGCCGCGGCCGAGGAGTCGCTCGTCACCGCCGCCGCGCGCCGGGCCGACACGTGCGCGAACCTCGTCGTCGCCGCGCTCCCGGACGCACCCGCTGGCAAGGTGCCGCCGATGCTCCGCGTCCTCGGCGCCGCCGCCACGCGCAAGGCCCTCGACGCGGTCGTCGCGCGCACCGGCGATGCCAACGCGGAGATCGCCGACGTGGCCGTCCGCGTCCTGGCCGAGTGGCGGCAAGGAGAGGCTGCCGAGCCGCTCCTGGAGGTCGCCCGGACGACCGCCAACGACACGCACCACGCCATGGCCCTGCGCGGCGCGATCCGCCTGGTCGACCGCCGGCGGAACGAGGACCGGTTCCCGGTCCTCGCCGAGGCCGTCCGGATCGCCAAGCGGCCGGAGGAGAAGCGGCAGGCCCTGGCGGGCCTCGCGCGGGTCGAGACGCCCGAGGCGCTCCAGGCCGCCGCCGCCTGCCTCGCCGACGCCGCCGTCAAGGAGGAAGCCGCCGTCGCCGTCGTCCAACTCGGCCAGCGCCTGGCCAAGAAGGCCCCCGACGCCGTCCGCGACGCCGTCGCCCGCGCCCGCGACGCGACGACCAACGAGGACCTCAAGAAGAACGCCGAGCGCATCCTGAACGACCTCAAGAAGTAGCCGCGCGGTTCGCGGCGGCCGCAGGGCGAGCGCACCTGCCTGCCGGTAGGCAGGTCGGATTGGCCGGACACGGCCTGGGCGGCGCGCGGGTCAGAGGTCCTTGGGCGCCTCGCGGCGCACGTCCCACCGCTGCCGCAGGCGGACGGAGTCGATGCCGAGTTTCGTGCCGCGCGACGCGCCGCCGGCGCCGGTGCACTCCAGGCGGATCTTGTGGCCGCCCGCCGCCAGCCGCCGCTGGCCCAGGTTGAGTTCGCGGACCGCGACCTCGGGGCTGTAGAAGTCCGTCGCCCCGCGCACCTCCTCGCCGTCGAGCAGGATGCGGTAGATGCCATAGTCATAGGAATACGTCATGCGCAGCGTCAGTTGCCGCAACTCCTCCTTCTCGACCGGGAAGGTCACCTCCAGCCACGCGCCCGCCCCCTGGGGGTTGTCGAAGAACAGTTGCCCCTCGCCCGTCCAGGCGTAGCCCTGCTGGAGGCTCAAGGAGCCGTGGCTCTTCGCGGCCCCCTCCAGGAGGCGCTTCCCCTCGACGAGGACATCGAGATCGGGCAGTTTGCGGTCCTTGGCCGGCGGCAGGGCGGCGAACCGCTTCGGCTGCCCCACCTGGTACCAGAACGCCACGGTCGCATAGTCGTCGTTGCGTTCGACGAACCCCTCGTGGGCCCCCTCCTTCAGTTCGTCCTTCGCGATCCAGCCCGCGTTCTCGATCTCGACCCGCAGCGACCGGTCGAACCGCACCGGGTCCGGAATGTGCCACCGGTAGACCGTCGTCCGCCAGCCCACCGTGTCCCATTCCCCTTCGAGGATCGACACGCCGAAGTACGGGAACGTCCCCACGCCCATGCCCCACGCGTTGCAGACGTAGTCCTCCGTGCCCGTGCCCCAGAGGCTGGGCGTCTTCTCACCGTCGATGTAAAATTTCTCGTCCCCCTCGCCGAACCACATGGGGCTCCGGGCCCGGCCGCTCAGGACCGTCCCGGCGTACTGCCCGCGTCCGACGGCCTCCAGGATCAGGTAATCGCGCCCCGACTGCGTCGGGAACTCCTGCCGGTACTGGGCGCAGAAGTACGGCGTCTCGGCCGGAAGCGACGCCTCGCGGAACCAGTCGACCTGGTAGTAGAACGAGTTGAGGGACTTCTCGCTCTGGTTCTCCAGTTCGATCCGCGCCGACCGGAGGAACGGCATCGGCCAGTAGCAGTTGTACGCGTCGCCGCCCTCCACCAGGATGGGCGCCGAGTGGACCTCGGCCCGCTCGCCGAAGCCGGCGGCGAAGAAGTCGCCCACGGGCGACTCGACGGCCGGCTCGGCGGCCCCGTCCCAGTACATCCGCAGCACCAGTTCCGAGTGGTTCGGGTTCCCCTCGCGCCCCAGCCAGCCCGGGGCCGGATCCGGGAAGGTGAGCCAGATGTGCGTGACCGTGCCCGGCCCCTGGAGGTCGGCCAGGACGAGTTTCCCGCCCGGGGGGATGCGGCGATTGTCCCAGTTGCTCGAGCGCTGGGGCGCCGCCGACGACGCGCGGGCCGACCGCCCCGCCCTGAGCACCGTGAGGCTCCCCAGCGGCCCGCCGGTGCCCGTCTGCGGGCCGATCGCCTGCCCGCCCGCGGCCGGCCCCGGCGAGGGCCCCTTGCCGCACGCCAGGCCCAGGCCGACGGCCGCCGCGGCCGCCGCAAGCCCCAACACGCCCCACGTCCATGCGCGCATGATCGACCTCCCGGGTTCCCTCGTGGTTCCGCGACGCCGCGCCCGCGCCGGCAGCCGCCTCGGGCGAAGGCCACTCGGGAGATCATCCGCCCGCCCGCGCCCACCCGCAAGCGGATTCCGCCCGCCGACGCAGCGCCGGGTGTGACTGTTTTTTCTGGCAGCCCCGTCGGGGGCGCACTGTTATCTAGCCACGGGCGCGAGCCCGTGGTGAGTATGGCCGAGGC
>CAYGZE010000384.1:0-4673 GCA_964354185.1 uncultured Anaerolineales bacterium | reverse complement strand
GCACTGGCGGGCAAGCCGCCAGCGGTCAAGCCACGGCAGGCTTGCCCTGCCAGGGGGGCACCCGGCCGGGCCGCCCCTCTCACGCCATCTGCCACGCGCACGGCAGGTCGACGAAGGCCGTCGGAATCCCGAGGGCGGGGCCCAGCATCTCGGCGAACCGGGCGAGGCCGCGATTCTCGCTGACCTCGTGGCTGGTCTCGATGACCGCCAAGCCCGCCTCAGCGGCGAAGCGGAAGCCGTAGTTGTCCGTCTCGCCGCAGACGAGCGTGTCGGCACCGAGGTCGATCATCGCCTGGACGTACGCGACGTTGACGAAGAGGCCCAGGCCGCCCCACGGCAGGCCGATCCGCTTGACCGGCCGCTCGGGGCACGACGGCGTCACCCGCACGGCCGTCATCCCCACCGACTTCTTGACATGGGCCACCAGTTCGCCGAACGTCGGCACGGGCGACGCGTACACCTGGTGCGAGTAATCGCCCGACGCGCCCGACGCCACCGGCCGCCCCAGGCCCAACTGCTCGACGAACGCCTGGAAGATGCACAGTTCGTCCAAACTGCCGTGCAGGCGGATCGAGACGATGTCGTGCCGGCCCAGCAGGGACAGCCGCCGCGTATTGGTCGTCCAACTCAGGTAGTGCCGCTCGCGGTCCTCGGTGAACGCCGGATACGGATGCGTGAGCGCCTCGTGGTGCACGAGGGCGTTGTGCCCGGCGCGGGCCGCCGCCTCGATCGACGTGGCGTCGGCCATCCAGGTCACCGTGACGCCGGTGAGGTCGGCCTGGCGCGGCCCGAAGGTGATGCCCTCGTCCGGGGCGATCGGGTGGCGGTTGCGCGACTCGACGAAGCGGATGACGTCGGACGGCCGGGGCATGGGGCGTCTCCTTTCCGGAAGAGGTGCATCGTAAAGCCGGGCGCGCCCTCGGACTCCAGGCTGTGCCTGACCAATCCAATCTGGCTTCGGGCGGCCGGCCACGACACGAGCCGTAGCCGTGCCAGGGACGACGGATTGGTCAGACAAAGCCTAGCAGGCCCCGCCCGCCGCCGCAAGATTCGGCCCGCGCCCCGGCGGCGAGCAGGGCATTGACTCCGCCCGCGCGGCGTTGTCCAATGGAAGAGAGGAGAATCATTCACGGTCCCGAGTCGCAGGAGGGTCAGCCATGACCGCCAATGCCGCCCAAAGCACGCAGCCGGTCGCCGCGCCGTCGGAGAACGGCCTGGGCATCGCGGGGTTCATTCTGTCGCTCGTCGGCCTGCTGTCGTGCGGCCTGCTGAGCCCGCTGGGCCTGATCTTCAGTTTCGCGGGGATGTTCCGGCGGCCGCGCGGCCTGGCGATCGCCGGGCTCGTCCTCGGCCTGGTCGGGTCCATCTGGGTCGTCGTCCTCGTGGTGGTCGTCGGCCTGGGGGCGATCTTCGCGTGCATCAGCGTCGCCGCGCCAGCGCACGCCCGCGCCCAGGACGTGATGACCCAGGCGGCCATGACGGCGGCCGTGGCGCGGATCGAGGAATTCCGGGTAGAGCACAACGCCCTGCCCGACCAGGAGGAGGGGCAGGACCTGATCGCCGGGTCCAGGGACGCGTGGGGCCGGGCCCTGCGGTATGAGCGCTACAGCCCCGAGGACTACGACGTCCGCAGCGCCGGCGGCGACGGCCGCTTCGACACGCCCGACGACCTCACCCCGCGGCACCCGGGCGCCCCGGAGAGGATTTCGCACCGCATCGAGTTCGACTGACCCCTGTTCCGACCTGCGGCGCGGTGACCGCCCGCCCCCAGCCCCCGCCGCGCTGGCGCTGTGTCCGCCTTGCCGATTGCTGCGCGCCCGCCGAAGCCCTATAATGCCCGCCATGACGTGGAAACGGCCGCTCCTGATCTATCCCTACGGGCCCGAGAAGAAGAGCGAGCAACTCTACGGGGGCCTGGCGATCATCAACCCCATTGGCCTGGAGGTCATCGCCACCGCGCTGAAGCCCGTCGTCGAGGACCTGATGCTCGTCGACATGCGGCGCGAGACGCGGCCCCTGGAGGACCTCGTCCGCGAGTTCCGGCCCGACCTGGTGGGCGTCTCCCTCAACTGGGGCCGCGACGCGCACACCGACCGGCTTATCCACGCCTTGCCGAGGGACGTGACGCTCCTCGTGGGTGGCCTCTACGCGACACGCGAATCGGAGGAGGTCCTCCGCGACTTTCCGGAACTCGACATCCTCGCGGTCGGCTACGGCGAGGACTCGGTGCGCGACCTGGTGGCGCGCGGCTCGCCGGAGGACGTGGCGGGCCTCTGGTACCGGCGGCAGTCGGGCGCCTTTTCCCCCGCGGCGCGCAACGGCCTGCCGGACGAGGGCGGCGACCTGGTCAAGAACCCCCGCCGCGCGGGCGTCGACGTCACGCATTTCCACCTCGACCGTTCGGTGCGGCGCTACGACTACCCCTGGCTCACCCTCAAGGGCGACAACATCATCACGAGCGTCGGGTGCCCGATGGTCTGCGCGTTCTGCAAGTGGCGCGAGAACATCTTCGGCGAGGTCCAGCCCTGGCTCGCCCGCGAGCCCGAGGACGTCGTCGCGGAACTCCAGGAGTCGGATGCCGAGATCGTCCACATCGTCGACGCCAACTTCGCCCATGACCTGAAGCGCGTCGAGCGGATCTGCGACCTCCTGATCGAGCGGCGGGTGCGGCACCTCTATGCCTGCGAGATCCGCGTCAACGCCCTCTGGCGCGACCCCGCCCTCGTGCGCAAGATGGAGCAGGCCGGCTTCTTCATGTTCATGGTCGGCATCGAGTCCTACCAGCCGCGCCTCCTCAAGGCCATGCGCAAGGGCTACACCGTCCACATGTGCCGCGAGGCCTTCCGGAACCTCCGCGGGACCCACATCCTGACGCTCGGCAACTTCCTCATCGGCAATCCCGGCGAGACCGAGGCCGAGATGATCGGCATCGCCGACTACGCCGCCGAACTCGGCCTCGACTTCCTCAGCCCCAACAAGATCTACGCCTACGCCAACACGGACTTCGAGCAGTGGGTCCTCTCGCAGCCGGGGATGCGGCTGGAGGGGCGGCGGCGGTACGTCGTCAGCGACCGGTGCGGCGTGGAGGACCTGCGGCGAATCCAGGCCCGGATCATGCTGCGGTTCTTCCGGAAACATCCGCCCTGGCTGGCCTACTGGAAGGCCCTGGCGCACCCGATGGTCGAGAAGATCGGCCGCGAGCGCGTCCGCCGCGCCATGCACCGCAGCCTGTGGAACCACCTCGCGGACCCGCGTTTCCGGAAGCGCGCCTTGCGGAAACTGGCCAAGCGCTTCGGCCTCGGGCGCTGACCGCGCGGGGTTTTTGCTTGACGCTCTCGCCGGGCGCCCATCTAATGAACAGGTGATGCCGCACGATGCGAGCCCGTGCCCCGTACGGGCCCTGGGGAAGAAACGGGAGCATCTCACCGGAGGGAGGGACCCACGTATGCGCCGCTCGATAACCGTGCTGATGATGGTCCTGGCGATGGGCTTCTGGCTCGTGGCGACCGCGCCGGCGGCCGCGCCGAGCAAGCCGACCTCCGATGAGCGTCCCGCCGCCGAGGAAGCGGCCCCGCCGGCCGCCGGGGACGCCGCCCCCGCCGAGGAACCGGCGCCCGCCCCCGCTGAGAAGGAGGCCCCCCCCGCCGAGGAGGCGAAGCCCGGCGGGCCCTTAGACGGCGTGGTCCGCCCGCCCGACGTCCAGAAGGAGGCCATCGAGGCCCAGGTCCAGCCCCTGCCCGGGACCGACCTGACCGGCATGGGCGAGGTCGCCCTCGCCGAGGAACTCGCCCGCGCCCGCAAGGCCTACCTGCGGGCCCTCGAGGCCCTCCACCAGCACTACATCGAGCGCGGCAACGCGACCAAGGCCAAGTGGGCCGAGACCGAGATCGAGGCCTTCTCCAAGGTGCCCGACCTCAAGTACCTGACCATCTCTGAGATCGCCGGGCCGGAACTCAAGCCCCTGCGCGTCATCGAGGCCGCCGACGCCCTCTACAAGGAAGGTCTCGACTACAAGAACTATCCCGCCTTCCCGCCGGCCAAGAAGGACTACCTGAAGCGGGCCCTCGAGAAGTTCGAGACGATCATCCAGAAGTACCCGGACAGCGACAAGATCGACGACGCCGCCTTCCGCATGGGCGAGATCTACGGCGGCTGGTACTTCGAGGACTGGACCCGGGCCGTCCTCGCCTACGAGCGCTGCTGGCAGTGGGACCCCAAGACCGACTACCCCGCCGTCTTTAACGCCGCCAAGATCTACGACGAGAAACTCCAGAACCGCGTCAAGGCCGTCGAACTCTACAACCGCGTCATCGCCGAGTCGAACGACCAGGACCTCAAGAACCAGGCCCGCCAGCGGATCAAGGCCCTCACGGGCAAGTGAGCCGGCCGACTGGGAGAACAGGGCACGGGCTGCGTCGGACGCTCCAGGGCGGGCGACCGGCGCGGCCCGTCCTCATAGAGCCTATCCGAGTAACCCCTCGTCGGCCCGAGGCCGTGCGAGGCGGCCGCAGGCAAGGAGGGCGAAGCAGGCGGCCCCTGTCGGGCCGGCGATGGAGCCCGACGCCGCATGCGGCCGCCGCAGCCGGCCGAAGCCAGAGGGTTACTCGGATAGGCTCTTAGGATAGCGGCCGGCGGGGGCTGCCTCAACGAAAAAGGCGACCCCCGCCGGGCAT
>CAYGZE010000383.1:0-4675 GCA_964354185.1 uncultured Anaerolineales bacterium | reverse complement strand
AGGAACTCGGCCTGGGCGGCGCAGCCTTCGTCGACAAGATCGCCGACGAGACCGTTGCGACCACCGAGGAGGAAGTGGCCGCCCACGTCGCGGCCGTCGGGCACCCCGTCATGCAGATGGACCCGATGTTCTAAGAGGAGAAGCGGCGGATGGCGCTGAGCGGCCTGGATATCTTCAAGCTCCTGCCGAAGACCAACTGCAAGAAGTGCGGCATGCCGACGTGCCTGGCCTTCGCCATGGCGCTGGCGCAGAAGAAGGCGGCGCTGGACAAGTGTCCGGACGCGAGCGACGCCGCGCGCCAGGCCCTGGCCGCCGCCGCCGCCCCGCCCATGAAGACGATCGCCTTCGGCGCCGGCGACGCCGCACGCAAGATGGGCGGCGAGACCGTCCTCTTTCGCCACGAGGAGAAGTTCCACAGCCCGACGGTCATCGGCATCACGCTGGCCGATGACCTCGCCTCCGACGCCCTCAAGGCGCGGGCCGCGACGATCCGGGGTTTCGCCTTCGAGCGGATCGGCCAGCCGATGCCCATCGACGGCGTCGTCGTGACGAACCCGTCGGGCGACGCGGCCAAGTTCGCCGCCGCCGCCGAGGCCGCCAAGGCCGCCGGCAAGGCGATCATCCTGGTGGCCCAGAAGCCCGAGGCCCTCGCCGCGGCCCTGGCGAAGGTCAAGGACTCCAAGCCCCTCCTCGGCGCGGCCACGGACGCGACGGCGGGCGCGATGGCCCGCCTGGCCGTCGAGGCCAAGTGCCCGCTCATCGCCCGGGCGGCGAACCTCGAGGCCCTGGCGGCCCTGGCGGAGAAGGCGAAGGCCGCCGGCGCCGAGGACCTCGTCCTCTGGCTCGACGCGCCCGACACGTGGAGCCAGATGGAGGGCCTGACGCAGGCGCGGCGGCTGGCGCTGAAGAAGGCCTTCCGGCCGCTCGGGTATCCGACGTTCGCCCTGGTGACGGGCGGCGAGGCCGCCGACCAGGCCGTCCGGGCCGCCGCCCTCGTGTGCAAGTACGCCGGGGCCCTCGCCGTCGAGACGGTCGAGCCGTGGGCGCTCCTGGCCATCCTGACAAGTCGCCAGAATATCTACACAGACCCGCAGAAGCCCGTCCAGGTCGAGCCGAAACTCTACGCCGTCGGCAACGCCGGCCCCGACAGCCCCGTCCTCTTCACGACCAACTTCTCGCTGACCTACTACTCGGTCGAGGGCGACACCGAGGCCAGCCGCGTCCCCGCCTGGATCCTGTGCGTCGACACCGAGGGCACCAGCGTCCTGACGGCCTACTCGGGCGACAAACTCAACGAGAAGACCGTCGCCAAGGCGATGAAGGACGCCGGCCTGGAGAACGTCGTCAAGCACCGCAAACTCATCATCCCGGGGTACGTGGCGGTCATGAGCGGCAAACTCGAGGAGGAGACGGGCTGGGAGATCCTGGTCGGGCCGCGCGAGTCCAGCGTCCTGCCGCGATACTTGAACGACGTCTGGGGTGCCCAGGCGAAGTAGGGCTGGCGAGCGAACGTCCATGCCGACCGAACGGCGCACATCCTGCACGATCCGCTTCGAGCCGTCGGGCCTCCGGACCGTCGTGCCCCTGGGGACCACGCTGCTGGAGGCCGCGCGCCTGGCCGGCGTTTACGTGACGAGCATCTGCGGCGGCGACGGGTACTGCGGCAAGTGCAAGGTCGTCGTCGACGAGGGCGAGACCGAGGCGCCGCCCACGACGCTCCTCTCGAAGCAGGAGCACCACGACCGGGTGGTCCTCGCGTGCGAGACGCGCGTGCGGTCCGACGTGACCGTCACGATCCCCAAGAGCCACCAGTTGGACACCGGCCGCATCCTCCTCGACAGCGACGCCCACCGGTTCAGCGAACTGGCGGCCGAAGGGATGGCGGGAGGGGCGTTCCCCTACAACCCGCTGGTGCAGAAGCGGTGCCTCCGGATGACGCCGCCCTCCGAGCAGGACCAGTTGGCCGACCACGAGCGCCTCTACGCCGCCATCCGCAAGGAGACCGACGCGCCCGTCATGCAGACGGGCTACCGCATCCTCCAGGCCCTGCCGGGCATCCTGCGGGAGTCGAACTACACGGTGACGGCGACGCTGGCGCAGCGCGGCGGCACGGTCGAGGTCGTCGACGTCGAGCCCGGCGACACGAGCGCCCGCAACTGGGCCGCCGTCGTCGACGTCGGGACGACGACCGTCGTCGTCCATCTGGTGGACCTGGCGACCGCCGCCACCGTCGACGCCGAGGCCACGTACAACTCGCAGATGCACTTCGGCGAGGACTACATCCGCCGCATCATCTATGCCGAGGAGCACGACGCCTTCGGCGAGATGCAGCGGGCGATCGTCCAGGACGTGAACGGCCTCATCGGGACCCTCGCCGAACGCCGCGCCATCGGCCAGGGCGACATCACGGCGGTCGTCTGCTCGGGCAACACGGCGATGATCCACTTCCTGCTGGCGCTGGACCCGCGGCGGATCCGCCGCGCGCCCTACGTGCCGACGGCGGCGTGGGTCCCGCCGATCCGGGCGGCCGAGGCGGGCATCCGCATCAGTAAGCGCGGCCTCCTCTACACGCTGCCCGCCGTCGGGGCTTATGTCGGGAGCGACATCGTCGCGGGCGTCCTGGCGACGCGCCTGTACGAGGTGCCCCGGTTGAGCCTCTTCATCGACATCGGCACCAACGGCGAGGTCGTCCTCGGGTCGAAGGCGTGGATGGTGTGCGCCTCCTCGAGCGCCGGCCCCGCGTTCGAGGGGTCGGGCGTCAAGCACGGGATGCGGGCGGCGCCGGGCGCGATCGAGCGGTTCAAGATCGTCGAGGACGGGCGGTTCGAGTACCGGACGATCGGCCAGGAGCCGCCCCGGGGCCTGTGCGGGTCGGGCCTGCTGGACGTGCTGTCGAGCCTGTGGGAATCGGGCATCGTCGACCGCACGGGGCGGTTCGCGCGGCCGGACGATCCGCGCCTGGCCGACGGGCCGGACGGCCCGGAGTTCACGCTGGTTCCGGCGGCGGACGGACGCCACGCCGTCGTCATCACCCAGGCCGACGTCCTGAACCTGATGCGGTCGAAGGCGGGCGTCTACGCCGCCATCCAGGCCCTCCTGGAGGCGACCGACACGCGGCCGGAGCAACTCGACGCCCTGTACGTCGCGGGCGGGTTCGGCAACTACCTCGACCCCGCCAGCGCGATCATGGTGGGGATGCTGCCCGACGTCCCGGTCGAGCGGATCCGGTTCGTCGGCAACACGGCGATCGCCGGGGCGAAGATGGCCCTCATGAGCCGCCAGGCCCTCGCCAAGGCCGAGGAGATCGCCGGCCGCATGACCTACTTCGACCTCATGAGCCACGCCCACTACATGGACGCGTTCGTCCAGGCCAACTTTCTGCCGCACACCGACCCTGCGCGGTTCCCGAGCGTCGAGGCGCGGCGGGCGGGAAAGGTACGCCGATGAGCACGACGATCGCCATCGCGGGCAAGGGCGGGAGCGGAAAGACGACCGTCGCCGCCCTGATCGTCCGCCGCCTGGTCGAGCGCGCGGCCGGGAGCGTCCTGGCCGTCGACGCCGACGCCAACGCCTGCCTGGGCCTCGCGCTGGGCCTCGTGCCGCCGACGACCATCGCCGACCTTCGCGAGGCGACCCTCCGGCGCGAGATCCAGCCCGGCGCGGGATCGAGCCGCGAACTGGCCTTCGAGTACGCCCTCCAGCAGGCCGTCGCCGAGGCCAAGGGCTTCGACCTCCTGGCCATGGGCCGGCCCGAGGGGCCCGGTTGCTACTGCGCGGTGAACCACCTCCTGCGCAAGTATCTGGACGAGGCCGGCCGCCAGTACGCCTACGTCGTGGTCGACAACGAGGCCGGCATGGAGCACCTGTCTCGCCGGACGACGGACGACGTCGACCACCTGGTCGTCGTGGCCGAGGCCACCGCGGTGGGGGCCCTGACGGCGCGGCGGATCCTCGACCTGGCGGACCGGCTGCCCGTGACGGTGCACCGGCGGGCGCTCCTCTGGAACCAGGTGCGGCCGGGCGCCGCCGCGCCGGGCGACGCGGGCACGGGCGTCCCCGTGATAGGGTTTGTGCCGTACGACCCGGCGGTGTATGATGCGTCGCTCCGCGGGGCGACGGTGTTCGACCTGGAGGCGCGGAGTCCCGCGCTGGCGGCCGTGGGCGAGGTCGTGGCCGCCCTCGTCGGGGCGGCGGCGGGCCGAACCGGTTAAGGATAAGGAATCGCGATGCCCCTACCGGCGTTCAAAGAGGGTTTCTCGGGCCAGGTGAACGAGATCACGCTCGGCGGCGGGACCCGCAAGACGACGGTCACGGTCGGCGGCGCGCGGAACGTGCCGTTCGGCGGCGATCCGGCCGCGACGGGCCGGCGGCCGGTCATCGCCGTCGACGTCCTCGACGCGCCGCCCGACGACTGGCCCCCCGTCCTGGCCGAGGCCTACGGCGACGTCCTCGGCGACCCGGCCGCGTGGGCACGCATGGCCGTCGACCAGGTCGGGGCCGACCTCGTGTGCCTCAAGTTCGACGGCATCCATCCCGACAAGGGCGACCGCGACGCCGCCCACGCCGTCGCCGTCACCCGCAAGGTCCTCGAGGCCGTCGGCGTGCCGCTCATCCTGTGGGGCTGCGGCAACGACGAGAAGGACAACGCCGTCATGCCCAAGGTCTCGGAGGCCGC
>CAYGZE010000382.1:0-4677 GCA_964354185.1 uncultured Anaerolineales bacterium | reverse complement strand
GCTCGTTTGGCCGCGTGCAACCTACTCTGGGGCGGGGCAACGGTCAAGGCTCTCGTGTCGCGGGTGGATTGTAATGTCCGGTTCCGGGTGGATAGAAATGTCCGCTTTCCTGGGGCTGAGGAGAGCGGATGAACGGAGACTGGGTGGCGATGAGTCAGCGGGAGCGGGATCGGCTGAAGATGATGGCGCCGGTGCTGGAGGGGAAGCGGACGCAGACGGCACGCGCGGTCCGGGAGGCCGGGAATCCCCGCGCTGCGGGGTGGGCCTCCCGACCCGCCGCGCAACGCCGCACTCCCGTCCTACCGGCCTGGGAAATCGAAGAGCCGCGCCAGGAGCGCGGGGTCCAGGCGGTAACGCGACCCCAGGCCGCCGTAGAAGCCGTGCGCGGCCACGAGGTGGACCGACAGGGCGGAGAACCGGACGGCGGCGCCGGTGCGGGCGTCCGCCAGTTCCACTTCGCCCTTGGGGAAGAGGCGCCGGTCGCCCCAGGGGCAGGGGATGCGGCCCATGGCCTCGTCGGCGACGGCAACGAGGCCGCCGCCCAGGTCGACGGGCGTTCCGAGGCCGGCGACGGCGGCGTCGCAGGCCGCGGCCAGGCGGTCGGCCACCTCGGCGTGGGTGAGGCCCAGGCGGGCCACCGCGGCGCCGTCGGCCGCCAGGATCTCGCCCAGCGGGCGCCGGTCGTGGCCCAGGAACCCCTCGAGCGCCAGAACGCCCGGCGCCATGCGGGCCGCGATGCGCTGCTCGTCCGGCGTCTGTTTCATCGCCCGGCACTCCCGTCAATCGAACTTGTCGTAGTGAATCCGTTCCTCGGGAACGCCCTTGGCCCGGAGGACCTTCACGGAGGCGCCGATCATGCCGGCGCTGCCGCACAGGTACCCCTCCATCTCGGCGGCATTCTCGAGGTGGCGGCCGACGACCTCCGTCACGAGGCCGCGCGCGCCGTCCCACGCGTCCGCCTCGGCCGGCTTCGACAGGGCGGGCACGAAGCGGAACCACGGGAGTTCCTTCTCGGCGGCACGCAGGCGGTCGAGGAGCATGAGGTCGCGCTTCTGGAGGGCGCCGAAGAAGAACGTGCACCGGCGCGTGTTGCCGGTCTCGCGCAGGTGTGGCAGGAACGACAGGAACGGCGCCATGCCGGAGCCGCCCGCGATCCAGACCATCTCGCGATCGCTGTCCGACAGGCGAAACTCGCCGTGCGGGCCGTTGAAGCGGACGGCGTCGCCTTCCTTGAGGACCGTGAAGACCCACGTCGTGCAGATGCCGCCGGGGACGCGGCGGATGAGGAGGTCGATCCGGCCCGAGTCGCTGGGCGGGCTGGCGATGCTGTAGGCGCGGTAGACGGGCTCCGGGCTGCCGGGGTAGGCGGGCGCCTCGAGTTGGACGTACTGGCCGGGCGTGAACTGGATGGTGTCGGGCTCCACGAGGCGGATCCGGAGGAGCCGCGTGTCGTGGTTCAGGTCCTCCATCCGCTCGAGGACGCCCTGAAACTCGCGGACGCGGAACAGGGCCTCGGGGATCTCGATGGCCATGTCGCCGCGGACCTTGACCTGGCAACTGATCCGCCGCCCTGCAGCCCGGTCCTCGGAGGTGAGCAGCGGCTCCTCGGTGGGCGCGACGGGGCCGCCGCCCTCAAGAATGCCGACCTTGCAGTAGGCGCACATGCCGCGCCCGCCGCACGCCGATGGGATGAAGATGCCCTGGGACCGGAGGGACGCAAGGAGCGACCGCCCGCCCTCGACCTCGATGCGCCGCGCGCCGCGATTGATGTCGATCGTGCAGGTGCCGTAGCGCAGGAGCCGCCTCTCGGCCACCATGAGGAGCGCGGCCAGCACCACCGAGACGACGACGACCAGCGCGCTGGAGACCAGAATCGCGGTCACGAAACGTTCCCCGCGTCCTACCTGCCGAGTTGGATCATGCCGCTGAAGTCCAGGAACGCCAGGGCCATGATGCCCGCAATGAAGTAGATGCCCGACGCGAGGACCGGCACGAGCGCATAGACGACGCGCAGCATGATCGGCTGCTTCAGGAGCAGGGGCCTGCGCCCGGGCGACGCGGGCCTTGGCTGCGGGCCTGTGCCGGGAGACACGCTGAACCCCTTCATTCGGGGCGGCAGCCACCTTGGCTCCCGCCGGAGCAGACCCCCTGGCGCTGCCGTCGACACGTCCTCGGACACCGATTCTACGCAGGGGTGCCGCCGTCCGCAACGGTCCTCTGCGCGGGGGCGGCCGGCGCGGTTTTCCGTGGACATGCCGGCGGAATGCGGTACGCTTCGGAGGCGCCGCCCGCATAAACGCGGGCGGACGCGCACCCCTCCCGGCGAGGCGATGCCGATGCTGGCAGCCACAACGATGGAACTCAGGCTCCTGATCCCAGCCTGGGCCGACCTCCTCCTGCTGGCGGTCGGGGCAGCCTACCTCGTGGCCGGCGGCCGCTGGCCTCGGCTGTGCGACGTGTTCAGCATGACCGTGCTGGGGTGCCTGGTCGGCGTGGTGGTGGGGAACTGGCTGCCGCTGCACCCGGCCATCGTGATTGCGGCGATGGGCATCGTGGTGGGCGGCGCGGCGGCGCTCTTGCGGAACATCGGCCACGCCGTCCTGACCGGCCTCGTGCTGGCGGCTGCGTTCTCGGTGCTGGCGGCCATGGCGGTCGGCCCGGCCGGGTTCGCCTCGTACCTGGTGACGGACGCCTCGGCGAACACCTATGCCATGCGGATCTACGCGCCGAGCCTGGCGCACGACGCCGTGCTGGCGGCCTCGCTGGTCGGCCTCCTGGTCGGGGCCGCCATCGCCGTCATGCGGTTCTCCTTCAGCGACCGGCTGGCCACCAGCGCCCAAGGCGCCGCCCTGGTGCTCCTGGGCGCGACGCAACTCGTGGGCCTGTACCGCGGGGAAGACCGGCCGCCCCTGGCCGAGACCTACCCGCTGACGCTGGCCGCGTGCTGGTTCTGCCTGGTGGCGATCGGGCTGGCGGCCCAGGCGGCCCTGGCCGAGTGGTCCGCCCGGCGTGCGGCGGCGGCCCACATTCCCGAGGACGAGGGGGACTTGCTGGAGGTCTGACCTTGGCACCTGCGCCGCCAGAGCCGTCCATCGTGCAGCAGGCCGTCGACGCCCTGCGGGCCAGCCTGGACATCGAGCGCGACGTGGCGGCGATCGGGCCCTGGCCCGTCGCCGTGGGGTTCATCGTCGGCGGCTTCCTGCTCCTCCTGTGGGGATTCCGTCTGTACCGGCTGGAAGCGATCCTGATGGGGGTGGCGATCGGCGCGCTGGCCGGCCTGGCCGTCGCCGCCTGGCTCCAGGTCAATTGGATCGCCTGCCTGGTCGCGGGGGCGCTGGTGTGCGGCGTGGTGGCGTGGCCGCTCGTGCGGGTGATCTGGGCGATCGCGTTCGGCGCCAACGTCGCCGTCGTGGCCGCACTGGTCACCGCCGCGGCGGCTCCCGCCTCCTCCGAGGGCCTCCTGCTCGGGGCGGCCGTCGCGGGATTCGTCGTCGGCACCGCCGTCGGCTTCATGATCTTCCGGTTCATCGTCATCCTGGCGTCGTCGCTCACGGGCGGCGCGGTCCTCGTCCTGGGCGTGCTGCGGCTCGTGACCCTCGTGCCCTCGCTCGGCGATCCGGTCATGGCCTGCCTCCGGTCGATGCCGTGGCTGGCTCTGGTGCTGGTGCTCGTGCCCGCGGTCTTCGGCGTCATCGCCCAACTGGGCGACGAGAAGACGCTTCCCAGGAAGAGCCGCAAGAGCGCCAGGAAGAAGGAAGCCAAGGAAGCCGAGGACTGACGCGCCGCCCGCCGGCGCGGCTCAGGCGTATCCGCAGGAGCACTGGCGGACAAGCCTGCCCTGAGCGCAGTCGAATGGGCCGCCAGTGGCACCCGGCGCGGCTCAGGCGTACTCCGCGGCGGCTTGCGCGTCGCCGTACCGGCCGACCCAGAGGTCCTTCAAGTGAAGTTCGACCTCCGGCGGTCCGTGGAAGTCGGAGATCTGGCACGTGAAGGCGGCGCCGCAGGAGCCGGCCCGGCCGACGGCGTCGGCCAGGTCGCCCATCCGCCACCCCACCGCGCGGAACGCGCGGCCGCCCTCCGACAGGTGCATCGCCAGATGGTCGCCGCGCCGCCCGATCCGCTTCGGCGGCGCGACGACGCGCAGGCACCGCGCGGCAAAGACCGGCTGCGGGTTCCCCGCGCCGAAGGGGCCCATCCGCTTCAGGCACCGCGCCGCCTCGAGCGAGACGTCCGCCAGGCCGACCTCGGCGTCCACCGCCAGGCGCGGCACCAGGTCCTCCTGGGAGAGGACGCTTGCGGCGTGGGCGAGGAACGCCTCGCGGAAGGCCGGCACCTGGGCCGGAAGCAGCCGCAGCCCGGCCGCCATCTGGTGACCCCCATAGGTCGCCAGGTGCTCCTGGCAGGCGGCCAGGGCCTGGAACAGGTGGAACCCGGCGATGCTGCGGCCGGAGCCCTGGGCCTTCCCGTCGGCGATCGAGATGAGGACCGTCGGCCGCCAGTACTTCTCGGTGAGGCGCGAGGCGACGATGCCGATGACGCCGGCGTGCCAGCCCTCGGCGGCCAAGACGATGGCGGCGTCGCGCGCGGCGTCGGCCTGCTCGGCCAGGAGGGCCTCGGCCTGCTCGAGGATCTCCTTCTCGATCTCCTGGCGGCGGCGGTTCTGGCGGTCGAGTTCCT
>CAYGZE010000381.1:2838-4680 GCA_964354185.1 uncultured Anaerolineales bacterium | reverse complement strand
GAATAATCGCATAATTATTTCCTGCGGGATATTAATTATCATGCGATTAATAGCATGATTTTATGCTATACTGTATAAACGTTCTAACCAAACCATATGAGACGAAAAGGAGAATAGAATGATCACAATAACGAGTCAGATTTGGCGTGAGAGCAGTACAGAGACGGAAGACCGGGTGATGTTCGCGGCTAATTTAAGTGGCGAACCAGAGAACGATATGGAAGACCTAGCTTCCAGAGTCATCATGTCTCTCACGGAAGATGCAGTCAACATGATCGGAGATCGTGGACAGCCAGTAACTCAGGAGGCTGTTGATACGTGCGCCATGTTCGTCGCCAAAGTGTTGAATCTGGCGTGCGTTCGGTCTCAGATCAATCCAGACGATATGTGCATCAAGGCTCTGGAAACGTATGTAAAGACTGAGGCAAAGGAAAAAGCGATGAATGACGAGATAACGAAAAAACTCGCCAGAGAGATCGCCACACAATTCGTCAGCTTTATCGCCGGATTGGCGAAGTTACAGAGTGAAGGTGGTGACGAAAAACCAGATGTAAGCTGAGATCACAATCATGCCCCCGACTGAAAGGTCGGGGGCGAGCTTGCGGCCTTAGACTGCATATGTAAAACCAAAACCATAACCACTAGACAATAACAGGAGGCACATATGAGATATATCCGTTCCAGTTCGGTCTCAGAGATAACATGGGTACATTGCTTTTTATATTGGCTTTGATATATGCCATGACCCATCGCAATAAGTAAGCGCATAAACTTGCGCTCAATCGGTCTGAGGCCGCACTGGTATCATGTCAAGTTTTTGCCAGATTAGTACGAAAGGAGTCTAAAATGTATGTAGTTCTGATTGAGTGGGACGGGAATAAGCCTCCCACCACGTATTACAACCGTTTGCGAAAAGAACTCGGTCTTGGAGTTAAGGGCAAGGACGAGCAAGGGCATCTCTCGAAGAAAAGCGAGTGGTCGCCTAACCCGCTTGAGCGTCGACGAAATCAGGATGGTGGCAGACTCACCGACGGAGGTCAGGAAAGCATCATCTTTCAGGAAGGCGCAGTCATGTGCACTTCTGAATCTCTTGCCAGAACGGTCTTCACCTATGCCAGCATCCACGGTGCAAAGAACGTCCAGATGTATTCTGCTACTGGAGTCGATGTTTATCTCACAGCCGCAGACAAAATCATCGTGGAAAGCATCGAAGAGAAGGCTGGACAGCGTGGTCGCAAGAGCAAGGAAACTGTGAAGTCAGACTGGGCAGTGACCTGCTATGAGGAGCAACTCACGACATCTGTGAGCGATCAGTATTACGCCATTTCCTGTCCATACTGCAAGGGAACAAGCGTAAATTCTGTCGCAGGTGATGTTCCTGACTTCAAAGTCCCTGAGGGGGACACGTTTGAAGTGTGGCTGCGTCATAGATTCGCACGTGGTTTCTATGAAGTGCCGCACACAACGTCAGGCGAGAACGTGCCACCACCGCGCACCGTCGACGAAATATCCAAGGATAATGAGTCGAAGGTGGTCATAAAGATGTTCGGAAGTAAACGCCTGAGGACGGAAATAGATGCGATTGAGTTAAGCACAAATCGTACACAGGCATTGCGAATACTAGACGCAGTGTTCGCAGGAAAGTGCTACAAGACCAAGGATTCACGCGCAGATGCAAGGATCAAGGCTTGCGTCAAGCTGTACCAGAGTGGCGTGGATGGAAGTCAAGCACCCATCATCGAGCCGGATGAGTATGACGTTCTGGATGGGGCTTTCGTTGATCCTCAACGCATCGCAGGTCTCTGGCTCAGATCAATTAAACCTATCCTAGACCAGAAGTAA
>CAYGZE010000381.1:0-2738 GCA_964354185.1 uncultured Anaerolineales bacterium | reverse complement strand
CGACCGAGCGCACGAACAGGGGGTTTATCGTGCGCTCTCCGGTGGACGTAATCCACCCCATGCCAATCATTATTAGAGACAAAAGGAGCATAATATGAGTACATTTGTAGGAGGGTACGTCTTGGAAATGCGCGACGCAATGTTCGCGTGCTCTGCCTCAGGACTGCATTTGCAGTTCATAGGCAAGCCCGGTGGTGGCAAGACGGATATTGCCTTAGCTTGCGCAAAAGCCCTGTATGGCGACAGAATGGTTATGACTCGTTTCAATCCATCGACTCCGGTCGAGAAAGTGGAAGGGTTCATTGACTACGCCGCTCTGATGAAGCAAGACCCTGAGTGGCATATCATCACGGCTGGAACGCCGTATGACCCCGATTGCGATGTGTGGATTGCAGATGAGATTCACCGACCAAATCAGGCAGTGCAAGATAAGATGCTCGACACCCTGAACAGGTACGATATGGATGATGCAGACTGGCCTGTCGTATTCGGTACTGCGAACTTCCTGCCCAAAGACGAAAGAGCCGAGGCTCTGTTAGATCGGTTCGGTTTGACGTATTGGCTCAAGGGCAACGGTGATTACACCCCGAAAGATGTCTCAGTTGCCCGTATGCGAGCCAATGGCAAGAAACTTCTCGTCCCCGGATTGGAAACAGAGACCGAACAGAAAGAGTGGCAACAGCGCATCTTTGACGCACGAAGGGCAAGCTATACCGAGCGATCAATCAAGGCTGTGTCGGAGTGCGTAGAACATATCGCAAAGGTTGCCGAGGAAGGTCTTGTGGACTCGAATGGCAATGCAGTTCGGTCATTCGGCCCGATCAACAACCGACGCTCAACGTACTGGACTGATCTGCTGGCTAAGACTTCTATCCTGTACTACGGTACGGCTGAGTTTGACGAAGTCCACCCCAAGGCTCTCGCGGCATTATCGTATGCCTGGACTTCCAAGTCTCAGGAAGAAGCCGACGACTGGCGCATGTTGATGGGTAATGTGGTTGATCCCATCCAGTCGGCAATCGATCATGCCCTGAAAGACGCATATGAAGTGATGAGGCAGACTGCTGACGGTATGAATAAGATCAAAGCCGCGTACGAACTCGGCAAGATTCTTAATCAAACCTCCGATAACATGAAGGTTTTCGTCGAGGAAACCGATCCGCGTTATCAGCAAGCTGTCTACGAACTCCAATCGTTCATCACTCAGTATGTCAGGGAGGAGGCGGCAAGTGTTTGACCAGAGTACAGTAAAAATTCCTCTGAATCCCGACAAACCTACCGTGAAAATCGGAACGTTTGATCGGGTTACTGGTCGGCTGATCAAAGCGAAACTCGACCGTGAGCCAAACAGCGATTCCGAGAAGGATTTGGTCTCAGATGCGTTCTTTGGAGCGTTTAAGCATAATCCACAGGTCGTTGATGAAGCTCCAGCCGACCGTAAAGTCAACCAAGCCCTGATGAAATGGGCTATGGAGTCCGGATCGTCAGGGACTCAGGGCAATATCGCCGCCAGTTTGGTCTCTTCCAGCATCCTGTGGTCGACGCTCACGAATGATAAAACCATTCAGGAAGCACTACAGCGTCAGGCCGAGGCTGAGGAAAAGCAGAAGGAGGCTGAGCGTCTTGAGAAAGAAGCCATCGATGACTTGCCTAAGGATGGTATTCCTGGTGGTGGCGGTCAACAGGGCTTTCCTAAAGAAGTCAAGGATAAGCTCGAACAGGCAGCTAAACTGCGTCAGGAGGCTGAGGCAATTGGCAATGAGGCGTCAAAGAAGATTGAGGACACCTCTAAGCATCCCATCCGAAAACAGGTGATGGCGAAAGCCGTCGAAGAGGCGCAGAAGGCTGGACAGGAAACGGCTGAGGGTATGGCAATGTGGGGTGTCGAACCCGGAGTGCCAACCGAACAGGATGTCGAGAGAATCCTGAAGATCGCGACAGATACCGATATGCAGGAAGTGACAAGAGTGTTGGGTAGGCTGAGGGGATTAGCGACCAGCACAATCAGGGGGTATAAGCAAGCCAACACGGGTGCTGTCAGCAAGGTTGGGCAAACAAAAGACTTAACCAGAGCGTTTCCACTGGAAATAATGAGTCTCAACGCATCCATGCCAAGGATAGTCAGAGCCAAAAAAGCTCGCGAATGGATAAGTCAGGGACTCATGGGCTGGATTCCACTGGAAGAGCAGAAGGAGTCAGGCTCATTTATATTCATCGTGGATGAGTCAGGATCGATTGGCGATACGACATGCGCATACGAAAAGGCGATGGCAATCGCTATCGCTAAGTCAATTCAGGATGAGATCGAGTCCGGACGACGATATGAGCTTTATGGTTTCGATACCAAAATTTGCACCAGCGTCACCAGTGATGATGATTGGCGACAGCATGTGGCATTTGCCAGCGAATATTCCGGTGGGGGGACAAGAATCACGATGGCTCTCGATCATGCAATTGCACGCGCTGAGGTCATGGATGCCTCAGGAATCGAGGGAGTCGATATCGTTTTAGTCTCAGATGGTATTGACTCAATCGATAAATCGGTCTTTGACCGCTTGGATGATCTGAATACACGACTCGGAGTGAGATTGTTCTACATCCACATCGGGACGTGGAGTTGGTCAGAAGAGTTGGAAAAGCGTGCCTATGCGACGTGGCACATCGCTAATTCCAATTCGTTCATCGAAATGGTCGAGGAACTCACCAAGGCTGTATGCGAAATGGTCGCAACCAGATAG
>CAYGZE010000380.1:0-4693 GCA_964354185.1 uncultured Anaerolineales bacterium | reverse complement strand
AGAGTGTACCAGAGCGACGATTCCCCGCCAGCCACAGCAAGTGCGGCCAGTCGTCCGATGCCGATTGGAGTGTACCAGAGCGACGATTCCCCGCCAGCCACAGCGGATTGCCGTCTCGGGATCGGCGCTAGTGGAGTGTACCAGAGCGACGATTCCCCGCCAGCCACAGCCCCGCATAGCCGGGAACCCTGACCCGCGTAAGTGTACCAGAGCGACGATTCCCCGCCAGCCACAGCGAGCGGCCGAGGTCATTGCCGTCATCTATGAGTGTACCAGAGCGACGATTCCCCGCCAGTCACGGCCCAAGTGCTGCGCGAACCTTCGGTCGGCGTCTTCAGTATCGAGGGGTGCCTCGCGGAGGTCGAGTGCGCCGTTCGCGCCGGTCAGCCTGCGACCGGCGTCGTCGGCCTCCGCGACGCCGCCGTCAGAGAACGCAACCCGAACCCGCACCCCTGGGACCGCACTCGGGAAACTTGGCGCTTGCAATCATTTAGTCGGTGGTATAGCATAAGTGGGTTCCAGGAAAGGAGTCTCCCATGAAGATGGACGTGCGTGAGATGTGCCGTGGTTTCTCGCTGCTTTCCGATCCGACGCGGCTGGGCATCCTGCGGCTTCTCGCCAAGGGCCCCCGAAACGTCACGGCCTTGTGCAAGGCGCTGCGGATCAAGCAGCCCACCGTCAGCCACCATCTCGGCCTGCTGCGCATGGGCCGCCTGGTCAACGGCGTTCGCCATGGCAAGGCCGTGATCTACGCGGTGGACAAGGCCGCCCTGAAGGCCCTGGCGTCGCGCCTGGCGGCGGTGAAGCCGAGGTAAGAGGCGTCGCTCTCGGAGCGCCGGGCGGCGCCCCCAGCGCCGGTTCCGCCGGCGCGTGTGCCGGGGCGCCGTCCGGCTCCGCTGCCAGAGCGGAGGCCATGCCGGACACCGGAGCCGCAACGGCCCCCAGGCGGGTGCGCGCGGCCAGGGTTACGGTCCGTGTTCGGTCACCGGGGCCGGCGGAGGCGGCGGGTCGCCGGGCAGCGAGAAGACGATCTCGGCCTCCGATTCGGTCCCCATGAAAAACCGCGCGACGCGGCCGGCACGCTTGTCCGTGCCTTTCGACCCCTTACCGAGGCCCACGACCACCGGGTACCAGGACCCGCCATCGCGTATCTTCTCCGGCTTCGTCCACGCCAGCGGATCGGACAGGTCGGTCGCGTAACTCACGTAGATGCCTTCCTGCACCCACCCTTTCCCGTTCGAGCGGTTCAGGAGCATCACGTAACGCCCGAGGTGCGTGTTCCAGTGGACCGACGGGCCCCAGAAGGCGTTGCAGTCCGATCGCTCCCACGCGACGAAGGCCCGGAAGGTCGGCGTGAGCCGCCCTCCCAGACCCGGCTCCCGGAAGCCGCCTTCGTACCACTTCAGGACCTTGCCTGCCGGCGCGTCGCGGTCCTTCCACGCCATGCGCGCGACGGCCACGCCCTGCTCGCGGACGTCGCCCGCATAGTTGCCGTAGAAGAAGTAGAGCCACTGGCCCCGCGCGTCGAGCATGACGCAGAAGTCGCCGTGGCCGCCGGCGAAGTAGCCGTTGTCCGCGTCCGGTTTCAGCGTGCCCGGCCGCGCTTCGAGGACGACCCCCAGGTCCTTCCACGCGGCCCCGTTGTCGGCGGACCGCAGGGCGCCGATCCTGGGGGCGGTGAGAGTCGTGCCCGGCACCAGGCCGCCCGGCTCGTTGTGGTACCAGCCGTACAGGGTCCCGTCGTCGGCCCGCCACGTGCACTCGATCCATCGTCCGCCGTTGACCGTGTTGTCGTACCGGACCTCCTGGGCGGGCCCGAGGGCGAACAGGTTCCTGCCGGAACTGCGGTACGGGTGGCCCGTGGAGTTGAGGACGTAGAACGTGTCGCCGTCCCAGTGGGAAGGGGTGTTACAGTCGACGGCGTGGGGCATCTTCATCGGCGGCGCGGGACGCAGCAGGACCTCGGGCCGTCCCGCCTGTGATGCGGCCCCTTCTGGCGGCATGGGCGTGCGCTCCTCTCTCGGCGCCTCCACGGAACACGAAGACACGGCCCCGAGCATCAGCACGAAGGCGAAAGCCCAGGCCGCCCGCGCTGCGGACACCATGGCCATGCTCCCTTCCGGGTTCCGAGGTGCGCGCCGGTCCGCCCTTTCCGACCGCTCAGGCGCAGGCCGCGCGACGCCGGCCGAGCAGCGCCAGGCCGCCCAGGGCCACGAGCGCCAGCGTCGCCGGCTCGGGCGTGAGCGTCACGCCGCCGAGGTCCACGCCGTCCATCACCAGGTGCTCGAGGACCACCACGCGCGCGCCGGCGAAGCCGACGGTCCCCCCGTCGCCGATCGTCAGGGTGTCCAGGTGCTGGTCGGCACCGAAGTAGAGGGCCGCATCGCTCACCGAGATCGAGAGGTTGGCGGCCGCCTCGCTCCCCGCGTCCGTGTTCAGGAAGACCGTGCCCGCCAGGATCTCCAGCAAGGCGCCCGAGCCGTGGGCCTGGAGGCCGTTGAAGAGGACGGTCCCCTCGCCGACCTTGGCAATCGTGTGCCCCTCGGGGTTGTCCAGCGCCCCCGCCAGTTCGACCGTGCCGCCGGGGGCCGCCGTCAGCGCCAGGTCGGCCTCGAGCCTGAGGTCTCCGGAGAAGATGGCGGTGCCCGCCGTGTTGGTGCCGCCAAGCGTGCGGGCGGACGATCCGCTGCCATCGTCCTGGACCGTGACGGGACGGTCGACCGTGAACGCCCCGGCGATGAGGAGCGCCGCGTCGCTTGAGCCCGCCGTGTCGCCGAGTTTGACGGCGCCGGCGCCCAAGGCGCCCTCGGCGGCCACGACGACCGTGCCGCCGTCGATCCGCGTCTCGCCCGTGTAGGCGTTCGCGGCCGCGAGGGTCAGCGTCCCGCCGCCGCGCTTGGTCAGGCCGCAGGGGCCGGCGATGGAGCCGGGGCCGGTGAACTCGAAGTCGACCGCGTCGTTGTCGACGAGCACCGATCCCGGCCGGACCGTGGCCGCCAGGTCCACCAGCGGCGTCCCGGACGCGGTGTCGTCGAAGACGACGTCGTCGCCCTGCCAGTAGGCCTTGCGCGTGCCCCCGTCGGCCCAGTTCGCCGTCGCGGACACGTCCCACGCGCCGCTCACGTCCCCCATCCACACGAGCGTGAACGGCCCCGGCACCGCCAAGCCCTTGATGCAGAAGTTGGCCGTGGTGTCGACACTCTGGAGGTCCACCCAGACGCCGCCGTCCAGGTAGTAACTCTGTCCCGCGCTCGCGGCGGAGACCACCACCGTGCCCATCGCCGCCTCGCCGAGCAGCGTCTCGACCTCCGACGTGCGGTCGTAGGCCTGTCCGCCGGCCGAGAGTTCGACGAGAATGTAGAAGTCGTCCCCGGCGGTGAGCATCGCCGGCGTGCCGAGGTCCACCGTGTGGTACCCCGTGTGCGCGATCGCGCCCGCCTCCCACGTCAGTTCGTCCAGCAACTGGCCGCCCTCGAACCGGTCGAACACGTGGACGGTGTAGTCGACGTCGTCGGCCGCGGTGTAGAAACTGACGGCCGCAAGCCGTTCGCCGTCCCCGGCGGTGAAGGCGTTGAAGGCCGATGCGGCGTCGGCCAGGGTGTCGCGCCATCCGTGATAGTCATGCGAGTAGATGGCGGTGTAGGGGTTCAGCACGACGTCCTGGAACGAGACCGCCCCCATCTGCGGGTGCTGGCAGCAGTGCTTGTCGTAGTAGGAGATCCAGAAGTACCCGCCGGCGCCCCAGCCCGTCCCCCAACTGTTCTTGCACAGCCACGCGCCGGCCTGGGGCGCCTGCGTCGCCTTGGTGTCATCCCACCCCACGATGGCGATCGAGTGGTTGGGCGCGTTCGCGTCCGTCGGCGGCTGGTAGTGGGTGCCCCCCGAGTAGAACCCGTTGCCGTAGTACATGCAGGTCCCCAGGGCACCGTACGTCATGACGGCGTTCTTGATGGTGCTGATGTTCGAGAGGTCGGTGCCAGCGGTGTACCACTCGATGTCGTGCGCGTAGTACTTGCGGTAGGTCTCGCTGTCGCGGGCCGGCATGTGGCTGTACCAGTAGCCCTCGGCCGCGTCCTCTCGGACGGCGCCCTCGCCCCGCGCGATGTACGCCGCCGCGATCAGGTAATCCCCTCCCTGGTGGACCTCCAGGCCGCCCCCCGACGGCGGCGCCCGGTCGTCGTTCTGGTTCTGGTTGAACCCGTTCCACCAGTCCAGGTGGTACTCGGCCAGGTTCGGCTGGCCGACCTCGCCGGCGGCGGCCCAGTTCCCCGTCATCAGCAGGTTGCTCTCGATGGCTGCCATCGTCCCATGACACCAGCACGTGCCGCCCATCTGGCTCTTCACGGGCGTGACGTACGACGTGCCGCTCACGTTGCGCAGGTCGAAGGCGGCCGGCGGACCGTCCGCCCGGGAGGCCGCCGCCAGCCCGATCGCGGCCGCTCCCAGGATGACCGCGTGCACCAGGATGCGTAGACCCTTCACCATGAGCCTCCCCTTCGCGGCCGGCCCTCGGCGGCCGGCCGCACGCCCCCCGCGTGGCGCGGCCCTCGCGCCCCGGAAAAAAGGGGGCCTGCGCCCGCCCATCGACGGACCGGCCCCCCGGACTCGCAGCCCTTCCTCACCTAGCCGGAGTATACGCTACTGGCCTTTCGCAGGTTTTCACGCGGCTCGGGTGGCGGCGGAGAAGAGCGTT
>CAYGZE010000379.1:0-4695 GCA_964354185.1 uncultured Anaerolineales bacterium | reverse complement strand
GGTCATCGCCGAAGGAAAACGCGGTCTGCGTGCCCGCGCGGCAGGCGTATTCCCACTCCGCCTCCGTCGGCAGGCGGAAGACTTGGTGGGTCTTCTCGAAAAGTTTCTGACAGAACTCCGAAGCGTCGTTCCAGGTAACCATCTCCACCGGGTTAGTCGCGCCCTTGAACCGACTCGGATTCGTGCCCATGATCGCCTTGTACTGGGCTTGGGTCACTTCCGTCACGCCCAGGTAGAAGGGCTTGGAGAGGGTGACCTCGTGCCGGCCTTCTCCTTCGCCCATCATGAACTTGCCGGCTGGGATGAGAACCATTTTCATAGTGACGCCGCCGCCAAGGTCCAGGGTCAACTCGGCGGGCGCTGCCGGCGTTGGCGCCGCAGGCTGGGGTTGTGCGCCGGCCGGTGCCGCAGCGGCGGGCGCCCCGGACGCAGGCGCCGCGGGTTCTGAACCGGAGCCTGAACACCCGGCGGCTGCGCAGAGAAACGCAATAGCCGCCCACAGGATCAGCCCCCATACCCTATCAGTTCGTGTCTTCATGGCCCGTCTCCTTCGGGTTAAACTTGAGCGTGCAATCCTCCGCCGCCGGCCGGCCATCCGAGCCAGCCTTTCTTGAACCTCTCGCCGGCATTGTGCCAGCAGAATGGGCGACTAGCCAATGGCTGCCTCCTGGCAGATCCCCGCGGCGATGTGGCCGCTGAGCACCAGCCCGAAGGGGCGGCGCACGAACTTGGCCATGGGCTCGGGCAAGTGCAAGCGGTTGCCCACCTGGTGCGTCTTCTTGGGCGGATTCTCCAAACGCAACGTGCAGGGCAGAGCGACCACCACGTGGGGATATCTGGGCGTGCCGAACGACACGAGGCAGGCGGGCACCTGGATCAGCACGGCCCGCCGCTGGGTCAGAACCAGCAGGTAGCGCCGCTGGAAGAGGCGCGAGAGCCAGCCGAGTAACATGATCAACTGGCTGTAGCGCCAGCTGGTGAGCATGCCGCGGACCTCCTCTCCGGGCGCGAGGATCCCTTGCTGGCGCACGGCTTCAAGGCACTTCTCCTCATAGCGACGTTCGGCTTCCAGGCGACCCAGGGTCATTCTCCTCGTGTGGCGGGCCTCCGCTGAGGCCCCTACTCCCGACTCTTGCTCGCCGTCGTGCGACGGTACTCCCAAATCCGCCGGCCCTTGCCGTCGTCGCGAACGACGGTGAAGCTCTCCGGCGGCTGGCCGTCGGCCTGATCGCACATCCACAGCATGTCCTTTCTGTCCTTTCCCAGCACCGCGTAAATGCCCGCTCTCGTGCGAGACTTGCCTGCGGCGTCGACGCTCACGCGCCGGTAGACCTTGGGCGTCTTGCTCTGATCCAAGTCCAAAGTGTACTTCTCGGTCTCCTGCTTGCCCTCGGCCTCAGTCCGCACGGTCACGTTATTGCCCTCGATCGTCATTTCGGGCTGCGGGGAGGTGACTACGCCGTAGCTCTGGTTTCCGTCCTCATTCCTCGTGTACACGCAGTCCAGCTTCCAGGTGCCCTGCAGGTCGGGATCGGGTTTCGCCGCGACTGGGGTCGCGACCGGGGCGCCGGGCTGGGGACCGGCCGTCGCGGTCTCCGGCTTCGGGCGGTCCTTACTGGCCGGCTGGCCCTGCGCGGCCGTCGCGGTCTCCGGCTTCGGGCGGTCCTTACTGGCCGGCTGGCCCTGGGCGGCCGGCGTTGGCGGCGTTTGGGTGCAACCCACGCAGCTTGCTAGGGCCAGGACCACGAGGACGCGGCCGCCCAGGGCTCTCAGATGTGACTTGTTCATCTTGAATCTCCTTTTCGTGGGGGAGTGTGAATGCTGGTTGACGATGGCTTTTCTTGGGGGCCAATGGTAACGATTGCTTTTTGCTTTTTCCACTGTCGAAGCGCGTCTCGTATGGGCAAGGCCATCAGGAACAGATGAAGTACACCGACAAACGGGATCCCGAGCCACGGAAGCGACAGGTCGTTTCTTGAGATGCCCCTCAGTATAACCCAGAGTAGGTATGGAATCCCGAAGGCATATAAAGCGAAGATAATGCCCGTGAGAATCAGAATTGGTACCTTCGTCCATAGTTGCGACCTAGACAAAGCGAACCACACGAAAGCAATGCCTAGAAAGAAAATGATTCCCAGAACACCGAGTGCGTTCAGCAACAAGTCGCCACTGTCGGGCCCGAAATGCAGCCGGTACAAGAAGAACATACAGAATGCCGAAACAAATGCGAAAACCGCAGTGTTTACGAGGCAGACCATTCTTGTTGACCGTGGGAGAATGCCACGGGCAGGTCGTCCTTCAGATGCGTTCATCGCTTGCTCCCTTAACATTTCCCCATGCGCTGGACAGTTTGGGTGTGCATCGTATCATGGTCTCGTTGAGCGGCGTAACAATGTTTGGGCCCATCCGCCTAACACCCCAAACCCGGTTCGGAGTGCCGTATAGGACGCCCGTGAAGGCGAGGGCGGTTCGTAACTGGTCAACGCGCCTGGGCTTTCGCTCGGTAGGCGCCCCGGACCATCCCGCTCGGTCCCTCTCACGATGTCAAGCGCTTGCGGCAAGGGACATGCCCCCCCGGCGGCGCCAATCCAGCTGCCTGAAACTCAGCCCTATGGGGCGCCCGGAAGGATACCGGACGAATCCGGCCTCTGCCAATAGATTCTGACACCGCCCTTGCATCCACGGTCGCGGCAGTCGTATAGATCAGGTGACGGACAACTGAATACACGACGGGCGCGGCGGGCGGACCCGGCTTCGCGGCATAGCGCCGCTACGCCGGGCAGGCTGATCATTACCCCCAGGAACGGACAGGTCCGGCGGGCAAGCCGGGTCGAAGGCAACGAAAGGCTGTGCAGGAGCCTGCACCTTCTGCACAGCCTTCTTCTTTTTCCGCCGTCGCGGCTGACGCCGCTATGGCGGACAAGGGCCCGGCCTTCGCCCGTTGGGCTACGGCGGGCAGGCCCGGCCACGCCCGCCAGGGAGCGGCGATGGCGACGTTCGCGGAAACGATGCTTTCAAAGTACGAGACGCTCCTTCAAACGAGCGCGGGCCTCGACACCGTCTCGGTGGACGGCCAGCCCGTCACGGCCACGGCCGCCGGCCACGGCACGGCGCGTAGCCGTGCCAGGGTGCCGTGGTCGGATCGGTGCGGTACGCCGACGTGGAGGCGAAGTACCGGTACTGGAAGCGCGAGGTCGCGCGCGAAAAGGGCCAGCGGCCGCAGGCGGCGGGCATCAACCTGGGTGGATTCTGACCATGCCTACCGGCAGGCAGGTGGCAGGATTCCTGCACAAGGCGAGGCGTTACCTGTTCGGCTACGACGCCGTGGAGTCGAAGAACCGGCGGCAGGCACCGACGGGCCGCCGGCTATGCCAGGCACCAACCGCACCCTCCCCCCGGCGCGGGCGGCGCGGTAGGAGACGTGCAAGGACCGGGTCGGGAGCGCCGCCCCTCCCCCCGGCGCGGGCGGCGCGGTATAAGGCACGTGCCTCCAGCCAAGGAGCCATCCGTGAACGCCGCCTTCCTGCGCACCGCCGCGGCGGTCCTCCTGACGGCCAGCGCCACCGCCGGGGCGGTCCTCCTGACGATCATCGCCGGGGCCGGCGCCGCCCTGGCAGGCCAGGCCGAGGCCGGACAGGACGGCGGCGCCGTGCTGGCCGAGGTCCGCGTCACCCAGGAAACGCCGGGCGCCGAGGCGTATCGGGGCGTGCCGTACCTGTGGCTCGGGCGCGCGACGATCCACCTGCGGATCGACGTGCCCCCGGCCCCCGGCCACGTGCTGGAACTGGATTGGGGGGCCAAGAACGATGCGCGGGAGGCCACGGCGCTCGTGAACGGCCGGGCCGTGGCCGTGCGGGGCGGCGGATATGACGGCTTCCGGCCGCTTCGCGTCGAGGTGCCGCCCGGCGTCACGGGCGCGCGGTACGAGGTCGGGCTGGCCGCAGCGGGCGGGAAGGCGGGCTTCCTGGCGGGGGTGCGGCTGCTGGCGGCCGACAAGTCTGCCGCCGCGCCGGCGGGCGACTCGGCGCCGCCCCGCCCCATCACGCTGACCACGAGCCCGCCGTCGGCGCTCGAGGCCTTCCCCGAGATGCGGGCGCTGTGGGACCGCCAGCCGTCTGCGCCGGCCTCCGCCGTTGCAGAGCCGCGGGAGGAAGCGGCGTTTCGCCAGGCCGAGAAGAACGCCCGCCTGGCGGCCGAGGGCCTCTACCGCTGCCGCCGCTTCGTCGATGGCTGGCTCGCCCACGCCGACCCCAAGACGGGCCTCATCCCGCGGAACCTCGACCGCGACAAGGACCTCTGGAACGCCAAGGATGCGGCCGCAGACAACTACCCCTTCATGGTCCTCACTGCCGCGCTGACAGACCAAGGGCTCTTCAACGGCCGCATGCGCGAGATGCTGCGGACGGAGACGCGCATCACGAGCCGCATCGATCGCCTGCCGGACGATTTTCGGTTCTCGACGCAGGGCTTCGCGTCGGAGCGGCCCGACCTGGACGCCGTGATCTTCGGCGGTGCGGAGTACGTCAAGGACGGCCTCATCCCCCTGACGGAGTGGCTGGGCCCAAGCCCGTGGTCCGAGCGAATGCTGGGAATCCTGGACGACGCCTGGAGCCATGCGTCCGTCGAGACCCCCTTCGGCCGCATCCCGACGCGGAACGTGGAGGTCAACGGCGACCTCCTCCAGGCGTGCAGCCG
>CAYGZE010000378.1:0-4700 GCA_964354185.1 uncultured Anaerolineales bacterium | reverse complement strand
GTTGAGAGCCACGACCTCTCACCGCTGGGGCTTCCCGTGTTCCGACGATCTCCTCCTCCATGCATGCCGGCGCCACTACCCCGGCGGAACCATTGGATGCTGTCGCTATCTTGTCCAACGGCGACGGCCTTCCCTTAAAAGGAGAAAGGTCGGCTTCCGCGTTTGTTCTTTTCGAGGCCTGCTCGGCGTTCACTCACGTTCCGGCCTGCATGATCGCTGGGTCACCCAAGGTGACCCGTTACACCAGAGTATTTCAACGAATTCGTTACCTCCTTCGTCGCCCTGGTTGCTTCCGGCCGAGCGACCGATTGGCCGGGTGGGTTTCGCACCCACTGGAGATCGCCGTCTTTTCACGGCATACTCCTTTTACGACACGTCTCCTCTGGGCCGTACGTTTGCTGGCACCACGCGTCGGTCGATGTGACCGCCGCGCGCTAGTTGGAACGCCATCGCTCCCGCGGCCGCAGGCAGAATCGCCCGAGGGCGACGATAAGGAGTCATGGCGACCAAGATGAACCGGCCTCCTCCCAGCGGTGCTTGGCGGTCGTCGTCCTGGCGGTCCCACCTGTCTGGACAAGTTTGGACATTCCGGTTCACTGGCGAGGACCTCCGCAAGTTGGGGGGTGGCGCGGAGATTCAACGGGGATAGGTCACTCCGGATGCGTCAACGAAAGTGCCGAAAATCAACGTGACGACAGGAACATGGTGACGTTCGACTTGCGGGGCCAAGGGTTGGCGAAGAGAGACGGGCATCTGCGTCGCCGCCCAACGTGGTGAGTACGGGTCCAGTACAACACTCCGAACCTCAGTTTTGTGCGTTAGGGTGGGGTGCGCTGTGCTGGCCCTGTACGAAATGCTCTGCCGGCCCGGAAGGAACCACTGTACCTGGGTCCGGGTACCTGCCGAGACCTCCGAGGACTTCAGTGGTCAGCGCGGCGTAACGATTGCCGCCCGTGGGAAAAGTAGAAAAACCTTACAGGCGCTCAGTTCAAAGCCCGCAACAACTGGGTCAAAGTGGTTTTCGCATCGCCGAACATAAGGATTGTTTTCGGGTTTGCGTAGAGGGGATTCTGCACGCCTGAGTATCCTGGGCGTTCATCCAGGTTGCATACTAGCACCTGCTTCGCTTCGTACGCAGCAAGGATCGGCATGCCGGAGATGGGGGTGCCTTCCACGTTGATCGCTGCCGGATTGATCACATCGCATGCCCCAACGACCAGTGCCAGGTCAGCTTCTTGGAATTCTGCATTGATTTCCGGCAAGTCGAACAACATGTCGGAGTCGGCCTCGGCTTCGGCCAACAGCACGTGCATGTGGCCGGGCATTCGCCCTGCAATCGGATGAATTGCGAACTTGACCTCCTTGCCCAAGTCCCTAAGCCGGTTGGCAACCTTCACGACCTCAAACTGGGCGTGTGCCAACGCCATCCCGTATCCTGGGATGATAATGACTTTTTTCGCGTTTTTTGCTGCCTCGACGGCGCGGGACAGCGGTGCTTGTCCTTGAGACTCCCCGGGTTCCGCGGCGACGGACGATGGTCGGGGCGAGTTTGCGCCTTCCCTGATCCCCACGGCAACCGTCTCGGGCTTCGAGTCGGCAGCGACAAGCACCTTAAGCAGGTTTCGGTTCATCGCCTGGCACATGACGTGGGTCAAAATGGAGCCCGAGGCCGCCACGGTCGCACCGCAGGCCACCAGCAGCCGGTTTTGGATGATAATCCCGCAGAACGACGCAGCCAGTCCAGCCGTGGCATTGAGAAACGAGATCAACACCGGCATGTCAGCCCCGCCGATGCGTACGGCGAAAACAGCGCCCAACAGAATCGACAGCAGAATCAATGCCAGCGAACCATACAGGAGGAGTGATCCGGCAGTCGTTGCCGCAAGCACCCCGAGTGCAACGATGGCGACGAGGATTGCGGCAAGGATCCAGTTGTGTTTCGGCAAGAATGTGGGGGTTTGACGGACAACGCCGGCGAGTTTCGCACTGGCGACCATGCTGCCACTGAACGTGGCTGCGCCGATGATGATTCCAAGAACACCGGACAATTGCCCGACCGCGAGCAAATGGCTGCGGTCCCGCGTCAATTCAACGAACGAGGTGAGAAACGCCGCAATGCCGCCTGCCCCGTGCTGAAAAGCGACCATCGCGGGAATCTGGATCATGTTGACTCGCATGGCCACCAGGCAACCGATCGAGCCGCCGACCGCCAGTGCAAGGACGACCGTCGCCGGTTCCAGAATAGGGTCCGAGTACCACACGACACCCAAGGCGCACAGCAAGGCGAGGGCAGCAGTGAGGTTGCCGGTTCGGGCGCCACGGGGCGTTTTGAACTGCCATATCCCCAGGATGAGGATCGCAATGATCACGAAATCGATAAGCAAGTGCCAGCCGCTATCCATGATGCCGGTGAAACATTTTCAACATGCGGTCAGTGATGACGAACCCGCCGACCACGTTGAACGCAGCCAAGGCGATCGCCAGAGCGCCGAGCACTTTCCGGCAGGAGTTGATCTCGATGGTAAACAGAAGGATGCCTCCCAGGATCGTCACCGCCGAAATGGCATTGGTCATCGACATCAACGGCGTGTGTAGCCGCGCAGGCACCCGTGAGATGAGAAGGTAGCCAACCACAAAGGAAACGGCGAAGACCGAAGCCATTAACAGGAGATCAACCATCGCGCTGCTCCCACATCCCGACAACTCTCGCCTATCACTCGTTCATGGATTTCAGCGCGCCCTGATGCATGATCCTTCCCTGATGCGTCACCAGCGAGTGCCGCACGATCTCGTCGTCCAGGTCGAGCGTGTCGAGCCCCTTCTTGAAGAGGTTCTTGACGTAGTGAAGCACGTTATGCGCGTATAGCCAACTCGCATGGACGGGCATGGAACCGGGGATGTTCCACAGCCCGAACAGATGGACCCCGTGTTTGACAGTCTCGCGGCCAGGCTCGGTGACGGCACAGTTGCCGCCCTGGTCAATCGACACGTCGACGATCACGGAGCCGGGCTTCATCTTCTGGACCATCGCTTCCGTGACTAGCACGGGCGCGACTTCCCCAGGCACTAGCGCACTGAGGATGACGATATCTGCTTCTTCGACATGCGGCCCGATGGCTTGGCGCTCCCGCTCGATCCATTCCGGGGGCAGGGCTTTGGCGTAGCCGCCTTCGCCGATGGCCAGTTCCGGCAGCGCCTCGAAGCCCGCGATCTTGGCGCCTAGGCTGTCCGCGGCCTTTCGGGCATCTTCCTTGATGTCCACGGCCTTGATCGATCCCCCCAGCCTTTTCGCCGCGGCGATCGCCTGCAAGCCGACCACCCCGATCCCGATCACCAGGAACTTTGCCGCCTTGATGGTTCCGATGGCGGTGCCGATCATCGGGACGAATTTCGGGAACCTGTTGGCCGCGATGAGCACGGACTTGTAGCCGGTGACCGTACTCATCGAGGTCAACGCGTCCATCGTCTGCGCGCGGGAGATGCGTGGAATGTCGTCCATGGTCAGGGCAGTGATGTTTCTCGCGGCCAGCATTCTGATCATGGCGTGATTCGGCCGCGCCGCAGGGTGCAGGAACGAGACCAGCACGGCCCCCGGTCGCATCATCTCGACCTCGTGTTTGCCCGTCTCATTGTTGAGCCACGGCTGTTTGACCTTCACAATTACGTCCGCTTCGGCGAACAAGGTCGCCGGATCGCCGACGATCTTCGCCCCGGATTTCTCATATTCCGCGTCGGCTCGCAGAGCCCCTTCTCCGGCAGACGACTGGACGAGCACCTCAAACCCCATCCTGACGTACTCTGCCACCGTCTCCGGCAGAGCCGCGACCCGCAGTTCGGCGTCTAGGATCTCCTTGGGAATTCCGAGAATCATGTGACTGAAGACTCCTCGCGCTATTGCCACCAGGTCAGCGGTCAGCACCACCGTCATTCTGTATTGAGGCTACCGCGCGTTCTCGATCGCCGTCAAGCATTCGCGCATGACGTTATGCAACACGGGAGGCCCGTGCGAATCCACGACCGTCCGTATTCTCTCCACAACGCGACGCAGAACGGCGTCCCGATCTTCGGCGTACTCGATACCCTTCCTGGTCAGCAGATCCGCCAACGCCTGCGCGGCAAGAATGCGTGCCTGGTAGTACAAGCCCTCATCCGCGAGGAGACCGAGGACTTCGGAGATGAGTTCGTCCGAGGGTGCGCTCAAGTCCTTCATGGATTTGAGAACCATTTCTTGCAGTCTCCAGTTGTCCCGGTAGCGAAGTATCCGTACTAGCCCTGCTTGGTGTTCATCCAGTTTCCCGGCGTCCGCCAACTCCGTGATTTGTTCCGGTACATGACCCCATTCTCGAAGATTGCCGAAGATATCACCGCCCATCGAAAAGTCTCCTCTAAATCGGCTCACGCGGAGAGCATTTTCTCCACCTCGGCCTGATCCGCATCCATGATGTATTGAATTCCGCTGACATCGGCTGCCTCGCGCGTCAGGGCGGCGATGTCGTCTCGTGAGAGATGCTGCACTGCGAATTTCCTGCTCCCGGCCATGAGCTGACGCAAACCTTGGTCGAGGCGCTCGTAATAGGTGTAGAGTCCGAGAGCACCCGTCGGAATCTTGTCGAATTCCTGGTCCCCAAGTTCTTTCCGTAACCTACTGGAGGTCACGAAGATCTCGTCTTTGGAGTTTCCGAAGCGTTCGATGTACACCG
>CAYGZE010000377.1:0-4714 GCA_964354185.1 uncultured Anaerolineales bacterium | reverse complement strand
AAAGTGTCAAAGTTCGGGCGCAAAGCGTCAAAAAACGATCGGAAAACGATCGTAAAACGACACGTTTCGTCTTGCCTATCTTAACATCCGCGAGGCCCGACCCCCTTGGCGCTAGCGCCAGGGCCGATTCGGCCCGCCGGGGACCCCAGAAAAAAGGCAAATCCGCGCCCGCCAACCCGTTTTCCCGACTGTAAAAAGTGGACTTACAGCAAAATCGGGGGGGCGCCGGGTCGCGGGCGAAGAGCACTGGCGGACAAGCCGCCAGTGGCACCCAGCGAAAGCATGGCACCCGGCCGGGGGCGGCTGTGCTACAAGTCGACCTCCCGGGCGGGCGGGGGGCGCGGGCCGACCCCGGCCGTTCCGCCGCGCGAGCGCTACGGCTCCAGCGTAACGGCCACGAGGACGGGCGCCGCAGGGGTGTCCAGGTCCTCGAAGACGATCTTCTCGACCCGGGCGGCCCGCAGGCGGACCCCGAGGACGTTCAGATGCCAGGGGTCGCCCCGGAGGCCGACGCAGACCTCGTCGGCCTCGGGCGGCGCGGCCCAGTCGTCGGCGGTGCGGCCGGTGATCAGGGGCACCGTCTGCTCGCGGCCGTCGGCGTAGTGGATCACGTACCGGGCGACCGCCCCCCACTCGCCGGCCCCGCCGTCCTGCGGCGCCCAGCCGTGCACGTTGCCGAGGAAGAACAGCCGCTTGCCGCCGGCCCCCACGGGGATCTCGACCTTCCGCGGCCACGGGACGTCGGCGGGGGCCTGCGGGGCATGGAGCACAATCAGGCCGCGCCCGTTGTTCCGGGCCGGGTCGATGATCCGAAACGGCACGCCGCCCACGACCTGATCGCCGACCGGCATGCCGGTAAACAGGTACCTGCCCGGCTTCGGGACGCCGAACGGCGCGGTGAACGGGTCCGTGTTGGCCGCGGCCGTGAGGTCCAGCATGCGGCACCGGTCGGCAGCGAGGTTGGCCTCCAGGGGCAGCGGCACCATGCCGGGGATGGGCTTCATCAGATCCCCCGCGCGCTCCTGGTAGGTCCTGACGACGGCGGGGAAGTCCCATCGCACCTTCTGGTCGTCCCGGGGCACGACCTCGACGCCGTCAAGGCGACCGATCAGCGGTCGCGAACGGGGCAGGTGCAGGAGGATGCGACGGGGCGCCTGGCGCGCGGGCCTGCGGAACTCGACCTGCACGCCGCCAGCCTTGCCCGCGACGACAAGGTCCGTCTCGCCGAAATGGGTGGGGGCCCGCTCGACGCGGATCTCCCGGCCGTCGCCGATCCACCAGTCCGGCACGGCCGGCAGGAGGTGCAACACGTCGCCCCGCTCGTCCAGGAGCATGTGCCGCAGCAGAATCGCCATGTTGCTGGCCCCGGTGGCGTGGGGGATCGTGTCGCTCCAGGCGACGCGGCGCCGGGCGTAGATGCCCTCGGGGAAGGCATGCGTCGCCGTCGAGTGCAGGAGGTACCAGTAGAAGTCCTCCACGACCTGCTCGTGTTCGCCGCGCACGAGCGAGGCCATCGTCGTGTAGGCGGACAGGTAGGGGTGGATCACGTCCGGCTGGCCTGTCCATCGGATCGTGCCCTCGGCGAACCCGCCGCCGAACCGGTGCCGCACCTCGTCGATCAGTGCCGCCACCCGCGGATCGTCGGCCGGGAAGAGCCCGGTCGGCCAGAGCGTCTCGGTGTCGCCCCAGTGCGTGCCGTCCTTCTCCCAGGAAGGGGGGAAGTGCGGCAGCCCCGTCCTCTTCCACGCCGCATCGATGGCCGCGCGGTATTCCGCGGCCTCCTGCGCGAGCGCCTGCGCCTCGTCTTTCCTGTCGAGGGCCGCCGCGGCGTCGGCCGCGCAGAAGAGGCCGCGCAGGTTCCACAGGTCGTAGCCGACGATGTGGTGCTTACCCTCCCAGAGGTACTCGCCGTCGGCGAGGGCGGGCGGCAGGAGGCCGGCCCAGGGCGAATCGGCCGGCGCCCGGCGGCGGGCCTCCCGGGTCCAGTCGGCGGCCTTTCGCATCTGCGGATAGGCCCGCGCCAGCCACGCGCGGTCGCCCGTGATCTTGTAGAACTGCCACAGCGTCCAGACCGCCTGGCCGTTGGCGTCCAACTGGTCCTTCTGCGTCTCGAACCGGCCGTCGGGCCGCTGGGCGGCCAGGTAGCACTCGACGGCCTTGCGCGAGGCCTCCAGGAGGCCGGCCTCCTCCAGTTCCATGACCTGGTAGGCCCCGTCGCGGATGAAGAACTCGTCGTAGAATCCCTCGCCGGCATGGAGTTGGCCGCGGTCGCTGGCGATCAATTGGCACACGTGGGCGGCCCGGAGGGCCTGCGTGGCCTTTTCGCACGGCACCTGGATCCGCGCACCCGCGTCGAGGAGGCCGCGCCAGAACGCCGCCGTCCGCTCGAGCCACAGCCTGGCGTCCTCGTGGTCGAAGCGCGCGGCGGCAGCGTCCGGCGCGAACGGCAGGCGGACCGCGCCTTCGGCGCTTGCCCCAGGCGCCAGGGACCAGGTCATGGCCTTCGCCGGTGCGCCGGCGGGCCTGGTCTGCTCCACGCGGACCTGGGCCTCGGCGGGCTCGGCGCCCGTGTTCGTCGCCCTGGCCTGGATCCAGACCAGGAAGTTCTCGCCCTCCGTGGGCCAATCGAAGGCGGCCTTCCAGTCCCTGACGTCCGGCAGCGGCGTGGCCCAGACGGTGAAGTCGTAGCGCACCGCGCCGTCGGAGGCCGACACGAGGACGATCGGCAGCCAGCCGTCCGCGAGGACCTTGGTCTCTTTCCGGTTCAGGGCGGCGAAGTTGCGGCCGAACCGGAGGGTGACCACGTTGTCCGCGAGTTGGATCTTGTTGTCCGGCGTGATCCGCGCCCCGTCGCGGTAGTCCTTCAGCCCGACCACGCTCCAGGAGTTGCGGAAGTAGTCGAACGGCTCCTGCGACCAGGCCGGCAGCCCGCCCGCAAGGAGAACCAGAACCAACAGGAAAGCCCTTCCTGGGTACGCCCGCGCGCGCCTCCGCATGGGGAACTCCTGCCTGGCCCCTCGTCCTCGCCCCCTCACCAGCGGAAGAACCGGTAGGGGTCGTCCATCTCCTCGGGCTGATCGAGGTACAGACCGTCGAGCCAGCGTTTCTCCGGCTTGGCGGGATCGACGGGGCGGCTGAAGCGCTCCAGGACCGGCGTGGACCCGGCCACGCCCATGCCCGCCAGGAGGCGCGCGACCAGGAAGGACGCCCGCCGGTAGGTCCGCTTGAGGTTGTACTGCTTGGCGTAGTCGAACTGCCAGGGCACGAGTTGGCAGAAGACGACGCCCGCGCCGTCGGCCTCGGCCAGGACGCCGTCGCCGATGACCCGGGCCCCGCCCGACACGAGGGGCAGTTCGCGCGGATCGCGGTTGTGCACGTCCGCCGGCCCGACGCCCGCCAGGGGCGAGCCGGCGCCGAACGGGTCGAACACGGCCGCGATGTGCTCGGCCTTCTTCATGGTGACCTTGAGGGACCCGAGCGCGCGGGCGTCCTCCTCGTCGAGACCGAGCGCCAGCAGGTGGCCGCCCGCCTTGAGCCAGTCGCCGACGGCGGCGGCCCGGGAGGCCAGTTCCCTGCCGCCGCCCGGGCCGACGACAAGCACCTGGTCGCCGGCGAGCGTGCCCCCGTCATAGGCGCCGGCGGCGACGCCGGCCCGCTCCAGGTGGGCCTTCCCGGCCGGATCGCCGGCGTAGAGGGCCCTGCGGCGCGGCGCCGGCTTCCAGTCCGCCACGTACTGGAGGAGGCTGCGGGCCAGCCGCTCGGCCGCCGGGTCGTCCTCGGTCCGCCCCGTCACGTCCATCTGGCAGAAGAGGACCATCCCCTTGCCTTCGCGGTACTCCATGAGGGGGCTGTACTGAAGGCTGTAGCCGCCGTCGACCAGGGGCAGGAAGTCGCCGCGGGCAGGCTTCTCGATGAGGACGCTGGCCACGTTGCCCCGATTGCCGCAGCGCCACGCCCGCGTCACCTCGATGTCGCACCACTTGACGGCGGGGGCGCCGTTGAAGCGGCGGCTGAGTTCGTACGTCAGGCGCGGCGGCAGGATCGTCGCCTCGCCGCGCCAGTCGCGAAGGTTCTCCGCATCGAGCCCCGCCAGGACGGCGTGGTCGGGCACCCGCTCGAAGACTTGCCGCAGGCCGTATTCCTCAGTGCGGAAGCCGAAACGCTTCTCCAGGACGCCGGAGGCCTGCTCGAAGACGAGCACCTTCAGGCCGTCGCGCACGCGGCCGACGTCCGGCCCCGGGCCGTCCACCGAGAGGGCCGCCTTGCCCACGATGAGGACGTCGCACCCCGCCAGGTCGGCCCCGGCCTCGACGCGCCGGCACTGCACCTTCAGGGCGTCCAGCCACCGCCCGGTCTCGCCCTTCGGGTCGAAGAGGGCGACCTGGGCGCCGATCTTCACGGGCGGCGCGGGCGGCAGGACGTGGACGGCGAAGGCGTCCTCCTGCGTCTCGCCGCCAGCGAACTTGGCGGTCGCGCGGAGCTCATACCGGCCGGGCGCGAGCGAGGCCGGCAGGTCGACGCGCAGCGGAATGCGTTCCTGCTGTCCCGTCTGCACGGTGACCTTCCTGTTGCCGGCCGCAGCCTGCGGCAGGTTGACCGACCACGCGCACTCGCACGCCACAGGCTCGCGGGAGTTGTTGAGGAGGATGAGTTGCTTCTCCACCGTCTCGCCCGGGCGGAAGTTGTGGTCCTTGCTGGTGAACCGGGCGGCCTT
>CAYGZE010000376.1:0-4716 GCA_964354185.1 uncultured Anaerolineales bacterium | reverse complement strand
GGTTGCCGAGAGGGCTCGCGCGGAACGCGGCAGTGGAAAGGGCATGGCATGCACGGGGATCGGGGCGGCCGACGCGGCCGCCGGGTCTCAGCGGCCTCAGCCAGGTTTGCAGCCGCACGCCGCCAGCGCGACGGCCAGCGGGACCGCCCACAGCAGGGCCGCCATCACGATTCGGACGAGTCGTCTCACGACGGGCTCCTCACGCGCCACCGCTTCATCTTACCCTCTCATCGGCCGTTCGGCTAGTGCTCGGCCATGCGCAATCCCGCGGGTGCCACGGCTGCGCCGTGTGCAGCCGTGCTTGTTGCGGGGCGAGGCACGGTTGCTGGACAGCGCAACCGTGGCACCCGAAATCGGAGGGTCGACGGCCCGCTAGCCCGGGGTTCCCGGGCGGCACCCGCCTCACCCGAGAACCCCCGCCCGGGCCAGCAGGGCGATGGCGGGGACGACCAGGCCCAGCGCCACCAGATGCGTCAGCAGGAACGTCGTGTTCGCGAGGTCCTTGTTCAGGCGAAAGAGGTTGGCGATCATCACCGAGTAGATCGCCGTCGGCATGGCCGCCAGGACGAGGCACACGCCCAGCGCCTGGCCCGTGATGCCGAGGGCGAGCGCCGCCCCGAGCATCAGCACCGGGCTCAGGACGAACTTGAGGGCCGCCGTCCCGAGCGCCGGCCGCCAGAACGCCGGCAGCCGCCGGACCTCGACCGTCAGGCCGACGCTGCCGAACTGCATCAGGATGCCCGCGATCATGAGCGCGTCGACCAGGTGCCACCGGACGACCTGGTGCGGCTGCGGCACGCCCGTCAGGTTCAGGACGAGCCCCAGCGTCGCCAGGTACAGCGGCAGGCTGCGGATGTCCGCCAGGCTCCTCGTGAGGATCCGCACGGCGTAGCGGAGGTCGCCGACATGGCGTCCGTCGGGGCCGGCGCGGGCGCCCGAGCCCGCGTAATGGTGGGCGATGGGGAAGCAGAAGAGGAACGTGAAGAACGGCCACATCATGCAGAACACCTGCTCGACGGCCAGGCCCTGGATGCCCCAGACCGCGAGCGCGATCGCGCCGCCGAGGGTGTAGCCGACGTTGCCCATCCCGCCCTGGAGCGCGAAGACAACGCGATCGGCCGGGGGCATCCGCCGCCAGCGCGCCACCGCGAGGCCCGCCAGGACCGTCGCGACGGCCACCGCCAGGCCCGCCGCCGGCACCTTCCACACGTCCGCCCGGGCCTCCAGGAGCCACAGGGCCGCCAGGGCGATGGGCGCGTCCACGCCGACGATCGCCGCGCTCATGATCGTGCCCGCCCACGCGGGCCGCAGCACGCCCGTCCGCCGCGCCGCGTACCCGCCGAGCATCGCCAGGACGATGCACGCCAGGAACACGCCGAACCGCGCCTCGGCGGGGCCGACGGTCGCCACTATACCCAGGTCCATGGTCGGTGCATGTCCGAGGCGAGCGGCTTCCCCGGATACTCCTTATTGTAGAATGCAGATTGCAGAATGTAGATTGCAGACCTGCTCTGCCTCAGGCAGGCCTGCCGCGCCAAAGCAGGCACTGGCGGGCAAGCCGCCAGTGGCACCCGGCGCGGAGCGGCTCGCCCCGCCGCGCCAAGGCACCGGTGGCGTGACAGGCTCAGGATTCCCGCGCGATGCGGCGGCGCAGGACGGCGTACGTTGTGCAGTCCGGGGGCAGGCCCTTGGCCTTCGGCCCCTTGTCGATGGGGCCGGTCTTGCCCGTCAGGGCAAAGGTCGCCTGCTTGCCCGCCTCGACGCCCGGCTGGTTGTACGTGTTGACGCCGAGCATCTCGCCCGCCACCGAGGTCTGGACCATGAGCATCTGGAGGACCTGGCCGACCGTGTGCGGGTTGACCTGCGGAAGGACGATCCGCGTCGTCGGGCGCCGCGAGACGGCCGACAGGGCCCACAGGGTCGCCCGCTCCTCGGCCTGGAGGAGTTCGGCCATCGAGCGGCCCTTCAGGTACTCGAGGCCCTCGAGGCCCGCCGGCGCGTCGGGCAGGGGGACCGCGACGCCGAGGTCCTCGACCGAGAGGATCGTGAAGACCTTGTCGGCGGGCCCCTCGCGGTAGAGTTGGACCTGGGAGTGCTGGTCCGTGACGCCAAGGGCCTTGATGGGCGTGGGTCCGACGCCCCGGCCGCGGCGGGTCTTGCCGAGGCTCTCGGCCCAGAGTTGGCGGTACCAGTCGGCGATGTCTTTCAGGGCGGCGGCGTAGGGCATCATGACGCTCATCACCTTGCCCTTGCGGTAGAGGCCGATCTGGACGGCCGCGCCCTGGGCCGCCGGGTTCCGGCTGAAGGCCGGGTCCGAGCACCGCCGGTCCATGGCCGCGGCCCCGGCGAGGAGCGCCTTGACGTCGATGCCGATCATGGCCGCCCCAAAGAGGCCCACGGGCGCCAGAACGCTGAACCGCCCGCCGACGCCGGCCGGCACGATGAAACTCTCGAGGCCCTCGGCGTCGACGAACGGGCGGAGGATGCCGCCCTTGGCATCGGTCGTCACGACGAGGTTCTTGCGCCAGCCGCGGCCGAGGCAGTCTTTCATGACGTCCAGGACCGCGAGGAACTGCGACATCGTCTCGGCCGTCTCGCCGCTCTTTGAGATCACGTTGAAGAGCGTCCGCTTCACGTCCACCAGGTCGAGCATGGCGGCGAACTCGGCCGGGTCGACGTTGTCCATCACCCAGAGGCGCGGCCGCCCCTTGCGGCGGTGGGCCGGCAGCAGGTTCCAGTACGGCGGCCGCAGGGCGGTCCGGAGGGCCGTCAGGCCCAGGGCCGACCCGCCGATCCCCAGGACGACGAGGTCGTCGAAGCGGCGGGCCTTCCGCCGGGCGCTCGCGAGGACCTGGCGGACCTGCGAGATGCGCCCCTTGCGCGGGAGGTCGCGGTAGGGCGTTTCGCCGCGCGTGGCGTTCAGGTGCCGCACGATGCGGCCCGTCTCCTTCGCGAGGCGGGCCCACTCGCGCGGGGTGAGGCCGTCGGCCTTGCCGACGGTCTTGGCCAGCGCGCCGCGGTACTCGAACTGGATCGCGCCCTTGCTCATCGACGCCTCCTTTCGGCCGGCTGGGCCGGCATCAACTCGCCGGGCTGCGCCGGCATCATCGGCGCGCCCACGGCCCGCTCGCCTTCGGCTCGCGGCTAACACGGCATTCAGCGTGCCCCTAGGCCGACGACACTTTCTCGAGTTTCGCCAGGGCCGGGTCGAGCGTCTTCTCGCCCACCGTGTTGAACCGGACGCGGACGAAGCGGCTCTTGCCGCTGGTCGTGAACCCGGTCACGCGGCCGAGCCCGTACGTCGGGTGGCGCACCATCTCGCTCACGGCGAGGCCCGTCTCGGCGTCGCGCTCCGGTTCGACCCGCCGGTCGGGCCCGGGCGCGCTGTAGCCGGGGACGCTGCGAGGGCCGCGCCGCGCCGGCCTCTCGCCCCGGTCGCCCCAGCCCCCCGGGTCGAACGATTCCGGCCGGGTGCCCGTCGTCTCGTCCACGAGGTCGAACGCGTCGGGCGGAATCTCGGCGAGGAACGGGCTGGCCACGCAGCGGCTGAGTTGCCCGCGGATTCGCCGATACCGCGCGTGCGTGAGCACGAGGTGCTGCTTCGCCCGCGTCATGCCGACGAAGAAGAGCCGCCGCTCCTCCTCGATCTCCTGGCGTGACTCGCTGCTCCGCTCGTGCGGTAGAAGGCCCTCCTCGCACCCGGCGATGAAGACCGCGGGGAACTCCAGGCCCTTCGCCGTGTGCAGGGTCATCAGGGGCACGCGGTCGGCCTGCTCGTCCAGGCCGTCCTGGTCGCTGGAGAGGTGGACCGATTCGAGGAACCCTTCCAGGCCGCGCGGCACCTGCTCGTCGTCGGGGTTCTCGGCGGCCGTCCGGTCGAAGTTGGCCCCGAGCGTGACAAGTTCGTCGAGGTTGCCCTGGCGGTCGTGCGCGTCGTCGCCGGAAAGGGACGCGCGGTAGCCGGACTCGTGGATGGCGGCCTCGATCAGGCCGGCCATGGAATCGCGCGGCGCCTGCATCAGGCGGTCCATCAACTGGCGGAACGCGGCCAGGGCCGCGCGGCCGCGCGCCGGCAGGTCCGGAATGTCGGCGACGTGAGGCAGGGCGTCAAAGAGCGAGATGCCCTCGCGCCCGGCCCAGTCCGAGAGCACGTCGACCGACTTGTCGCCGATGCCGCGCGGCGGCGTGTTGATGACCCGCCGCAGGCTCGCCTCGTCGTTCGGATTGTGGAGGACCTGGAGGTAGGCCACGATGTCCCGCACTTCCTTGCGCTCGTAGAAACTCGTGCCGCGCAGGACCTCGTACGGGATGGCCGGCCGCGCCTGCCGCAGGCCGTCCTCGAGGGCCCGCGTCTGGGCGACGGTGCGGACGAAGACGGCGGCCTGGCGATAGGCGAGGCCCGCGGCGTGGAGCGACGCGATCCCGTCGGCGATCGCGTCGGCCTCGGCCGCCTCGTCGTCCGTCTCGACGACGCGCACGCGGTCGCCGGCCGCGTTCTCGGTGTAGAGGCCCTTCTCCTTGCGGTCGGCGTTGTGGGCGATGACGGCCGACGCCGCCCGCAGGATCGTCTGCGTGCTGCGGTAGTTCTGCTCGAGGCGGACGACCCGGGCGTCGGGGAAGTCCTTCTCGAAGTCGAGGATGTTCGACAGTTCCGCCCCCCGCCACCCGTAGATCGACTGGTCGGGGTCGCCGGTGGCGCAGAGGTTCCGCCGGTCG
>CAYGZE010000375.1:0-4717 GCA_964354185.1 uncultured Anaerolineales bacterium | reverse complement strand
CCTGGACGAGGTCGGTCTGGCGGCAGAGGAAGGCGGGGACCTGGAGGCAGTCGACGACGGCCGCGGCCGCCGCCACCTGGTCGATGGCGTGCACGTCCGTGAGGACGGGGACGCCGGCCCGCCGGCGGACCTCGGCCAGGATGCGCAGGCCCTCCTCGGGCCCCGGCCCGCGGAACGACGCGAGGCTCGTGCGGTTGGCCTTGTCGTACGACGCCTTGAAGACGTAGGGCAGGCCCAGCCGGTCGGCCAGCGCCTTCATGCGGTCGGCGATGCGGAGGCACAGGTCCTGCGACTCGATGACGCAGGGCCCCGCGATGAGAAAGAGCCTGTCCGACCCGACCCCGAGGTCGCCGATCCTGGCGGTTCGCTTCGGCATGTGTGCCTCCTCTCGCGGCGCGTGCCAGGGGGCGGCGCGTCAGGCGCCGCGGCCCGGCCTGACGAGGATGCGGACGGCACGCGGCATCACGCCGAACGCGACCGGCGTCGTCAGGATGGGGTCGCCGTCCGCCTGGACGGGCACGGCGCTTCCGTTCGAATCGACCTCGATCCGCGTCCCCTGCGCGCAGACGACGCGGCGGTCCGTCAGGTGGTTGCGGAGTTTCGTCCGGAGAAAATGGAACAGGAGTTCCCACCGGGTGCGCGTGCGGAAGCAGATGACGTCCAGCAGGCCGTCGTCGGCCACCGCCTTCGGCGCGAAGCGGACGCGGTCGGCATATTGCGGCGTGTTGGCCACCATGACGAACCCCGCGTCCTCCACCAGCCGCCGCCCGTCCACCGTGACGGCGAGCGGCGGGAACGTGTATCGCCACCACAGCCGCACGATCGGCACGTAGTACGTGTGCCGCCAGATGCGGCCGCGGCGCTTGCGGTGGACGGCCTCGGCCACGGCTGCGTCGAACCCGATGCCGGCGAACATGACGAAGGGGCGGCCGTTGGCCGTCCCGACGTCGAGTTCGGCGCGGCGGCCGTTCTGGATCAGCCCCAGGACCTCGGCCAGGCGGCCGGTCATGCCGAACGTCCGGGCCAGGACGTTCTCGGTCCCGCTCGGGACGACGCAGACGGGCACGGGGCGGCCGAGGAGGCCCGAGAGGACCTCGCGATGGGTCCCGTCGCCGCCGATGGAGACCACCGCCGTCGCGTGGTCGGGCACGGACCGGGCCAGTTCCCGCGCGTGGCCCGCGTGGGCGGTCTCTCTGATCTGGACGGGGTAGCCCCGCATCCGCAGGTGGGACTCCAGGTCGCGGAGGAACCGGCGGTCGGTCCCCCGGCCGGAGATCGGGTTTACGATCACGCGTATCAGGCTTTGCGCCATGGCGCCCGCTGCCTCGCCGCCCCAGTACGTGTTGAGCGGCCCCGAGTGTGCCGCGGCCCGCCCAGGCGGGCCGTGCGCTCCGAAGTCGGTGCCCATCCCCCTAACACGGGTTGCCAGCAACCCGTGGCACCCGGCTGATGGGGTCGCTCAACACGTACCCACCCCAAGGGCGGGGATTATAAGCGTGCCGCCCGCCGCCGACCAGACCAAAACCGCGATGTGCGGGCTGTTTTGGTAACGCACCGGGACGGCCCCCCGCAGGAAAAATCGCATAACTGCCGCGGGCCGCGGCGTTATCATAGAGGAAACCGGCGACCTGCATGAAAGGAGCCTGCGATGGGCATGAGAACGGGATGGATTCTGGCGGCTGTCGTCTTGGCGGCAGCCAACGCGGCCTGGGCCCAGGCGCCTGAGGCGCAGCCCCAGGTCCGCATCTTCGTCAACGGCCAGGAGGTGCAGCCCGGCGAGCCGGTCCAGGCCGGAGCGGGCGCCGTCCAGATCAGCGTGGCCGCCGAGGCCGGCGAAGGGCAGCGCGGCGCCTACCTGGGCGCGCGGATCGGCCCGGGCGACGGCGGCGTGGCCGTGATGGAGGTCTTCGACGACAGCCCCGCCGCCAAGGCGGGACTCAAGGCGGGCGACGTGATTACCGCCTTCGACGGCGAGGAGGTTCGCGACCCCGGGGCCCTGGTCGACCAGGTCCAGCAGTGCCAGCCGGGCGATCGGGTCCGTCTGCGGGTCCGGCGCGGCGATGAGCGGCTGGTCCTGCGCGTGCGGCTGGGGGCGGCCGAGCCGCTGCCGGCCGAGCGCGAGGAGCGCCCGCCCCGCGAGAAGCCCGAAGCCGAGAAGCGGCCCGAAGAGGGCAGGGCGATCCTCGGCGTCATGGTCGCCCCCCTGAACGACGACGTGCGGGAACTGGCGGGCACCAAGGAGGGCGTCCTGATCGACAGCGTGATGGACGACAGCGCGGCCGCCAAGGCCGGCCTCCAGCCGGGCGACGTGATCACGGCCGTCGGCGGCGAGCGGGTGGCCGGGCCGCCCCAACTCCTCGACCGGATTGGCAAGTGCAAGCCGGGCGACGAGGTCGCGGTGACCTACCACCGCATGGGCAAACGCCTCGAGGCCGTCGTCCGCCTGGGCGAACGGCCCGCCGGGCCGCAGGTGGCGCCCGGCAAGTCGCCCTGGTTCGAGGTCCCCGAGGGCCTCGGCGACAGGATCCCCGAACTGCGCGAGCAACTCGAGCGGATGCGGCCCCAGATCGAGGAGTGGGCCAAGCGCTGGCAGGGGCAAGGCCTGGGGCTGGAGCCCGGGGCCGAGGTGAGGCCGCCCTATGACCTCGGGAAGGACATCGGGCGCCTGACGGAGCGGCTGGACCGGATCGAGCGGCGGCTGGAGGAGATGGAGCGCCGCCTCGACCGGCTCGAGAAGTAGCGGGGCCGCGCGGCAGCGCGGCTCGGGCCGCACAAAACCTTGGCGTCTCGCCGGCCGGCGCATAGAATACGCAGACGACGACACGGGTTCCGCCCGGGGCGTCCCCCCGGGCGGCCTGTGCGCGCCCGCGCGATGCGCGGAGGGAGGTGACCGGTGATCCGACGGATTCTGCTCGTGGCGGCCATCGCACTAGGCCTGGTGCTCGGCTGGCTGGCCGTCCCGCTGGTCCTGGGCGTGGAGGCTGCAAAGAAGCCCGCCCCGGCCGGGCCCGAGCCCTCGATCAACCCGCCTCCCCAGATTCCCGAGGTCGAGATTCCGCCCATCCCCCAGGTGAATGAAGAGGACCCCTTTACGCCCGCCGAGCCGAAGAAGGCCGTTCCCGGGCCCGCGGCCGGGCTGGAGGAAGGCAAGCGCCTGTTCAACCGCGAGGGGCGCGTCGCCCTAGACGACGCCAGGCACACCGTCTTCGTCTTCGACTCGGGCGACAAGCCGATGCGGCTCCTGGAGAACTCCTGGCGCGAGTTCCTCGAGACCATCACCGACTTCGGCAAGAAGGACGCCCATTGGCGCGTCTCCGGTCTCATCACGGTCTACCAGCATCAGAACTACCTCCTCCTCACGAAGTGCGTCCGCATGATGCCCGAGGAGGAGGGCAGGTAGCGGACGCTGCGGGCCACCCTTCGGCCGCGAGGAAGGACCTCGGATGGAACTGCTGGCCCCCTGGTCGCTGGCGGCCCTGGTCGCAGTGCCGGCGGTGCTCCTGTGGGGCCTGTGGGCGCCGCGGGGCCGGCGGACGGTGGTCGCGTCGCTCCTCCTGTGGCAGCGGGCCCTGGGGACGGGGCCCGCGGGCCGCCCCTCCGCGCGCGTGCGCCTGCGGAACCCGCTCCTCTGGCTCGACGCGGCGGCGCTCCTCCTCGTGGTCCTGGCGGCGGCGCGACCGGCGACGCGCGGCACGCTCCCGGCCGAGCCCGTCGCGACGCTCGTCGTCGACCGGACGGCCTCGATGGGGACTGACTCGGGCGACGGGCCGCGCTGGCGGCGGTCGCTGGCGATGACCGAGCCGATCCTCAAGGAACTCGGCCGCGCGCCCCTCCGTGTCGTCTCGGTGCCGGGAGACGCGGGGACCGTGGCGGCCGAGGTCCTCCCGGCGGCCGACGTGCGGGCCCGGGCCGCCGACTTCTGGCGCCCCGTCCAGGCCGCCGCCGACGTGTGGCGCGCGGTCGGGTGGCAGGCGTCCCAGGCGCCGCAGGGCCCCGTCCTCGTTGCGACGGACGTCGCGCCGGCGGAGGAGCCGGGCCGAGGCGTCTACGTCCTGGCGACCGGCGGCCGGTCGCGGAACGTCGGCCTCGTCCGCGCCGCCACGCGGATCGAGGGCGACCGCTGGTGGCTCCTCGTGGCGGTCCGCGCCGCCGAGGGCGCGGCCCCGTGCGGCTTGGCGGTCTCGACGCCCGCGGGCGAGGTGCTGGTCCGCCAGCCGCGCCTCGGCCGGCCGGGCGAGACCGCCGAGCGCGTCATTCCGATGCCCGGGCCGCCCCCGCCCGCCGTCCGCGTCGCGCTCACGGGCGAGGACGGGCGTACGCCCCTCGGCGACGGCTTCGCGGCCGACGACACGGTCGACCTCGTGCGCCGGGCGGCCGGGCCCGTGCGCATCGTCCTCGTGGGCGAGCCCGACGCCGCGCTCGAGCGGGCCCTGGCGGCGTGCGACGATGCGGTCCCTGTGCGGGCGTCCGACGGGGCGACCATCGGCCCGGGCGACGCCGACCTGGTCGTCGCGGTGGCGGCCGCGCTCCCGGCCGGATGGAGAGGCCCGGCCGCGCTCGTCATGCCGCCCGCCGGCGCGGGGCCCGTCGTGCCGCCCGCCCTCAGTCCTGGCGGGCAGGCGCCGCCCGAGTGGACCGTCGCGGCGACGCACCCGCTCGCGGACGCGCTCTACCTGGAGCCGCCGCGCGTCGGGCCCGTCCGCCGCTACCGCTTGGA
>CAYGZE010000374.1:0-4739 GCA_964354185.1 uncultured Anaerolineales bacterium | reverse complement strand
TCCTGGTGGTGGCGGCCGACGACGGCGTCATGCCGCAGACGCGCGAACATATGGACATCCTGACGCTCCTGGGCGTGGCGCACGGGATCGTGGCCCTGACGAAGATCGACCGCGTCTCGCCCGAGCGGCGCGAGGCGGTGGCGGCCGAGACGCGGGCGTACCTCGCCGCGACGTTCCTCCGGGACGCGCCCCTCTGCCCCCTCTCGAGCGTCACCGGCGAGGGTTTCGACGGCTTTCTGACGGCCCTCAACGCACTCGTCCGCTCGATCAAGCCGCGGCGGACCGACCGCGTGTTCCGCCTGCCGGTGGAGCGGGCGTTCTCGGTCAAGGGCGTGGGGACGGTCGTGGCGGGTGTGCCGCTGTCGGGCCAGGCGCGGGTGGGCGACGCGGTGGTCCTCCTGCCCGAGGGCGCGGAGGGACGCATCCGCGGCATCCAGGTCTACGGGCGCGACACGGACACCGTGCGGGCGGGCCAGTGCGCCGCCCTCCAGGTGCCGCATTGGGACGCCGACGCGATCGCGCGCGGCGACACGGTCGCGGCGCCCGGCTACTTCCAGCCCGAGTCGTGGTACGCGTGCCGGCTGCGCCTCCTGGCGCACGAGCACGCCGCCCTGAAGAACGGCGCCCGGGTCAAGTTCCACACGGGCACGTCGGAGGTGGCGGCGTCGGTCTTCCTGATGGAGGGCGACCGGGCGGCGGGCGGGGCCGAGTGCCTGGTGCAGGTGCGGCTGGACGCGGCGCTCGTGGCGGGGCCGGGCGACCGCTTCATCGTCCGGACGCTCTCGCCCGTGTGGACGGTGGGCGGCGGCGTCATCCTCTCGGCCATCCCCGGCCGCCTGAAGCGGAACCGGCCCGAGGTGCTGGGCGACCTGCGGGAGCGCGCCGCGGCCGTCGGCGACGAGCGGGCGCTCCTGGCGTACTGCATCCGCCGGGCCGAGGGGTCCGCCGCGACCGTCACCCAGGCCGCCCGCCAGGCCAAAGTGCCCGAGGCGCGGGTGCCGGCGATCCTGGCGGGCCTCGTCGCCGAGGGTACGGTCGTCGAACTGACAGGTGGCATGTATGTGCATGCGGAGACGCTGGCCGCCGTCGCCGAGCGCCTGGCGGGCATCCTGGCGGACCACCACCGGGCGGCGCCCGAGAGCCCGGGCCTGGAGTTCGACGACCTGGTGGCGGCGTCGGGCCTGGCGCGGCCGGTGCTGGCGGCCCTGGTCGAGCACCTCACGGCCGATGGACGCCTGGCCGTGCACGGCGCGCGCCTGGCCCTGGCGGAGCACCGCGTGACGGTAGGCGGCGCGGACCAGGAGCGGCTGGACCGGATCGAGGCGCTCTTCCGCGATCGGGCGTTCAGCCCGCCGGGCGAGGACGAGGTCGCCCAGGCCGCGGGCCTGGGCGCGGCGGAGGTGGGGCGTCTGCTCAAGATCCTCACGGAGCACGAGCGGCTGGTCGCCGTGCCGCCGGGCCTCCTCTTCCACCGCGACGCCGTCGCGGCCGCGCGCGAGCGGCTGGTCGGCCACCTTCGCAAAGAGGGCCGCCTCGAGAGCGTGGACTTCAAGTACCTCCTGGAGACGACGCGGAAGTTCGCCATTCCCCTGCTGGACTACTTCGACCGGACGGGCCTGACGCGGCGCGTGGGCTACACACGGTACCTGCGGGCGGGCCGGGGGGAATCCTGACGGCGCGCGCCGGGCGCGGCGCCGATGTCTCGCGGAGGGGTCCGGCCCGGCCTGGCTCGCATCACCACAGGTGATGCAGATACTTACTTCCCTCAGCCATACTCCGTGCCGAGGACGCCGAAGTCGAGCGACCCGGCCTCGAGGGCCAGCATCTCCTCGACGCCGGCCGCCAGGTGGCTCCAGACCGCCCTGCCCCGGTGCACGAGGGTCCCCTGGGCGTCGAAGAGCACGACGGTAGGCGCGATCTCGACCTGCCACGCCTGCTGGGTGGCGGGCCCCTCGTCGTAGAGGACCGGCGCGCCGACCTGGCGCTCGCCGAAGAACTGGCGGACCCGGTCCTTGGGCTCGGCGAGGTTCACGAGGACGGCGCCGACCTGGCGGTCCTGGAGCGCCCGGGCGACTCGGCCCATGTCGGCGATTGCCTCGCCGGAGAACGGGCAGTTCGTGTCGACGAAGACAGCCACCAGGCCGCGCTTTCCCATGTAGTCACGGAGAGGTTTAACCGTGCCCGCCAAGTCGGGCAGGCGCGTGTCGTCCAGGAGTTTCCGCGCGGCCGGCCGCGAGAGGCCAAGGAGGGGCGCGTCGGCCCCGGTGCCGGCCTTCTCGGCCACCAGGGCCTCGCCCCACTCGAGGATCTTCAGCGAGTCCGGCAGCGGCCCGCGATACCGCACGCGGCCGGCCTTGTCCACGAGGATGAAGGTTGGCACAACCGTCGCGTCGAAGGCCCGCGCGGCAGCACCCTCGGGATCGCGGTAGACGGGGAAGGCGACGGGGTTGGCCGCATAGTACGCGTCCGCCGCGCGGCGGTCCTTCGACAGCTCGACCCGCAGGTAGGCCAGGTCGCGGACCTTGTCGTCGCCCTGCCACTGGACCATCGTCTCGAGGCCGTGGCGACTGAGGCCGCCCTCGACGGCGCCGAACTCGACGAGGACGACGCGGCCCGCCAGGCCGTTCGCCTTGAGGAGGTCGGCCGGCGCCATGGCCTTGGCCGTGCCGGGGGCAGGCGGTGCCGCGTCTGGAGGCGTGCCGGGGGCCGTGCCCTGCCCCGCCGGCGCGCACCCGGCCGCCAGGAGCGCCGCGCCCGCCGCGGCAGCCAGAAGTCCGGCGCCGATGGTCGACCGATGGCCGCGTGTTCTCATGGACCAAACCTTTCCGCCGCGGCGCTACCCGCGGCCCTCGTGCACGGGAAAATGGCGGAGGCGAATGGGAATCGAACCCACCCAGGGCTCATCCGAACCCTACGCTGGTTTTGAAGACCAGGAGCGCCACCAGACGCCTGTCGCCTCCCGCCGCCTGCCCGCGCCCTGCAACCGACCCCGCGCGTCTACGCCTGATAGTATAGGCGCCGCGGGCCGAAACGCCAACTTTTCCGCCGCCTGCCCGCAGGATGTTGACGGCACCGCTCCCTGAGGGCCTGGCCCGGCGTAACCTCCGGCGAAGGCGGGTCGCGGCTCGCTCCCCCCTGGTGGAAGAGCGGCCAAACGCCGACAAAGGCACTGGCACCCCCCCTGCCCCGTGCGTACAATCCTGGGTGGCTCCTGGCGTTATGTCGTCCGGGAGGAGATCGGATGAGGGCTTCGCTCGTCGGCAAGATCGCTGCGGCCGCACTCGGGCTGCTCGCGGCGTCCTGGTTGGGCGCGACCGCGCTTGCGGCCGACGGCGGCGGCGACGGGTACGTCAGGCAAGCGACCTGGGCCGAGACGATGCGGACCGCCCGCGACCGGCACCTCGCGCGGCTGGCCCGGGCTGGCGCGGAGCCCCGGCCCTCGGCGTTCGAGCCCTTCGACAGCGGGTCGATGCCGGGCGACGGCCCCGCCCGGCGCGTCTCGCTGAACGTCTCGGGCCTCGACGCCATCCGCCTGGTCGGCGTCTGCGAGGCGGGCACCGCCAACTGCCAGATCTGGGGCGAGCCCACCCTCATCGCCAAGGACGGGACCGAGACGCGGCTCGGCTCGCTCGCGCCGGCCTCCGTCGTCGTGGGCTGGGGCGAGATGCGCCTCGACAAGAACTGGCAGGATCACCCCCTCCAGGTGGGTGGCCGCAGGTTCGCGCACGGCGTGTGGGTCCACGCACCGAGCGAGGTGGTCTGGCGGCTGGGCGGCAAGTACGAGCGGTTCGAGGCCTGGGTGGGCGAGGACAAGGACCGCGCGAACGGCCGCCTGCGGTTCCGCGTTCTGGCGGGCGAGCCCGAGCAGCCGCCCGCCGTGTGGCGGCAGGCGAGCGCCGACTTCCCCCGCGAGACGGACTGGCTGATGCAGGACTTCGACACCTATCAATTGGTCGAATGGTTCCGGGAGCGCGAGACCGCCTCGCAGGAACAGGCGCTGGTGCGTCGCGTCCTGGACGAGGCCGGCCCGGCCGCCGGGGGCCTGCGGCGCGACCTCGACGCCCTCGCCCAGGCGGGGGCCCTGGCCGGCGACCCGCGGTGGCTCGACCTCTATGGGCGGGCGTGCCTGGTGCGCGAGTGCGCCGCGGCGGTCCGCCGGGTGGGCCCTGAGTCCAGGCCCGCCCTCGAGAAGGAACTCGGGGGCCTGGCGGCCGCCAACCCCCCGCCGGCCGATGCGCGGTGGGCGGACCTCCGGGACCGGGCCGCCCAGCAGGCCGAGTGGGAGGTCCAGTACGAGGCCCTCCGGCACGACCTCGCGAACCGCGGCCACTTCGCCAAGGTCGCCAAGGAGGCGTGGCGGCCCGAGGCCACAATCCTCGAGGGCGACCGCGACCCCCTGGACGTGGTCCTGCGGCGGACGGCGGCCCTGCTGGCGGACCTGGGGCGGACGAGCGCGGCCGCGAGCCTGTCGGACGCGGGGCGGCGCCTCGCGGAACTCGTGCGGCTGGGCGCAGAGACCCCGCCGGCCGACGCCGCCGCCCGCCGGGCCCTGTACCTACGGGCCTGCGCCCTCCGCCGCCGCATCGCCTTCGCCAACCCCCTGCTCGACTTCGACCGGATTGTCTTCATCAAGCGCCACCGGGCCCTCTTCAACCACATGTGCGACCAGTTCTACGGGATGGCTGCCAGGCCGGGCGGCGGGCTGTATGTCCTCTCGGGCGCGTTCGGCCCCAGGCCGC
>CAYGZE010000373.1:0-4739 GCA_964354185.1 uncultured Anaerolineales bacterium | reverse complement strand
AAAGAGGACAATTCTACTTTGCGGAAACCGGACATTATCACTTTGCGGCGACAAGACCGACGACCGACTTGCACCCGGGGCGTTTGTAGCGTACACTATAGGGCAGGAATCCCCGAGCACGTCGGGGGACCTTGCGAAGGAGGGGTAGATGCGCGCACGGCTTCTCTGGACCCTGGCGGTGATTCCGTTGGCCTGGCACGGCGCCTGGGCGGGCGAGGCACAGCCGGCCCCGGCCGCGCCCGCTCCTGCTGCACCTGCGCCCGCCGCACCGGCGGCCCCTGAGCCGGCAGCGCCGGCCCCGGCGGCGGAGGCCTCCACCGACGCCCAGTTCTTCGCAGAACTCGGCTACAAGGACGTCGCCTTGGCGTCCGACGTGGCCCGGGCCCTGGTCATCTTTACCAGCGAGGGCGCCGAGTCGGGCGCCGACTTCGAGGCCGCCCGGGCGTACCTGCGCACCAAGGGCGTCCTGCCGGACGGCTGGCTCGACAAGGCCAAGCCCGAGGACCCGATCGACAAGGGCCACCTGGCGACGCTCATCTGCCGTACGCTCGGCGTCAAGGGCGGCCTCATGATACGCCTCCTGGGGCCCGTGCCGCGCTACGCCCTGGCCGAGTGCGTCTACCTGGAGTTGATGGCGCGGGGCGCCGACTACTGTCACGTCGCGGGAGGCGAACTGGTGGGCGTCATCGACCGGGCCGACCGGTTCCGCCTGGCGCAGGCGGGCAAGAAGTCGCCCGAACTCGAAGGGCAGCCGAGCGGCGCCGCGGAGGGAGCCCCATGAACCGAGCAACGCTGGCGCTGGCGTGCGCACTCGTGGCCGCCAGCCTGAGCGGACGGGTCCTCGGAGGCGAGGCGGACGCCCCGCCCGCCCCGGCGGCCGGCCAGGACCAGGGACCGCCCGGCGAGAAGATCCCCGCCACCGTCAAGACCGTCGAGGGCACGGTCGAGACCCGCCCGAGCGTCGGACAGCCGTGGGGCGCCGTCCAGGTCGGCCAGCAGTTGGCCGAGGGCGCCGACCTCAGGACCGGCTTCCGCGCCCGCTGCGTCCTGGACCTCTCGGACAGCCTCGTCCAGGTGGACCCGCTGACGGTGGTCCGCATCGGCGAACTCCGCAAGGACGGCGGCACGGTCCACACGCGGCTCATCATCAAACAGGGCAACACCCAGGCCGACGTCGAAAAGGGCCTTATCAAGAGCGACTTCGCCATCGTCACGCCGTCGGCCACCCTGTCGGTGCGCGGCACGCGGGGCATCCGGGCCGGCCACTTCCAGGGGCTGGGGAGCAACTTCCAACTGCTCCAGTCGGGTTCGATCCTCCTGACGGGCCCCCTCGGCAACACGACGCCGCTCGCCCCGGGCCAGCAGACCAACGGCCCTGGCACGCCGGCCATGAACTTCCTGTCCCAGCAGCATCAGAACCCAACGATGGACAACCGGGGCCTGGAGCAGCTGGAGCAGAATGCCTGCAACCGCAATCCCATGCCGCTGCCGCCCGTCTCCCCGCTGGGCGGGGGGCCGACGGAGGGCCTCGGGAGCCTCCAGCAGGAGATGTCCGGGCTCGTGTACACGGGCCCGCCCCCCGTGAATCCGGGCAACGGCCATGGGAACGAACACGGGCCCGAGTACGAGCCCTGATCCGGCCGGGTCTGCCTTGAGGGGTCCACGCTCCGTCTGAGCGGTCGGGGTGAACGTTTGGCCCAACCGGGCGGCACCAACCCGAAGCCGTTCCGCCGCGCGCGCCTCTGGCTGGCCACCCTCATCGCCGTCTCGCTTGGCGCCACCGTATCGGCCTTCATCGTCTGGAACCCTTCCGGCCGTGCCGTCGAACTGCTCGTCGGCGACTTCTTCCGGCGGGCATGCCCCCTGTCGGAGGACACGACGGACGCGGCGGCCGTCCCCATGACGGTCATCGCGATCGACGACAGCGCCATCAACCGCTTCGGTCACTGGCCCTGGCCGTGGACGCGGGTGGCCGAGATCGTCGACCTGCTGCATGAACTGGGCGCGCGGCTGGTGTTCCTGGATGTCGAGTTCCCGGAGCGCGACGCCCTGCACGTGGCCGAGGAGACGCAGCCGGACGGCCGCGCCGACCGCCAGATCGTCGACACGGTCCCCGCGCTGGTCGCCAGCGTCCGCCGCGCGGGCAACATCCTGATCCCGTTCAGCGTGTACTTCGAAGACCGGCCGCACGCCGGCGGCGAGGCTGCCAAGCCCGGCGACAAACTCACGCCCGAGCAGGCGAAGGCCCGGGCCGAGGCCCTGGAGGCCCTGGCCCGCTACGCCGCCGACATCCGCCCCGGCGAGGCGCCGGGCCTCAAGAGGGCTGAGGCCCTCCAGCCGATGATCGCCGAACTCGGCCGCGCCTGCGCCGGGTCGGGCTACACGAGCGTCCTGGGGGACCGCGAGGACGGCGTCGTCCGCCGCGTCCGCCTCGTCGCCCGGACCGACGACCGCGTCTACCCCCACCTCGCGCTCACCGCCGCCGGCTATTGGCTCTTCGGTCCGCACCACCGCGTCACGCTTCGGCCGCAGCGCGTCGTCCTGGCCTCGGCCGACGGCAAGCAGTCCGTGGGCGTTCCCGTCGACGAGGCCGCCCAAGTGGATCTTCGCTGGCCCCCGAGCGTCCAGGCCCTGAACTGCATCTCCGTCAGCCCGATCCTGAACGTGGCCGACATGTGCCGGCGCTATCGGTCGGTGATGCGGCAACTGGACCACCTCTTCCCGGACCTCGGGTGGGCGGCGGCCGACCAGCGGCTCCGGGACGCCCAGGCGAAGGCCGGTGCCGGCGGGGCCGATCCCCCGACCGGCGACGACCTTCGCGCGCTCCAGAAGGCGGTGGTCGGCATCGAGGACCGCCTGGCGACCGAACTCGCCACGCGGGCCTTCGACGCCGACGCCGCGGCGCCCGCCGGCGACCAGGCCCGCCGCATCCGGGCCCTCGCCGACCAGCACCTCGACTTCCTCGCCTCCTACCACTCGGACGCCGGCGTCGAGGCCCTGCTGGAGGCGCTGCGGCCGCATGTCGCCGGCCGCCTCTGCCTGGTCGGCTCATTCAGCACGGGGACGACCGACCTGCACCGGACGCCGATGGCTAAGTCGCAGCCCGGCGTGACGGTCTACCCGGCGGCCATCCGGACGATCCTCTCGGGGGTCGCCTTCCGCCACCTGGGGCCCGGCCAGGAATGGGCCATCGCCGTCCTGGCGGCCTGGCTGACGGCGGTCGCCACCGTCCGCCTGTCGACGCTGCGCGGCGTGGCGGCAACGCTCGGCCTGTCGGGCCTGATCGTGGCGGCCGCCTGGACGACCTCGGCGGGCGCGGCCGTCCTGCTGCCCGTCGCGGGCCCCGTCCTGTCCGTCGTCCTCGCGTTCGCCGGCATCTCGGCCTACCGCCAACTCACCGAGGCCAGCACGCGCCGCTGGATCACCCGCGTCTTCGAGCAGTACAACAGTGCCGACCTCGTCGAGGAGATCGTCCGCAACCCCGACCGGCTGCGCCTCGGCGGCGAGCGGCTCGACATCACCATCCTCTTCAGCGACATCGCGGGGTTCACGCCCCTCTCGGAGCGCCTGGAGCCCGAGCGGCTCGTCGCCCTGCTGAACCGGTACCTGTCGGCCATGACCACCCTCTTCCAGGCCGAGAAGGGCTCCCTCGACAAGTACGTCGGCGACGGCATCATGGCCTTCTTCGGGGCGCCCATCGCCCTGCCCGACCATGCGCTTCGGGCCGTCCGCGCCGCCCTCGCCATGCAGGACGCCCTGCCCCAGGTCAACCGCGACCTGGCCGCCAGCGGCCTCCTGCCTCCGGACACCCAACTGGCCATGCGGATCGGCTGCTCCAGCGGCCCGACGATCGTCGGCAACTTCGGCTCCGAACAGCGGTTCAACTACACCTGCTCGGGCGACACGGTCAACCTGGGCGCGCGGCTCGAAGAGGCCAACCGCTGGCTCGGCAGCCGCATCCTCGTCCCCGAGAGCACCCGGGCGGCCTGTGGCCAAGCCGTCCTCTTCCGCCCTTTCGGCCCGGCCCGCATCCGGGGCAAGGCCCAGCCCATCCCGCTCTACGAGCCCCTCGCCCTGGAGCCGCCCCCCCCAGACCTCAAACACCTGGCCGAGACGTACGGCCGCGCGATCGCGGCACTCGCCGCCGGCGACGTCCCGGCCGCCGAGACCGCCCTGGCCGACCTCCTGGCCACCCATCCCGACGACCGCCCCGCCCAGGTCCTTCGCGACCGCATCGCCACCGTCAAGTCCGGCCAGGCCTCCCCCCAAGAGCCCTGGAACCTCGCCCGCCCCAAATAGCACACCGCGCCGCCGGACCGAAGTGGCGCCGCCGCTGTTTTGTTCCGCTGTTTTGTTCCGCTGTTTTGTTCTTGACATTCGCGGGTCCACGCGCCATATAGAGGCGAGGGGGCGATTCTTTCTGCACCGGACCAGCCGCGCGTACTCGGGGCGTCGAGACGCCCTAAAGGAGTCCAAGCCGGCAGGCAGGTCGGTCTGGGACAACTCCGGAAAGAAAGGCGGCTTCGCGCCGTCTTTCAAAGCGGCAGCGGCTTTCTACCCCTCGGTCGCTGCCGCGATTTTTTGCGCCTCGCCAGCCCCCGCCCGGGGCCCCCTTGCCTCCGCCGCGGACACGCCGAGTTCCCCTCAAGGTTTTCTACTTGGCCGGCCGATACTTTCGGTGTATGATAGAGAAAGGAAGGTTATCGGTCGTCTGCCGTGCCCGTGACTGGCAAACTAAA
>CAYGZE010000372.1:0-4747 GCA_964354185.1 uncultured Anaerolineales bacterium | reverse complement strand
CAGTGCACCGACGACCGCGTGAACCTGGTGACGGCCGACCTCTTCAAGCGCGCCCGGACGCCGGAGGCCTTCGCGCGGATGTCGCAGGCGGCGCTCGAGGCCGCCGTCCGGTCGACCGGCTTCTTCCGCAACAAGGCCAAGGCCGTCCGGGCGATGAGCCGCATGCTGGTTGACGAGTTCGGCGGCCGCGTGCCGCGCGAGATGGACGACCTCCTCCGCCTGCCCGGCGTCGCGCGGAAGACGGCCAACGTGGTGCGGGCGGCGGCATTCGGCCTGCCGGCCATCATCACGGACACGCACTTCATCCGCCTGGGCCGCCGCATGGGCCTGACGGAGCAGGAGAAACCCGAGAAGATCGAGCGGGATCTGGCGGCCCTCCTGCCGGAGGCCGACTGGTCGGCGTTCAGCCACGCGATGCTCTTCCACGGGCGTGCGGTGTGCGACGCGCGGAAACCGGCGTGCGACCGGTGCGCCGTCGCGGACCTGTGCCCGTCCTGCTCTGCGAAGCAGCGCTTCGCTGCGCAGCACGAGTCGGCGTTCCGGTTCCCGCACTTCGAGGGGGCCTGAGCGGCGGGGGCGGGGCGCAGCGGCCGACCGGCGCTGCCCATAGTGCGCGGTTGACACGGGGGCCGAGTGGGCTATAATGCCAAGGTCGGCCGCGGGCCGCCACTGGGGGCATAGCTCAGCTGGGAGAGCGTCTGGATGGCATCCAGAAGGTCGGGGGTTCGAATCCCCCTGCCTCCACCAGTCACCAAGAAGGGGAGGAGCCGCGCATCGGCTTCTCCCCTTGACGTTTCCCGAGCCGCGCCCCCCTGCGAACCACCCACCAGCGCGGCACAACCTAGGGCGATTGCGCCTCGCCGCGGCCGCCCCGGTCGCCGAGGACGAGGACCGTCCGCAGCACCGCCAGGCCGATGAAGAGGAGGCCCACGAGGGCGAGGTCGGGCTTCCCGATCGCCAGGGCGGCCGCCGCGATGCCCGCCGAGACGAGGACCGCCACGACCCACGTGAGGACGAGGCCCGCGGTCACCTTCGGGCGCGGCGGCGCGGCGGGCGGCGCCTGCGGCGGCGTGGCAGACGTCCCCGGAACGGGTCCGGACTTCGGATCGGGCACGTGGACGTGCGGCTCGCGCTGGAGCGTCCGGGCCACCAGGAGTTGGCCCAGGCCGAGGCGGCGCGAGGCCCGCGACCGCCGCTCGGCGCCCGGCGCCCCCTTCCCGGCGGGACCGTGTAATTCCGAGATGTCGATTCCTGCATCCGCCTGGCGCGGCGGGCGGCGAGGCGGCACGGGGATGTAGACGGCCTCGGCGGCGCCCCGGTCGCGGCGGCGGCGCCTCTCGGGCCCCGCCAGGGACCCTAGCGCGTCGGCGGCACCCGACTCCTTCGCGTCGAGGACCGGCTCGACCGCCTGGGGGGCGTCGGCCAGGCCGGCAGCGTCCGGCGCCGTGAACCGGAACCCGCACGTCGGACACTCGACGAGCATCCCCGCCTGGTCCGGGAGGACGACCAGTTCCGTGTCGCAGGTCGGGTTCGGGCAGAGGAACGCCCAGGCCACCTTGGGGGGCTCGGACGGCGGGCCCGCCGGACTGCCCTGGAGGTCGCCTCGCATCGTGACACCTCCGGCACTCGGTGCGCCGCCTGCGGCCGCCCGCGCTGCCGCACGCTCCCTCTATCGGCAGGACGCCCGGCCGGGTGAAAGGGAACTCGGGCGCCGCGCCCCTGCGTTCATCATACCGCGCCGCGGCGCAGAAGCACGTACGGTCTTCCCGTGACCTCGTCCGTGCGGACCTCCAGGGGCGTCTCGTAGACGGGCCGCAGGACCTCCGGCCGCAGGACCTCGGCGGGCGACCCGCGGGCGGCGACGCGCCCGGCCGCCAGGAGCACGAGGTCGTCGGCGTAGGCCGCCGCCAGGTTCAGGTCGTGGCTGACGCAGACGGCGGTCAGGCCCCGCTCGGCGACGAGCCGCGCCAGGAGGCCGTAGATCGCATGTTGATGCTTGATATCGAGGAAGGCGGTGGGCTCGTCCAGGAGGACCAGGTCGGCCTCCTGGGCGATGGCGCGGGCGATGACGACCCGCTGGCGCTCGCCGCCCGAGAGTTCGTCGAGGCTCCGCTCGGCGAACGCTTCGGTCTCGGTCAGGCGCAGGGCCTCGCGCGCGGCGTACCAGTCGGCGGGCGTCTCGAAGCCGAGCGCGCCGGTGTGCGGCGAACGGCCCATCAGGACCGTCTCGAGGACCGTGAAGGCGGCGGCGCTCGCGGTCTCCTGGGGGACGTAGGCGATCCGCCGCGCCAGCGCCCCGCGCGGGTAGTCGGCCAGCGCGATGCCCGCCAGGCGAACCTCGCCCTCGGCCGGCGCGAGAAGGCCCACGAGGATCCTGAGGAGCGTCGTCTTGCCGCTCCCGTTGGGCCCCAGGAGGTTGACGAGCCGCCCGCGACCGACGTCGAACGACAGGCCCGCCAGCACGGCCGCGCCCGGCCGGTACGCGAACCCCAGGCCGCGCACCTCCAGGTAGGGCGCCCCGCGCCCCGCGCCCGCCGCTGGCGCGCCCGGCGCTGCCGCGCTGTCCGCGTCCTTCGCCATCGCACCCTCAGAGTCGCCCGCGGCGCGGCACGTCGGTCACCGGACCTCGGCTGCCCGGCGCCACCGCGTCCGCAAGAGGTAGATGAAGAACGGCCCGCCGCACATCGCCGTCAGGACACCGACGGGCGGGGCCTGGTCGCCGACGGACGCCAGCAGGCGTGTCGCCAGGTCCGCGAGGACCAGGAAGATCGCGCCGAAGAAGAACGACGCGGGCACCAGCCGCCGATGGTCCGGCCCGAGCCCCAGGCGCAGGAGGTGCGGGCAGATGAGGCCCACGAAGCCGATCGGCCCCACCAGGGCGACCGACGCGCCCGTCACGAGGCTGGCGGCCACGAACGCGACCAGCCGCAGCCGCTCGACCCGCACGCCCAGCGCGCCGGCCGTGTCCTCGCCCACGACCACCAGGTTGAACCCCTTGGCCAGAAACGCGAAGACGACCGCCACCGCCACCGCCAGCCCGCCGACGACGGCGACGACGGGCGTCCCGCGCGGGTCGAACGTGCCGATGCTTCCCATCATCCAGTAGGCGATGCTGCCGCGCTCCATCGGGCTCGCCAGCGCGACGACCAGCATGATGGCCGCCCCATAGAACGCGTTGATGATGACGCCCGACAGGAGGAGCGTGTACGGCTCCAGCCGGCCGCGCCGCTGGGCGACCGCATAGACGACGGCCACGGTCGCCAGCGCCCCGACGAACCCGAACAGCGGCGCCAAGAGGATGCTGAAGCAGAGGCTCGAGAGGATCACGCCCAAGCTCGCGCCGCCCGAGACGCCGAGGATGTACGGGTCGGCCAGGGGGTTCCGCAGAAGCGCCTGGAACGCCAAGCCCGCCAGCGCGAGCGACGCCCCCACGATGCTGGCCGTCAGCACGAGGTACAGGCGGATGCCGAGGACGGTGCGGACGCTCTCCCACGACTCCCAGGCCCAGATGTTCTCGGTCCCGAGGAGGACAGCGGCGGCGGCCACCAGGACCCAGGCGGCGCACCAGCCGCCCAGGGCCGCCACGTACCGCCGCGCGGTCACCGGTCGGGCGTGGATCACGGGCGGGCCCCTCCGTCCGGCGCGCCCCGGAGTTCCGGATGGATCGCCTCGGCCAGCACCGCGGCCGCCTGGACGACGCGCGGACCGGGGATCGTCAGGAACGTCTCCGTCAGGACGTGGACGCGGCCGGCCTTGACGGCGGGGACGCTGGTCCAGTTGGCCCAGGCGCGGCGGACGGCCTCGAGGCGGTCGGGTGCGGCATCCTCGGCCGTCGCGTTCACGATGACGACCTCGGGCCCGAGGCCGATGACCGCCTGCGGCGAGACGGTCGGCCAGTCGGCCGTCTTCGGGTAGGCGTTCACGGCGCCCGCCACGTCGAGGAGTTCATCGACGAACGTGCCGCGCCCCGCCACCATCATCTGCGGCGAGCCGACCGTCATCGGAAACGCAAAGAGGACCTTCGGGCGCGGCAGGCCCTTGACCCGCGCGCGGACGCGCATCAGGCCTACCTGGATGTGGTCGAGGAGCATCTGGGCGTCGGCCTCGTGGCCGGTTTCGCGGCCGATGGTGGCGACGCACTGGAGCATCTCGGCCATGTGGTCGCTCCGGAGGGCGACGGCCCGGACGCCGACGGCCTCGAGGCGGCGCGGCACGTCGTCGCGCCGCGTGATGAGGAACGCGACGGTCGGCTTCAGGGCGACGACCCGCTCGAGGTTCAGTTGCAGCGTGTCGCCGACGGCGGGCAGCGCCGCCGCCTCGGGCGGATAGGCGCAGTAGGTCGAGCGGCCGACGACGCGGTCGCCCAGGCCCATGGCGAAGAGGATCTCGGTCAGGTTGGGCGCGAGGCTGAGGATGCGCAGGGGCGCGTCGCCGCCGGGCGCGGGCGCGGCCGGAGGCGCCGGGGGGGGCGCCTCCTTCTGGCACCCGCCCGCCGCGAGCGCCGCCAGCGCGCACGCCACGGCCGCCGCCATCGCGCCGAAACGCATCCTCGCCATGACGTGCGATTCTAGGCCGCCCGCCGGGCCGGTCAAGACTTAACGCCACAGCACTGCTTGGCGCGTTCCCATCGGCGGGTGCCACTGGCGGCTTGTCCGCCAGTGCCGCCCCAAACGGGGGATGAGACAGGCCAGGTCAGGGAAGTGCCCAGACATCGTACCCCCTTGCGGACGGGTTGTGAAGATGGTGG
>CAYGZE010000371.1:0-4768 GCA_964354185.1 uncultured Anaerolineales bacterium | reverse complement strand
GTGGCACCCGGCGGGGGGGAGGAGCACTGGCGGGCAAGCCGCCAGTGGCACCCGGCGAAGACGGCCCGCCGCACCCCGAATAGCGTTGACGCCCGGTCGGGGTCGGGCGAAGATGGGGCCTCACGCAAGAGGCGCCCGCCGCCATGCTGCGGCAGGCCGGAAAAGGGGCATCCCATGGCCAAGGCCAGGAAGCAGACCGACCTCCGGGAGCAGGTCCTGCGGCGGACGCGGGACGAGAAGGTGCGGTTCATCCGCCTGTGGTTCACCGACCTCTTGGGGAACCTGAAGAGTTTCGCCATCACGCCGCAGGAACTCAAGCACGGCCTGTCGGAGGGGATGGGCTTCGACGGCTCGTCCATCCACGGCTTCGCGCGGATCGACGAGAGCGACATGGTCGCCAAGCCCGACCCGTCGACGTTCTGCCTCCTGCCGCTGGAAGAGGGCGGGCCGCGCGTCGCCCGCATGTTCTGCGACATCCTCGAGCCCGGCGGGGCCCCTTATCCCGGCGACCCGCGCTACGCCCTGAAACGGGCGGTCGCGCGGGCGGCCGAGCACGGGTACGTCATGAACGTGGGCCCGGAGGCCGAGTACTTCTACTTCAAGGGCGCCGCCGGCACCGAGCCGCTCGACACGGGCGGGTACTTCGACCTGACGGTGATGGACGTGGCCCACGACCTGCGGTCGCGGACGGTCGAGACGCTCGAGGAGATGGGCATCCCGGTCGAGTACAGCCACCACGAGGTGGCCCCGAGCCAGCACGAGATCGACCTGCGCTACGCCGACGCCCTGACGATGGCCGACTCGCTGATGACGTACCGGCTGGTCGTCAAGGAGGTGGCGATGCGGCACGGGGTGCACGCGACCTTCATGCCGAAGCCCCTGTTCGGCGTCAACGGGTCGGGCATGCACGTCCACCAGAGCCTGTTCAAGGGGCCGCGGAACGCCTTCTACGACGCGAAGGACCCGATGTACCTGTCGAAGGTCGCGCGGGGGTACCTGGCGGGCCTGATGCGGCACGCGCGGGAGATGAGCGGCATCTGCGCCCAGTGGGTCAACTCGTACAAGCGGCTCGTGCCGGGGTACGAGGCGCCGGTCTACATCTGCTGGGCCCGGCGGAACCGCTCGACGATGATCCGCGTACCCATGTACAAGCCGGGCAAGGAGAAGGCCACCCGCATCGAGTTCCGCGCCCCCGACCCGGCCTGTAACCCGTACCTGGCCTTCGCCGTGATGCTCCACGCGGGCCTGGAGGGGATCGAAAAAGGGTATCCGCTGCCCGAGGCCGTCGAGAAGGACATCTACGAGATGACCCCCGAGGAGCGGCAGGAGCACGGCATCGAGAGCCTGCCGGGGAGCCTGAACGAGGCCATCCAGGCGATGGAAAAGAGCGACCTCGTGCGCAAGGCCCTCGGCGACCACATCTTCGAGAAGTTCATCGAGAACAAGCGGATCGAGTGGCAGGAGTACCGGATCCAGGTCCACCCCTACGAGTTGCAGAAGTACCTGGCCGTCCTGTGACCGTGCGTCGGCGGCCGCCGGGCCGCGCCGGCCCCCCGGAAGGAGCCTTCGCGTGAAGTGGAAAGAGGACTGGGACCAGGCGAAGCGGAACCTCCTCGGGTGGTGGCGGCGCGAGGGCCTGGCGATGTGCGTCATGGCCCCGCGGCGGACGCCCCGCGAGCCCATCCCCAAGCCGGACACGCCCGCCGACGTCCAGGAGGCCTGGCTCGACCCCGTCTACCGCTGCGACCGGGCCGAGCACGAGATGGCCACCACGTTCTTCGGCGGCGAGGCGTTCCCCTACTTCGACACGCAGATCGGCCCAGGCAGCCTGGGCACGTTCCTCGGCGCCCGGCCGCACTTCGACTGGACCACCGTCTGGTATGACCCGTGCATCCGCGACCCCGACGCGTCGGGCCCCATCCGGTTCGACCCCCACGGGAACCGCTGGTGGGACGCCCACGTGGCCCTCGTGGACGAGGGCCTGCGGCGGGCCCGGGGGCGGTACCTGGTGGGCATCCCCGACCTCATCGAGAACATCGACACGCTGGCCGCCATGCGGGACAACGAGCCCCTCCTGCTGGACCTGGTGGAGCGGCCGACGTGGGTCGAGGAGCGGCTGGCGGAGATCAACGCGGCGTTCTTCGCGGCGTTCGACCTTCTGTACGCGAAGGTCCGCGACGCCGACGGGGGCAACGCCTTCAGCGCGTTTCGCATCTGGGGCCCCGGCAAGACGGCCAAGGTCCAATGCGACTTCTCGTGCATGATCTCGCCCCGGATGTTCCGCCAGTTCGTGCAGCCGCACCTGGCGGCCCAGTGCGAGTGGCTCGACTTCTCGCTCTACCACCTGGACGGGACCACCGCCCTCCAGCACGTGGAGCCGCTGCTGGAGATCGAGGCCCTGGACGCGATCGAGTGGACGCCCCAGGCGGGCAAGCCCGGCGGCGGGTCGCCCCAGTGGTACGACCTGTACCGGCGGATCCGGGCGGGGGGCAAGGCCGTCCAAGCCATCGGCGTCGCGCCCGAGGAGGTCGCGCCCCTGCTGGACGCCGTCGGACCCGAGGGGATGTTCGTCATGACCTGGGCCAAGGACCAGGACGAGGCCGAGCGGCTGCTGGCGGCCATGGAGCGGTATCGCTAAGGGCCGGCGGGGCGCGGGTGCATAACGCGGGGGGCGTAATGCAGGGGGCTGTGGTGCCGGCGTCGGCATCGGCGCCGGCGCAAGGGCTGCCATGATCCTCGGCTCGCACGTGATCCTGAGCGCGTACGGCTTCTGGCTCCCGAACGACCCGCGCGGCTCCTGGTCAAAGTTCGTGGGGTCGTGGGAGTTATCCCGGCTCGGCCGCGCGACGAAGGTCAACTCGCGCGAGTCCGTGGCAGCCCGGGCGCACGACCGGCGGCATCGGCTGTCAGCCAAAGGGGCCCTCCAGCGGCCGCCCGTCCGTTTCGACGGGCGCCAGGCGCGGGCGATCGGCCGGGGCTTTGCCGCCCTTGCCGCCAGGTCGCGGCTGACCCTCTGGGCCTGTGCGATCCTGCCGGAGCACGTGCATCTGGTCCTCGCACCGCACGGGTACGATGTGGCCCAAGCGGCGAACCTTCTGAAGGGCCAGGCGACGCGCCAACTGAGGGCCGAGAACCTGCATCCGACGGCCATGGCGGCCGGGCCCGGGCAGCGACCGCCCTCGGTGTGGGCCCGCGGGCTGTGGAAGGTGTACCTCTTTCGGCCCGAGGACGTGCGCCGGGCGATCCGGTACGTGGAGGCGAACCCCATGCGGGAAGGGCTACCGCTGCAGCGGTGGTCGTTCGTCACGAGGTATGAGGGGTGAGGGCTGCGGCGGGCGGGGCGCGGGGGGCATAACGCGCTCCCCTTCGGGTCGCGGCTAACGGGCAAACCGGGTCGCGGCTAACGCGGCGCGGCGGGCGCTTCGGTGGGCGCGGCCAAGGTTAGCCGCGACCCGAAGGGGAGCGCGACTGCGTTAGCCGCGACCCGAAGGGGAGCGCGACCGCACGACGGCCAGGGCGGCGCCGACGGCGACCAAGGCCAGTGTCGCGGGCTCGGGCACGGTCTCGAGCGGGCCCGAGCCCAGGTCGCTGCCTGTGTCGATCCAGAGCGAGTTGAGGACGAGGACCTTCGACCCGCCGGGCCTGAGGACCGCCTTGCCGCCGCTGATCTCCAGCGCGTCGAGGTGCTGCGAGGCCCCGAAGTTGACCGTGCCGCCGAGGATCTCGATCGAGAGGTTCGCCTCGGCCGCGCTTCCCGCGTCGGTGTTCAGGCTGACGACCCCTTCCCGGACGAGGAGCGTGGAGTCGGGGCCCCAGTCCTGGATGCCCACGAAGGTGAAGTAGGCGCCGCCCTTGACGTCGAGGAGGGCGCCGGGGTCGGTCGCGATGCCCCAGACGATGAGTTCGCCCGGGCCGCCCACGTTCCAGACGCCGCCGTCGCCGACGTCCACGATGCCGCACAGGACCTGCGTGCCGCCGGAACCGGCCGACCGCGTCAGGTTGCCGCAGGCCAGCGTCAGGGTGTGGCCCGTCTCGCCGAGGGCGAACGTGACGGTCGTATTGAGAGACAGGGTGTTGATCGTCCGGTCTGCGTCGAGGGTGATGACGTTGCCGTGGGTCAGGCCGGTGTTGGTGAAGGTGACGTCCCAGGACTCATCGGGCAGTCCGTTGGGGTCCCAGTTGCCGGCGTCGCCCCAGTGCAGGGTGATGACACCCTTGGTCCAGGTCTTGGTGGTGAGGACGGACCAGCCGAGGTCCCTCATGATCTCGCATTCCAGGCGGGTGAGGGCCCGTTTCATGTCGCCCTCGCCGAGGGCGTAGGTCATCAGGGCGCCGGGAAGCGCCGCGTCGTCCAGGTGCGAGAGGCTGGACCCGTCCTCGTAGGGGTCTGGCGCGTAGATGGGGACGTTCGCGCCGTAACGGGCCGCGGCGTTCGCGCCGGCGAAGTACGCGGGGTCGCTGCACTCGTCGAAGTCGTCGGGAGTGCCCGTGCCGTCGTTGAGGGGTCTGTTGCCCTCGGAGTCCCGGAGGCTCTGGTCCCATCGGGAGAGGCCCTTGTAACCCGCGAAGTCGAAGGGGTCGCTCGCGGTGCCCAAGGCGCTGCCCCAGTCGTCGTAGTCCCAGTCGTAGGTGGCGGCGAACCCGGCGCCGTGGCCGATCTCGTGGGTGACGATGCTGCGGAAGTCGATCTGGTCGGCGGCCGGGGGGGCCGAGCCGAAGTTCCAGCCGCCCGCGGTGCCGGCGGCCCCGATGTCGAAGACGACGTACG
>CAYGZE010000370.1:0-4791 GCA_964354185.1 uncultured Anaerolineales bacterium | reverse complement strand
GCGTCGCCGCCGGGCAGGTTGGCCGAGCGGAAGACGGGCGGCTCCAGGCCGCGCGCCACCATCTCGGCCACCGCCTCCATGACCATGCGGTGGGCGAGGTAGGCGTCCACCATCGTCGAGGTGGGCGCGACGGGGACGGGGAACCCTTCGACCTGGAAGGCCGCGTCGCCGAACGGGTTCTCGTCGTCGATGCAGAGGTCGGCATATTCGAACAGGTGCTTCTTGTTCGGGTGGCGGATGGGGTGGTCGAGGGGCAGTTTCTTCCGCCAGTCGCTGGAGGAGACGGCGATGATCTTCGCGCCGCGCCGCTTGGCCTCGTCGGCGGCGTCGATCGTCGTCGGGTTCATGCCGATGTTGTGGAAGATGATGAGGAGGTCGCCCTTGGAGACCTCGTAGTAGCGGATGAGGCAGGCGCCGTAGCCGGTCGTGCGCTCGACCTCCAGGTACTTCAGGGCCTGGCAGACGGGGCTGATGTCGTGTCCGATGATGGGGTTGATGGCCGCCAGGCCCCCCGCCCGAAAGAACATCTCGAAGACCATCATGCATGTGTGGCCTCCGCCGCCGTAGACGTGGATGAGGCGGTCCTCCTGGTAGGCGTCGGCGATCATCGCGCCGGCCTTGCGGAGGTTGTCGGCCTGGCGCGCCTCGACGGCGGCGAGGCGTCCCTGGACGTCGGCGAGATAGGCCTGACCTCGTTCCTTCGCGTTCATCGCGGCGATCCTCCAAGCCGGCGGCGCGCCGGGGCGCGCCCGGGGCCCCATCGACAGTCGCTCAGACCGAGGTATCTAAGCCGAAGGGCGCCGGCGTGCAAGCGTTTTCGCGCCGCGCCGGCAGGCCCTTCCCCAGGAGGCCGGCTTGGGGTATCCTGGACGCGCGCCTCTGCTGAAGGGAGAACCACGATGAGGACCAGCGGCTCAACATCCGGCCGTCCGACGGGCCCGCGATCGCCGCGAGGGCGCGCCTTGGCGGCGCTCCTGGTGCTCGGCGCCGCCGTCGCAGGATGTCACCAGGTCTCCGGCCGCGCGGGCGCGGCCGCATCCGAAGGAGCACGCGCGATGCCATCCGCCGCCGAAGAGGTCGTCATCGTGAACGAGCGCCTGACCCGTGGGCCGGTCGACCTGAAACAGGGCGGCCAATTCATCGAGCCGCTGTGCGACCTGCTGCCGTCGATGATCGCCCAGCAGGTCGCGGCCGACAGTTTCGAGGACGAGCCGCCGTTCGGCTGCGCCTACGTGGCCGAGACCGACAAGCCCTATCGGCCGTGGTATCCGTCGGGCGCGGTCCACCTGGCGCAGTACGCCCGCGACACGCAGGACCCGTTCAACGGGCAGAAGTCGCAGAAGATCGCCCTGGCCGCCAAGCGGTGCCGCGCGGGCATCTCGCAGGACGGATTCGCCGTGCGGCAAGGCGTCGGCTACCGGCTGCGGCTGCACCTGCGCGGCGAGGGCAACGTGCCCGTGCGGGCGTGGCTGCACGGCGATGGCGGCACGGTGGCCGGCCCGGTCGACCTCGGCCGCGCGGGCGCGTCGTGGGCCCCCGCGGAAGGGCGGCTGGTGGCGACGCGGACGCTCGACCACGCCACGCTCTCGATCGACTTCGAGGGCCCGGGCGCCCTGTGGCTCGACCGCGTCTACCTGATCGGCGACGACGCGGTCCTGGGCCTGTGGCGGCCGGACGTGGTCGAGGCGCTGAAGGCCCTGCGGCCGGGTGCGATCCGCTGGGGCGGCTCGGCCATCGTGTCGTACGACTGGCTCCCGAAGGTCGGCCCGTGGGACCGGCGGGCCCCGTTCGCGACGTGCTGGGGCGGCCTGGAGACCAACTTCGTCGGGCCGGAGGAGTTCGTGCAACTCTCGCGCGAGGTCGGCGCCGAACCGGTCCTGTGCATCTGCTGGGGCCCGGGCAAGGCCGACGAGGCCGCCGCCCAGGTCGAGTACTTCAACGGGCCGCCCGACTCGAAGTGGGGCCGCCTGCGGGCCGAGAACGGCCGCCGCGAGCCCTACGGCCTGAAGTACTGGCAGATCGGCAACGAGGTGGGCGGCAAGGAGTACGACGACTCGTTCGCGGCCATCGCCAAGGCCATGAAGGCCGCCGACCCTTCGATCCGCGTCCTCGCCTCGTTCGGGACGGACGACACCCTCGCCCGGAGCGAAGGCCTGGCCGACTACCTGTGTCCCCATCACTATGGGTGCGCCGACCTGCCGGGCATGGAGGCGGACTTCCAGAAGCACCGCGCGATCATCGACCGCGACGGCAAGGGCCGGCCCGTGCGGCTGGCCATTACCGAGTGGAACACCACGGCCGGCGACTGGGGCCTCACCCGGGGCATGCTCCGGACCCTCTCGAACGCCCTGGCCTGCTCGCGGTACCAGAACCTGATGCACCGCCACGCGGACCTGGTCGAGATGGCGATGCGGTCCAACCTGGCCGACAGTTTCGGGTCCGGCGTTCTCGTCACCGGTCCGGGCTGGCTGTACCGGGCGCCGACGTATTACTCGCAGCAGATGTATCAGGAGGCGGCGGGCGGGTTCCCCCTGAAGATCGAGCGCAGCGCGAAGCAGCCGTGGCCCGACCAGCAGCCGGACCTGAGCGCGGTCGTGAGCGCGGACGGGCGGACGCTGCGCATCTTCGCGGTCAACGCGACCGACCGGGCCCTTGCGACGGCCTTCCGCCTGAAGGGCTTCCGCGGCGGCGTCCGGAAGGCCGGGGCCGTGGTCCTCCGCGACCGCGAGGGGCCGGGGTCGCCCGAGGGGATGAACTCGCGGGACGACCCGCAGCGCATCGCGCCCGCCGCCCGCCGCGTCGAGGCCGCAGGCGACGCGTTCACCGTCGTCTTCGACCCGTTCAGCGTGACGCGGCTGGACCTGGGCCTCTGAGCGGCGGGCGGGGGGCAACGGAGCAGGGCCGTGCAGGATCGCGGAGCGATGGGGCGACGAATCTGTCTGGCGGCGGCGCTCTTACCGCTGTCCGTGGGCGTGGCGGCGAACGGCGCTGCCGCACCCCAGGGGGAGGACCACGTGAAGATCGCGCCGGTGGTGCCGCTCCAGGCGGAACCGTTCCCGCTCCAGGACGTGCGCCTCCTGGACGGCCCGTTCCAGCACGCGATGGAGTTGGATCGCCGGTACCTCCTGTCGCTCGACGCGGACCGGCTGCTCCACTGTTTCCGGCTGAGTGCCGGCCTCCCTCCCGCGGCCAAGCCCTACGGCGGCTGGATGGCGCCGGACCACAATTCCCGCGGGGAGTTTGTCGGCCTGTACCTGTCGGCCTGCGCCAAGATGTACGCCGCCACCGCCGATGAGCGGATCCGGGACAAGGCCGACGCGGTGGTGGCCGGCCTGGCGCAGTGCCAGGAGAAACTCGGCAACGGTTTCCTGCACACGCATCCAGATTCGTTCACGGGCCGCGGCGAAGCGCCCATCCCGTTCTGGTACCAGGTCCACAAGGTCCTGGCTGGCCTGCTCGACGTGCACGTTCACTGCGGCAATGCCCAGGCCCTCGAGGTCGCTAGGCGGCTCGGCGACTGGGCCAAGGCCGGGGCCGACGCGCTGAGCGACGACCGGATGCAGAAGATGCTCGAGGCCGAGCACGGCGGCATCAACGAGGCGCTGGCCGACCTCGGCGCCGTCACCGGCGACGCGAAGTACTTGCGGCTCGCGATGCGGTTCAACCACGCGGCGGTGATCGGCCCGGCCTCCAGCCGCGAGGATCGGCTCACGGGCCTCCACGCCAACACGCAGATCCCGAAGTTCATCGGCGCGGCACGCCTGTACGAACTCACCGGCGACGAGCGGCTCAAGACGGCCTCTGCCTTCTTCTGGGAGACGGTCGTCGGCGAACGCTCGTACGTGATCGGCGGCGACAGCCTGAGCGAGTTCTTCACGCCGAAGGAGCGCCTCTCGCAGGCGCTCGGCCCGACCACCTGCGAGACGTGCAACACCTACAACATGCTCCGGCTGACGCGGCGCCTGTTCCTCCGGGACCCCCGGGCCGCGTATGCGGATTACTACGAGCGGGCGCTCTACAACCACATCCTCGCCTCGCAGGACCCCGGGACCGGCATGATGTGCTACTTCCTCCCCCTGGGCTTCGACCCGAAGTGCCGCAAGGAGTACTGCACCCCGGAGGACAGTTTCTGGTGCTGCACGGGCACGGGCATCGAGAGCCACGCGAAATATGGCGATAGCATCTACTTCCACCGGGGCCGGACGACGCTTTTCGTCAACCTGTTCATCGCATCCGAGTTGAGATGGCGGGCCGCGGGGGTCACCCTGCGCCAGGAGACGAAGTACCCCGAGGAAGGCGCCGCGCGGCTCGTGCTGACCTGCGAGAGGCCCGTCGAACTCAGCCTTCACGTCCGGCACCCCTGGTGGGCGGAGTCGGGATTCGAGATTCGCGTGAACGGCGCGAGGCAGGAGGACCGGAGCAGGCCGGGCAGTTACGCGGTCGTGGCGCGGACCTGGAAAAGCGGCGACGTGGTGGACGTGTCGATGCCTTTCACGCTTCGCACGGAGGGCTTCCGCGACAACCCGCGCCGGGTGGCCTTCCTGCACGGCCCGCTCGTGCTCTGCGCAGAGACGAAGGGACCCGGGCCCGGGGCGCCGGCGTGCCCGGTCGTCGCCGCCGAGGAGGGCCGGCCCTGCGCCGGCCTCGAGCCCGTGCCCGGCAAGCCTTCCACGTTCACCGGCCCGTCGCGGGTCCTGCGCCTTCCGGATGGGCGGGGCGATCGCGACGTGACGCTGGAGCCGCTGTACCGCATGCACGGCGGCCGCTGCTACGTGGTCTACTGGGACGTGC
>CAYGZE010000369.1:0-4808 GCA_964354185.1 uncultured Anaerolineales bacterium | reverse complement strand
TCCCCTCGCGCGATGCGCCCGCGTCCCAAGGCTACGGCGCCTTCTCGCCGGCGCCGGCCGCGCCCACCAGGGCCAGCCACCGCTCGTACGCCTTCCGGACCTCGTCCGCGCTCTTCTTCCCGTCCCACGCCGCAACGCCGTACGTGAGCGCCAGCGGCTTCCCCGCTTCGAGCGTCATCGGCTCCTTGTAGAGGTTCAGCGTCGCCGACATGTAGGCGAAGGGCTTGGCCATCGTGAACCAGCGGACCGGCCGCGGATTGGCCGGGTGGTCGAACATCGCCACGGTGACGGGCTTCCCGTCGGCCGCGCCCGTGACCGCGAGCCACGCCGAGGGGAACACGTTCTCGTCGCCCCGCACGTTGTCGCGCGGCGCCGCCGGGTCGGCCGGGAGGAACTCGGCCGCCCCGTCCAACCCCGCCGCCGGCCGCAGGCCCAGGCCGAAGTAGTGCGACCCCGTGACCGGCACGGACGCGCGGCCCGGCCCGGCCTCCAGGCGCGTCCGCCACACCAGGAGCGACACGCCCGGCTCCTCGAACGCCGCGACCTCGCGGACCTCCCGCGCGACGGGCTCCTTGGCATCCGGGCCGACCCAGTCGAGCCGCTCCGCGAGGACAGCCTTGCCGCCGGCGGCCTCGCGCGGGTCGAAGGCGACGTGGACCTGCTTGCCGCAGGTCGGCGCTTCGGACCAGAAGTCGATGCCCGCCAGGCCCACCGCGAACATCAGCGCGTGGTGGTGCAGGTGATCGTGCGGCGCGTCGCGGAGGACGTTCACGCCCCCCGGCGTCAGGAGCGCCTTGACGTAGGGCTTGAACGGGACCTCGGCGAAGCGGTACTCCAGGATCGGCCGCTCGCGGGCGCGGACCGTCACCGTCGATGCGTCCGTCTGCATGGCGAGCCCCTCCTGGGCGGCCGCCGCGTGCGGCGCGGCCCCCGCCAGGAGCGCCGCGCCAAGGACCGGGAGCAACCGAATCGGCACGCGGGACCTGCGATGGTTCGTTCTCATGCGGCCGATGGTAGCATCCCGCCCCGCGCCCGGCAAGTCCGCACCCGCCCGCGCAAGGAAGCGCCCCGCCGGGGCCGTCCCCCGCGGGGCGCCGAAGTCGCGCTCGGCCGATCCGCCGCTCAGTCCTTCTGCGGCTTCACGCGGATGTTCTTGAAGCAGACCTTGCTCTCGGGGTCGTGGCCCTGGATGGCGAACGTGCCGCTCGAGAGTTTGCGGCCCTTGTCCTGCGGCCAATCGTCGGGCTCGGTCCACTCGGCGGTCGTCTTGCCGTTGATCTTGATGACGATCTGCTTGCCCTTGACCGCGATGTAGTAGTGGAACCACTCGTTGTCCTTGGCGGGGGCCTCGAAGACGTCCTTGATGCCGTACAGGCCGCCGGTCTTCTTCGGGTCGCTGTGGGTGGTGTTGACCTGGGCCTCGTAGCCGACGTTCGGCCAGCCCTTCTCCTGGTACTGCGTGTGGAAGTAGATGCCCGAGTTCGCCTTGGGGAAGGTCATGACGTCGCACTCGAACTCGAAGTTCTTGAAGTTGTGCTCGCACACGGGCCCGTCATAGAAGAGGTGGGCCACATTGCCGTTGGCCACCAGGAGGCCGTCCTCGACCTTGAACGACCCCGCATTGTCGCCGACCTTCCAGCCGGTGAGGTCCTTGCCGTTGAAGAGCGTGTACCACCCGCGGCTGTCGGGCTTGACCTGCTCGGCTGCATAGGCCGCGCACACCGCGATCGCCGCAATCGCCATCACCGCCGCCAGACGTTTCATCGACCGCCTCCTTCGCGCTGGGCTGTGTCGGACACGGCCTGGACCATTCCCCATTCTACGACCGCCGCCGCCCGGAACACAGACGATTCCCACCGCCTGCTTCTTCACGGGCGTGCGCGGGCGCGCTCACCGGCCGGCCGCCTTCGGCGCGCCGCCGGGCACTGCTGCGGGCCCCGCCGCGGACGCGGGGCCCCGGATCGGCACGTCGAGCACCTGCTTCGGGTCCTCGACCCACTTTTTCGCCTTGTAGTCGTACGGGACGGCCACGAGGCGGTCCGGCGCGATCCGGATGACCGTGAACACCGTCGTCGTCAGGGGCGAGGGCAACTGGACGAAGCGGAAGCCCTTGTACTCGCCCACCGTCGCCTTGTGATAGTGGCCGCCCAGGACGAGGATGACGTTGGCGTCGCCGAACGCCGCCACGACCTCGTCGCGGTTCGTGATGGCGTCCAGGCACAGGTGCAGGGCCACGACGACCGGCCGCCCCTTGGGCACCGCGGCCAGGTCCTTGCGGAGGAAGTCGAGCGCCGCCTTCGCGATGGGCTGGGCGGGGTTCCCGAGGGCATCGTCGTAAGGCGCGAAGACGGCCGCAAAGTGGACGCCCCCGCGCTCGAACGTGTAACTCAGGGCCCCGTGCCGCGCGATGATCCAGTTCTTGACCGTGTCGTTCGGCGACTTGCCCCCCTCGTCGTGGTTGCCGACGATGTCGTACGCGGGAATCTTCAGCCGCTTCGTCACGGCCTCCTTGTAGGCGTCGAGGGCGGCATGGGTCGGCCACTCGGTCATGTCGCCGCAGCCCAGGACGAACGCGGGCGGGGCGACCTTGCCGCCGATCCCCCCCGGGTAGGCCACCCCGGCCGTGGCCATGGCGTTCATCGCGTCGATGACCGGGACGAGGTGGTCGGCCTTGCCGTCGGTCTGGATGTGCTGGTCCGACCAGCCGAAGAACGTGAGGCCGGCCTCCTTGACCGGCGGGGGCGCGGCCGGGGCGGGCGCGGCCGCCGCTGCCGCCGCCAAGAGAACCGCCGCCAGGACCGCCGCCGCCACACTCCGCGCGTTCGCGCCCATCAGATGCTCCTCCTCAAGGCCGCCGGTTCTCGGGAGGCACTGGCCCGCCTGCCGACGGGCCGGCCTCAGGCGACCGCACGGGCTTGATCGGGATCTCGGCAGGGATGGGGCGCTTCTCGCGCAGGAGCCTGGCGCCTTCGCCGACCAGCCGCAGATACCAGTCGCTGGGCAGGCCCTCGTAACCGACGAAGTGTCCCTGGGCAGGCGGATCGCTCGCCACCTTGAAGACGGCGGTCCCCTCGTCGACCTCGTCGAACATGGCCATATAGGCGCCGTCCACGCCCAGTTGCGACAGCGCGTGGAACTGCTCCCACAGGAACCGTCCGCCCCGACGGGGGATCGCGGTCGTGCCGGGGGGCTTGGACTGGAGGTTGTCCCAACTGAACCCCGGGTACACGACCGGAAGCCACCGCACGCCGGAGCGCTCGCACGCCTGCTTGTCCTGCGCCCACCAGGCGACGGAGGCATGGACCGCGCCGTCGGCGTCCTTCACGTAGTTGCCGACGTTCCAGGGCGCGTAGGCGTCGACCCGGCGGAGGAAGGCCTGCCACTCGGGGTCGGGATTCTGACGCCAGTTCCAGTCGCCGCCCGCCACGAGAAAGGCGGCGTAGGGCCCCGGGGCCTTGAAGAAGTCGATGAGGCGGTTGGCCAGTTCGGCCGTCATGCGGCAGTGCTCGTTGTCGCGGTAGAAGCCCCAGATTTGCACGACGGGCCGGCCGCCCTCGCGCAGATACCGGGGGTCCGCCGTGACCTTCTCCTCCACCTGCTTCTTCCAGTCGCCGGTCAGGACGTCGAAGATGCGATCCGCCGGCATGGCCGCGATGTCATAGGAAAGCGCCCAGACGCGCCCGGTCTCGGCCGCGGCCGCGCGGACCAGGTTGAGCACGCGCAGGCGCGACGGGTACCGGTTCGGCTGGGTCCCGCCCGGCAGGTCGACGAGGAAGTGCTGAAGCCACGCGCCGTCGATGCCGTAGTCGCGCATCCACCGGAAGTGCCGCCGGACCGTGGCGGCGTTGTCGGAACTGAAGAGGTACGCCGGGCGGCCGTCGGCATGGGTGAACCCCGGGACCGCGTAACGCTCCTCGGGGGTGTGCTCGCTCATGTCCGGCCACATCTCGAAGCAGAGCAGGTCCGGCGCCATTCGCTTGGAGTCGCGGCTCCAGTGGATCCATCCCATGTCGGCCGCATCGCCCGCACAGCGGAACCAGCCCTGGTAGCCGCACATCACCTTCCCCGCGAGCGACGCGGCGGGCACCGTGTCGCGTCGGCCCTTCGCGTCGTCCGCGGCGGCGAGGCCGCCCGAGGGCGCTGCAAGCACCGCGGACAGCGCCAGAACCAGACTTGCGATACGCGCCATGGTGTGGTGCCTTCCTCCGGGTCCAGTGGCGCCGGGCGGACGCCGCACGCCGCGCATCCGCCGCGCCGGGTGGCACTGGTGGCTCGTCCACCAGTGCTCCCCGCATTCGCCGGGTGCCACTGGTGGCTTGTCCACCAGTGCCACTCGGACGCGCACTGGCTGCCCGTCGAGAGCCTCCGGGTCGAACGACAAGCAGCCAGTGGCACCCTCGTTGGGGGCACCCAACCACGTAGTCATCCCCCGCGCCAGTTTGGCATTTGTCATTGTTCGTTGGTCATTGCTTCCTTGCCTCCCGCGATTTCCCCCTTGACCTGTTTTGGGCATTTGCCCATAATGGGGTCGGTAAGGAGACGCCTCGATGCCCAGGCCCCCCTGTTGCCGCCGGGTCGGCGGGCCGCCGCGATGCGGCCGCTTCGGCCCCCTGGGCGGGCACCGGGCGGGCGGCGTGTGCATAATGCGGCAGAAGGCCGCTTTCGCGTGAAAGTCGGCCGTCGGAGCCCGCCTGCCCCCGGAGGATTCGTGCCGTGAGATTGCCGCGATTCTTCGGCAAGAAGCGCGGACACCGGCGCACTGGCTCACAGGCCTGGGGTTCGTTCGGAGAAGCGATCTTCTACGCGGC
>CAYGZE010000368.1:0-4829 GCA_964354185.1 uncultured Anaerolineales bacterium | reverse complement strand
CCGGCCCCGTTCTTTTGGGTTTGACTCGCCTTGCGGGCACCGGTACGATGCGCCGCGCGCCGGGGCTGGCGCGGGCTCGAGACGAGCGGCAGGGCCGAGAAGGAGGTTCTTGTGTCCACATACGACGTTGCGGTCCTCGGCGGGGGGCCGGGTGGCTACGTGGCGGCCCTGCGGGCCGCCGAGCGCGGCGCCAAGACGTGCCTCATCGAGGCCGGCCAAGTCGGCGGATGCTGCCTGAACGTCGGCTGCATCCCCACCAAGGCCATGTTGCACGCGAGCGAGGTGTTCCGCCAGATCGGGCGGGCCGCCGAGTTCGGCTTCCAGGCGGGGCCGCCCAAGGTGGACGGGGCCGTCTACATGAAGCGCGTCGGCGAGGTCGTGGTCGGCCTCCGCAAGGGCGTCGAGGGCCTCCTGAAGGCGCGTAAGGTCGACGTGGTCCGCGGCCGCGGGCGCCTCGCGGCACGCGACACGATCCAGGTCGAGACGCCGGCCGGTCCCCAGGAGGTTAAGGCCAAGGCGATCATCGTGGCGACGGGCGCGCGGCCGTCGCGGCCGGGCTTCCTCCCGTGGGACTCCGGCCGGGTGATGACCACCGACGAGGCGACTACTGCGAAGGACCTGCCGGAGAGCGTCCTGGTGGTGGGCGGCGGCGTCATCGGATGCGAGTTCGCCACCGTCTACGCCGAACTCGGCATCCCGACCACGCTCGTCGAGATGCTCCCGCGCCTGGTGGCCCAGATTGACGACGATGCCGCCAAGGCCATCACCAAGAGCCTGAAGGCCCTCGGCGTCCAGACCCTCGTGGGGGCCAAGATCACGGGGATGACGGCCGGCAAGAAGGGCATCGTGGCCGAGATCGAGGGCGGCCAAAAGGTCGAGGCGGCCCGGGCGCTGGTGGCGACCGGGCGCGTCCCCAACACCGCCGACCTCGGCCTGGAGGCGGTCGGCGTGAAACTCGACGTGAAGATCATCGCCGTCGACGACCGCTGCCGCACGAACGTCCCCGGCCTCTACGCCATCGGCGACGTGGCCGAGACCCGCCAGTACGCCCACCTCGCCAGCCGCATGGGCATCGTGGCTGCCGAGAACGCCACGGGCCGCGACGTCCGCGACCCGCGGGACGTCCTTCCCGTGGGCATCTACACGCATCCCGAGGTGGCGAGCGTGGGTCTGTCGGAGGCCGAGGCGAAGGCGAAAGGCCTGGCGGTCCGCGTGGCCCGCTTCTTCTACCAGGCGAGCGGCATGGCCCGGGCCCACGGCGACACGGAGGGCCAGGTCAAGATCATCGCCGACGCCGAACTCGGCGAGGTCCTCGGGGCGCTCGTCATCGGCCAGCACGCCACCGACGTCGTCCAGGAGATCGCCCTGGCAATGCGCAACGAGTTGACCGTCGAGGAGGTGGCCCAGACGATCCACCCGCACCCGACCTTCGTCGAGGGCGTCCTCGAGGCGGCCGAGTCCTGGCTGGGCCTTCCGATCCATGCGGCCCGATGATGCGGCGGCGGAACTCGTGTGCCTCGACGTCGGCCGGGCGGCCTACGAGCCGACCCTCCGCCTCCAGAAGCGCCTGCTGGCCGAGGTCAAGGGGGCCCCCGAGGAGCGGGCGTACCTGGTCCTGGTGGAGCACGAGCCGCCCGTCATCACGCTGGGGCGCGGGGCGAAGGCGGCCCACCTCGTGGCCTCGCGCGAGCGGCTCGCCCGCGAGGGCATCGAGGTCCACGAGTCGAGCCGCGGCGGCGACGTGACGTACCACGGGCCCGGACAACTGGTCGGGTACCCGATCCTGCGGCTGGACCTGCACGGCCGCGACGTGCACCGCTACCTGCGCGACCTGGAGGAGGTGCTCATTCGCACCCTTGCCGCCTTCGGCGTCGAGGGGTCGCGGTCCGAGGGCCTGACGGGCGTGTGGGTGGGCGGCGAGAAGGTGGCCGCCATCGGCGTCGCCGTCAGCCGGTGGGTCACGTACCACGGGTTCGCCCTGAACGTTGCGACGAACCTCTCGCACTTCGACCTGATTGTGCCGTGCGGTCTGCGGGGCAGGGGAGTGACGAGCCTCGAGCGGCTTCTGGGGCGGCCGGTTTCCGTTGGTGAAGTGAAGCCGCGGGCCCTAGAATGCATGGTCGAGGTGTTCGGGTTTGCGGGCGCGCGGGCGGCGTTTCCGTCCGAGGGCGCGTGAGAGGCCGAACGGGCCGAGGCATGGCGGAGCAGGCGACAACGCGGGGGCAGCGGCGGTTTCCGCCGTGGCTGACGAAGCGCCTGCCGGCCGGCGGAGGCGGGGCCGCCGTCGCCCGCCTCCTCGCCGACCTCGGCCTGGGGACCGTCTGCGCCGGCGCCCACTGCCCGAACCTGCCCGAGTGCTACGCCCGGGGCACGGCCACGTTCCTCATCCTGGGCCCGACGTGCACGCGGGCGTGCCGGTTCTGCGCGATCGCGTCGGATCCTGCTCTGCGGAGCAGCGCTCCGCTGCGCAGCACGAGCCGGCGGCCCGAGCCCCTGCGCGAGGACGAGCCCGAGGCGGTGGCCGAGGCGTGCGCGCGGCTGCACCTCAGGCACGTCGTCATCACGAGCGTGACGCGCGACGACCTGGCCGACGGCGGGGCAGGGCACTTCGCCCGGACGATCCGCGCGGTCCGCGCGCGGCTACCTGGGGCGGTCGTCGAGGTGCTGACGCCCGACTTCCAGGGGGCGGCGGCCGCGCTGGATGCCGTGCTCGACGCGGGCCCCGACATCTTCAACCACAACGTCGAGACCGTCCCGCGCCTGTACGCCGAGGTCCGGCCCCAGGCCGACTACCGCCGCAGCCTCGAGGTGATCGCCTACGCCCATCGCCGGGCTTGCCGCGGCGTCGCCCTGGCAGGCCGAACCGGCACGGGCGGCACCCGTCTCTACACCAAGAGCGGCCTGATGGTCGGCCTGGGCGAGACGGCGGACGAGGTACGCGGGGTGATGCGCGACCTGCGCCAGGCTGGCTGCGACATCCTGACGATCGGACAGTACCTGGCGCCGTCGGCGTCGCACCGGCCGATCGCGCGGTTCGTCGAGCCGTCAGAATTCGCGGCCTGGGAATCCGAGGCCAAGGGCATGGGGTTTGCCGCCGTCGCGGCAGGGCCCTTCGTCCGGTCCAGTTACCGGGCCGAGAGCGTCTTCCAGAACCGCAGCGCCGAGTCGTCGTGAAACCGTTGGCACAAGGGTCTGTCAACCGGGGAGCGTTCGCATGGCCGTGATCGATGTCAAACTGCCGGAACTCGGAGAGGACGCGGGCGACGAGGCGGTCGTCTCCTTCTGGTACGTCGAGGTCGGCGAAGGCGTCGAGGAAGGCGACGACCTCGTCCAGATGCTGACCGACAAGGCGACCTTCGACGTGCCCAGCCCCTCCCCAGGCAGGATCGTCGCGCGCCTGGTCGACGAGGACGCCAAGGTCAAGGTCGGCCAGGTCCTCTGCCGCCTGGAGGTGTCCGATTGACGTGACCGGACAAGCGCGAGGCCGGTTCCTTGTGCTCGACGGGCCCGAGGGCGCGGGCAAGACGACCCAGGCCGAGCGGCTCGTGGGGGCCTTGCGCGCCGCCGGCGGGCGGGCCGCGCTCGTCCGCGACCCCGGCTCGACGCCCGTCTCCGAGCGCATCCGCCGGATCCTGCTGGACCCGGACGTCGGCGAGATGGACGTCCGGACCGAACTGTTCCTCTACATGGCCAGCCGGGCGGAGATGGTCGCGCAACTGGTGGCGCCGGCGCTCGGGCGCGGCGAGACGGTCGTCAGCGACCGGTTCGTCTCGTCCAGCGTCGCGTACCAGGGCTACGCGGGGGGGCTCGACCCCGAGGTCATCTGGGAGGTCGGCCGCCTGGCCTGCGGCGGCATCGAGCCCGACCTGACGGTCGTCCTCGACTTGGACGTGGGCGCGGGGATGGCGCGGATCAGCCGTCGGCCCGACCGCATGGAGGCCAAGGACCGCGCCTATCACGAGAAGGTCCGCCAGGGGTTCCTCGCGATGGCCAGGGCCCGTCCCGACCGCTTCGCCGTGGTGGACGCCTCCCGTTCGCCGGACGAGGTGGCCGAGGCGATCCGGGAGGCGGTGGCCCGTGTCCTTCGCTAGCATCAGGTTCCAGGACGGCGCCGTCCGGATGCTCCGCACGGCGCAGGCGCGCGGGCGGCTGCCGCACGCGCTCCTCTTCGTGGGCCCGCGCGGCGTCGGCAAGGGCCTGGTGGCCAGGGAACTCGCGAAACTCCTCTTCTGCGCGTCGCCCAAGGGCGGGAAAGGCGACGCGCGCGACCCGTGCGGCCGCTGCTCGGCCTGCGAGCGCGTCGACCGCGGCACGCACCCCGACCTCGCCTGGTTCCGGAAGGAGCCGGACCGCAACGACTTCCGCATCAGCCTGGTCGCGCGCCGCGAGGGCAGCCCCGAGGCGACGGTCCTGGAGTCGCTGGTCCTCTATCCGATGGAGGCCCCGCGCTCGGTCACCGTGATCGACGACGCCGAGTGCCTCAACCAGGAGGCGGCCAACGCGCTCCTGAAGAGCCTGGAGGAGCCCGCGCCGCACGCCCTCCTCATTCTTCTGTGCGCCGACGCATCGAGCCTGCCGGGGACGATCCTCTCGCGGTGCCAGTGGGTCCCGTTCCGCCCGCTGCCGGAGGCCTTCGTCGCCGAGAAACTGGCCGAGGTCTTGGCGAGCGGGAAGGGCGCCGCGCGGCCGGGGGGTCCGCCGCCGGCGCGCGTCTCAGCCGAGGAGGCCGCCTTCGTCTGCCGCTTCGCCGGCGGCAGCATCGAGCAGGCGGTCGCCCTGGCGGGCAGCGGCCTGTGGGACCTGAAGCGGCGGCTCGTGGAGCGCCTGCC
>CAYGZE010000367.1:1464-4830 GCA_964354185.1 uncultured Anaerolineales bacterium | reverse complement strand
GGGCGTCAGCGCTGCGTCTGGTCGGGGATGACGACGGTGACGGTGGTCCCGTGCTCGGGTTCGCTCTGGAGCGAGACGGTCCCGCCGAGGCGCTCGCAGGCGTGCTTGACGATCGCGAGGCCCAGGCCCGTGCCGCGCGTCCGCGGGTCGCCGCTCCGCGACGCGTCGGCCTGGAAGAACCGCTCGAAGACGCGCGGCTGGTCCTCGCGGCGGATGCCGCAGCCCGTGTCGCTGACGCGAAGGCGCGTGGCGCGGCCGTCGCGCTCGATCGAGCAGGTGACGCGGCCGCCCGACGGCGTAAACTTGACGGCGTTGTCGACCAGGTTCTGGAGGATGAGTTCCAGCAAGTGCCGGTCGCAGAGGAAGGCGTCGTCGGGGGCGGGGGCGGCCAGGGCGAGGGCGACACCTTTCTCCTCTGCACGCCCCCCGAACTGCGCCCGGAGCCATTCCACGAGCGAGGCCGGGGCGATGAGTTCGAGCGGCGGCGGCCCCTTGGCACTCTCGACGCGGTGGAGTTCCAGCAGGTCCTGCGTGAGGGCCTCCAGGCGCCGGACCTGGCGGTCGATAACGTCGGTCAGGCGGGCGAGGTCCTCGCGGTCGGCGGGTCCGACGTCGGCCAGGGAATCGGCGGCGGCGCGCAGCGACGCCATCGGCGTCCGCAGTTCGTGCGAGGCGTTGGCGACGAATTCCGCCTTCATGGCGGCGGCCCGCACCAGGTCGGTCACGTCGCGGACCACGACGAGCCGGGCCGCGCCCCGCTCGGCGGCAGCCATCGGCGTCACGAGCACGTCCAGGTGGCGCGGCAGGCCCTTGAGGCCGGCGTCCACCTGCCGCGTGACGGGGCGCCCCGTCGAGACGGACTCGTGGTAGGCGTCGACGATACCGACGGCGCGGACGAGGGTCTGAAGGTGGCGGCCCGACAGGGGCTGGCCTTCCGGGGCGAGGAGTTGCTTGGCGGCGTCGTTGGCGAGGAGGACCTGGCCGTCGGCGTCCAGGGCGATGACGGCGTCGCGGAGGCTCGCGAAGACGGTGGCCAGGTTCTCGCGCTGGGCGGTGATGGTGGCGATCTTGTCGGCCAGGCCGTCGCGCATCTCGTTCAGGGCGACCGCCAGCCGCGCGAGTTCGCCCGAGCCCGAGACCGGGACCCGCCGCGCCAGGTCGCCCGAGGCGACCTGGTCGGCCGCCTCGGCAATCCTCCGCAGGGGCCGGTACCACGTCCAGTTCACCAGCAGCGCGATGAGCGCGAACGCCGCGAGGATCGCCAGGGCGGCCGCCGCCAGCACATTGCGGATGACCGCCTGGTTCTGGACGATGGCCACCACCGGCACGGCCACGCGGATGGCCCCGGCTGTCCGGCCCTCGTGCCGCAGGGGCAGGGCAACGTAGCGGTACTCCGCCCCGAGCGTCCCGCTCCGGTGCGAGTGGGTCCCCGGCCGCCCCGCCAGGGCGGCGAGGACCTCGGGCCGGTCCGCGGTCTTGTGGTTCTCCATGCGGGCGGGGTCGCTGTGGCTGTCGCCCAGGACGCGCCCATCGGCCGCGATGACGGTCATGCGCATGGGCAGGCCGCCCCAGGGTGGCTGCCGGCGGCCGGAGGCGTCCTCGATGGCGGGCTGCTCGGCCAGCCGCTTGCACAGGCGGTCCACGTCCGCGTCGGGCATCGGCCAATGGCCTTCGATGCACTCCCGGGCCATGACCGCCATGTGATCCTCGTAGGACACGATCTCGTGCAGAGATACCGCCTTCAGCGACACGTAGGAGACCGCGCCGGCCGCGGCCACCACCAGGGCAACGATCACGAGGTTGCCCACGAACAACTTATAGAATAGCGTGTCGCGGTTCATGGCACCCGTCGTCCTCCGCGGTCGCGCGGCGGGCTACTTGACATGGCGGATGTCCTCGCCGTGCACGATGTAGACGACGTCCTCGGCGATGTTGACGGCGTGGTCGGCGATGCTCTCGAAGCCCTTGGCCGCCAGGATCAGCCCCAAGGCGCGTTCCGTGTTCCGGGTGTCTCGGACCAGGTAGGTCAGCAGTTCCCGGAAGATCCGGTCGTTGAGGCGGTCGACTTCGTCGTCGCTGCGGATGACCGCCATGGACTCCTCGACGGAGTTCTTGAGGAAGGCGTCGAGGGCCCTGCGGAGCATCTCCTCGCCGATGGCGGCCATGCGCGGGAGGTCTTCGAGGGGCTTCAGGGGCGGCTCGACGAGGAGGTGGAGGTTCTCGAGACTGTGGCAGATGGCGACGGCCTGGTCGCCGATGCGCTCCAGTTCGGCGTTGATGCGCGTGATCATCAAGAGGACGCGCAAGTCCCCCGCGACGGGCGTGTAGACCCCGATGAGCCGCACCGTCTCGTTGTCGATCTCGACTTGGAGGACGTCCATCTTCTTCTCGGTCTCCAGGACCTCCCGGACGAGGGCGGGGTTGCGGTCGACGAGTGCGCGGATGGTCTTGCGGATCATCTCCTCGGCCATCCCCCCCATGACGAGGAGGCTCTGCTTGAGTTTGGCGAGGTCTTCGTCGAATCGCTTGGGCATCGCGCCCTCCTTGAGCCGGGTACCGCGCCGCGGGACCCGTCGCGGGCCGCGCGGCAACGCCGTCTCAGCCGTACCGTCCCTCGATGTACTCCTCGGTCCGCTTGTCCTTGGGGTTGAGGAACAGGTCCACCGTCCGGCTCGACTCGATCAGTTGGCCATTGAGCATGTAGATGCAATCGTCGCTGATCCGCCGGGCCTGGGCCATGTTGTGCGTGACGACGATCATGGTGTAGCGGTCGCGCAGGGTCCCCAGGAGGTCCTCGACGGCCTGGGTGCCCTCGGCGTCCAGGGCGGAGCAGGGCTCGTCCATCAGCAGGATCTCCGGCTTCAGCGGCAGCAGCCGCGCGATGCACAGTTTCTGCTGCTGCTCGAGTTGCAGGCCGGTGGCCCGGGCCTTGAGGCGGTCCTTGACGGCGTCCCAGAGGAAGACCTCGCGGAGGGCCTTCTCGGCGACGGCGTCTAGGTCGGCCCCGGAGAGGCCCCGGTCGCCCCCGTGGATGCGCAGGCCGAACAGGACGTTCTCGTAGATCGAGAGCGGCAGCGGGTTGGGCCGCTGAAACACCATGCCGACCTCTTTGCGCAGTTCGATCAGCGAGACGTCCGGGTCGAAGATGTTCTGGCCCATGATGTGAATCCGGCCGGTGGTCCGGACGCCCGCGAACCGCTCGTTCATCCGGTTGAAGCACCGCAGCAGCGTCGTCTTGCCGCACCCCGACGGTCCGATCAGGGACGTGATCCTCCGCGGCTGGATGCAGGCCGACACGTCCAGGAGCGCCTGGAAGTCGCCGTACCAGAGGTTCAGGCCCTCTGTCTGGATACTGCACGACGCGGC
>CAYGZE010000367.1:0-1364 GCA_964354185.1 uncultured Anaerolineales bacterium | reverse complement strand
ACGTAGTCGTAGGTCATCTGATTGCCGGGCCGGTCGGAGAAGATCACCTCGGTCCGGTCCTCCTGGACGACCTCGCCGCGGTTCAGAAAGCACGTGCGGTCGGCCAGGCGGCGGGCCTGCTGGACCAGGTTCGTCACCAGAACGATGGTCATGTGCTCCTTGATCTGCACCAGGACGTCCTCGATGCGCATGGTGGTGACGGGGTCGATCGCGATGGAGAACTCGTCCAGGCACAGGATCTCCGGCTCGTGCGAGAGGGCGCGGGCGATGGTGAGCCGCTGCTGCTGCCCGCCCGACAGGAGCGTCCCGAGGGAGCCAAGGCGGTCCTTGACTTCGTCCCAGAGGGCGGCCTGGCGGAGGCACCGCTCGACGATCTCGTCCAGCCGGGCCCGCTTGCGCACGCCCGCCATCCGCGGCGCGTAGGCGACGTTGTCGTAGACCGACAGGGGCAGCCCGACCGGCAGGGGGAAGACGACGCCGATCCGCCGACGCAGATCGTAGACGTTGTGCCGCCGCCCCACGTCCTCGCCGTCGATGAACACGTTGCCCTCGGCCGCCGCGCCGGGCACGAGTTCCAGCGTCCGGTTGATGCACTTCAGGAGGGTCGTCTTGCCCGAGTTCGAGGGGCCGATGATGCCGAAGATGCCGTTGCGCGGCACGTCGAGGGAGACGCGATGGAGGACCTCCTTGCGGCCGTACCGGGCCGTCAGGTTGTAGATCCGGATTTTGGCGTCTCCGTCCACGGGGCACCTACCACTTTTTGCGGGCGCGCAGGCGCACCCGCAGCGCGATCGCGAAACTGTTGAAGACCAGCACGAAACCGACCAGCACCACCGCCGTCCCGTAGAGCACCGGCTCGGGCACGCCCGGCACCTGGGTCGCAATCGTATGGAGATGGTACGAGAGGGCCATGCACTGCTCGTCGGGCCGGTAGGGGAAGAGGTCGCCCGCCCGGACGGCCTTGAAGAAGACGGCGCCCGTGAACATGATAGGGGCCGTCTCGCCAGCCGCGCGGCAGACCGCCAGGATCACGCCCGTCAGGATGCCGCTGATCGCGTTCGGAAGGACGATCGTGCGGATCGTCTGCCAGCGTGTCGCCCCGAGGTTCCAGCACGCGTCCCGGAAGGCCGTGGGCACGGAGGCCAGGGCCTCCGTGGTGGCCACGATGATCACGGGCAGCGTCATGATCGCCAGCGTGAGCGACGCGGCCAGGACGGACTTCCCGAGCCCCGCGAACAGGACGAACGCCCCCATGCCGAAGAGGGCGTGCACGATGCTCGGCACCCCGGCCAGGTTGACCACCGCCAGATTCACCGCCCGCGTGAACCAGTTGTCGCGGGCGAACTCGTTCAGGTAGATCCCCG
>CAYGZE010000366.1:0-4848 GCA_964354185.1 uncultured Anaerolineales bacterium | reverse complement strand
GGCGCCGGATCGCGCATGAGAAGCACTGGCGGGCAAGCCGCCAGTGGCACCCGGCGAAGGCAACCCGCCCCTTCCGGGGCGGGCTCGAACGACGCCCGGCGGGGGGCGCCGGGCACCGGCCGGCCCTCACTTCGCCGGAGGCGGCGTCGCCGGCTGGTCGCCGGACGGGGGCTTCTCGGGGCCGGCGGGTTCGTCCTTCTTCTCCCCGCCGGCGGGTTCGTCCTTCTTCTCCCCGCCGGTGCCGCCCGCGTTCAACGCTTCCGTCAGTTGCCTGGCCATGTCGGGGGCCGACTTCTGGAGCGTCTCGAGGATCTGTTTGGCCTGATCGGCGTGGCCCGTCCGCAGGAGGACCAGGCCCTTGACGAGCAGGGCGTAGGGCATGTCCGGCCGCATCTGGAGGGCCCGCTCGGCCGCCGCCATGGCCTCGGCGTAGCGGCCGTTCTCGCAGGCGGCCATGCCGAGGAAGGCATGGGCCATGGGCTCGTTCGGGTTCAGGCTGATGGCCCGGCGGAAGGCGTCCTCGGCCATCGGGAATATCTTCTGGTCCAGGTACGCCTGGCCGAGTTCCATCCAGGCGCCGAAGTCCTCCTCGTCGAGCCGGGCGGCCTCCTTGAGGGCCGTCAGGGCCTCGTCCTTGCGTTCCAGACGCATCAGGGCCTGGCCCAGGGCCCGCTGGGCGCCGCCGTCCTCGGGCCTGAGGTCGACGACCCGCTTGAGGGTCTCGGCCGCCTCCTTCCACATGCTCTTTTTGACATAGGCCATGCCCAGGCCGAGGTGCCCCTCCGGCTCGCTGGGGCTGGCGCGGATCGCGGCCTGGTAGTCGCGGATGGCGTCGTCGGGGATGTTGACGCACAGGTCCACGAGGCCCGCCAGGAGGAGGCAATCGACGTTGTCGGGGTTCTTGGCGGCCAGGGCCCTGGCCAGGGCGGCGGCATCCAGCCACTTGCCCTTGCCGACGAGGTCGTAGGCCTTGCTGAAGTCGGCGGCCGACTCGGCGTCGAGGGGCTTTCCGCGGCTGGCGACGGTCAGTTTGGCCTTCGTTTCCATCGCCTTCGGCAGGATCTCGTGGACCTCCTTGGTGGAGACGGCGAAGTTGATGTTCTCGACCACCTTGCCTTGCTCGGCGGCGATGTGCACGTAGGTGTTGACGCCGAGTACCCGCCCCCGCGCGTCCAGCAGCGGCCCGCCACTCGAGCCCGGGCTGATCGGCGCCGTGGTCTGGACGACCGAGCGGCCTTTGGTCTCATCCTCCCGCAGGCCGCTCACCAGGCCCTCCGACAGGGTGTTCGTGTACCCGATGGGCGTGCCGATGGCAAAGGCCCGCGCGCCAACCTGGGGCGTCTCGCCTTTCGGCAGGAGGTCCAGGTAGGGGAAGCCCGTCACGCTGATCTTGATGACGGCCAGGTCCTTCTTCTCGTCCTGGGCGAGGACGGCGGCCACGGGGTAGGCTTTGTCGTCACCGAAGCGGATGAGGCCGCGGCGGCCGGCCCGCATCACGTGGTGGTTCGTCACGATCAAGCCGTCCGCCGACACCAGGAAGCCCGAGCCCTGACCCATGTGCTCGTAGGAGGCGCTCATGATCTCGATGCGGACGACCGCGGGCGAGGCCCGGGCAAACAGCGCCGCCGGCGCCAGGTCCACCAGCGACGCGCCCGACGGGTTCGCCGCGACCGGCGGCGGAGGCGGGGCGGGCGGGGTGACCTCGGGCGGCTTGGGCGGGGGGTTCTGGGTCGTCGCGGGGGGCGGCGAGGGCGCCGGCGGCTTCGGCGTCGGCGGCGAACCGCCGCCCGAGGCGGCCATGTACACCGCCCCGCCCACCAGGGACGCCACCACCACGCCCCCCACGAGCAGCCCCACCATCAGGCCCGTGCTCATCCGGCGCGCCGGCCGCGGCGGGCGGGCCCCGGGCAGGCGGCTGATGCGCCGCACCGGGGCGAAGTCGGTCTCGGCCGTCGGCGCCGGCTTCGGCGCCGGTTTCGACGCCGCCGGGGGCCACTTGAGCGACTGGCCGCACGACGGACACGCGATCACGCCGGCCGCAACCGTCTCGCCGACCTCAAAGACGTGGCTGCACTTCGGACACCGTATTCGGGCGCTCATGAGTCCCTCTCCGCACGAACCTGCCGACTTCCGGCCCCCGGCCGTCCCGCGGCCGTCACTTGGCGGCGGCACGGTCCGTCAGGTAGACAACCACGTTCGTCGCCGCCGCCACCGCGTCGGGCGTCTCGTACCCCAGGCAGCCGTAGGCCTCGTACCCGGTCGCCGAGAAGAGGAGGTCCAACGGGCTGTAGACGCCCACGAGTTTGCCGTCCTGGTAGATGCCGTACCAGTCCACGAAGGGGCTGTTGGTCCGGCGCGTCTTGAGGGCCCGGCGGAACTGGACGCCCTTGGTCACGTCATAGCCGATGCCGGTCGTGAACTTGCCGGTCATGAGGGGATGGTCCTTCGGGAGGAGTTTCAGTTCCCAGCCGAGGTCGGCGGCGAGTTTCTGGAGGGCCTTGTCGAAGGCGAGGGCGCCGGCGGCGGCCTCGGCCCACAGCCAGCCGCCCTTCGCCAGGTAGTCCTTCAGGGCCTGCCCCTCCCCCTCGGGCAGGGCCAGCGCGCCCGTGCCGACCAGGTAGGCGGCGTCGCAATCGCCCAGCGCGGAGGGCGCCGCGCCGCCTTCCTCGGCCTTCAGGGTGATCTTGGCCTTCGCCAGGAGCGTGCGGGCCAGGCGGTCGAAGGGCCGGTAGTGGCGGTTGGCGTCCCACGCGCCGGCGTACTTGACGCGGACCACCCGGACGGTGTCCTTCGGGCCGGGCTTGGGGGCAGCGGCGTAGCGGTCGGACTTGGCCGGCTCGTAGGGGACCAGTTTCGCCCGCAGCGGCCCGTTGTCGGTCGCGTAGGCGACCAGGTTGATGCCCCAGTGGAAGAGGTACTCCTTCCCCGCGAAGGCGCGGGTAGTCCAGGAGCAGGAGACGTCGTCGCGGGCGTAGAAGAGGAACGTCCGCAGGTCGTCGCTGAGGCCCCAGATCTGCGGCCGGGGCTTCAGGACGTACGGGTCCGTGAAGGTCACGTGGTCCTGCGGAAGCGGCTTGAGCGTCCACTCGGGCCAGACGCTCTTGGCGAACGTGGCGAACCAGCGGCGGACGTCGGGGCTGCCGCAGGAGGCCTCGAACAGGATCGTCCCGCCGGTGTCCGTGAACCGCCGGAGTTTCGCCTTCTCCGTGTTGGACATGGTCGGTATCGACTCGGCGGTGATGTAGAGGATGGGCGCGTCGTGCAACTCCTCCACGGGCCCCTGGAGGCTGACGGTCTGCCAGTGGAACGGCTGCTCCTTGATCCGCTCGAAGTAGGCCGTCAGGTTCGCGATGTCGCGCCGGTGCATGTTCCAGTCGCCCTTGAACTGGAGTTTGTTGAAGAGGATGGGCGCGCGGCCCTTGAAGAGGAAGAGCGTCGTGAAGCAGGTCTCCGGGATGCTCCGGCCCCACGACCCGTCGGGGCCCTGGTACTTCAGGACCAACTCGGCGCCCTCCTTGAACCAGTCGTGGGCGCCGAAGTACTTGTAGCCGGCGGTGCCGCCGACCCGCTCGACGGCGTAGAGCCAGTAGGGGATGAGGGCCTTCTCCTGGTCGGTCCATCCGGGGTTGCCCAGGGGGACGAAGCGCTTCTCCAGCCAGCCGAGGGCCGCGTCGATCCGCCGGTCCACTTCGCCCGACGTGGCGGAGGACTTCCCTCCCCGGCAGGGGCAGCCCCGCGCCGGCTCGAGGTTGTCGGACGTGATGAAGACGGACGCCAGGCCGACGGCGGTCATCGAGCCGTAGGACGTCTTCGGGGGCCCCATGGTGTTCTCGGAGTAAGCCCATCCGCCGTCCTGCTCCTGCCGCTTGTAGAAGAGGTCCTGGGCCTTCTGCCAGGTGGCGGGGGGGATTTCGATGCCGGCCTCGGCGGCCTCGCGCAGGGCCAGGATGACCATCTGCGTGTTCGAGAAGTCGTAGAGCGGCTGCTGCTGGGAGGACGTCATCTTGCTGTAGGTCCACCCGCCGAGGCTCCCCTGGGCGTCCACGAGGGCCGCCACGTCGGCCTTGAGGGCCGCCCGGATCAACTCCCGCCTGGGGCTGCTGAACTTCCGCTCGACGCGCGCCAGCGTCATCGTCCGGAAACTCAGGGCATAGTTAAAGGTCAGGTTGCGGGCGAGCACGGCGTCGAGCGCCTTGGCGACCACCTCGCGGTTCGGGTGCTCGCCCATCACGACGAGCGTAAAGAGGGCCATCTCCGTGTGGCCGCACGCGCTGTCCGCGAACTGGTGTTTCGCCTCGGGCCAGTCCCCGTCGGGGCCCTGGGTGTTGATGAGGAACTCCTTGGCCCGGTCGATCGCCCGCCTCACGTCGTCGTCGGTCACCGCGAGCGCGGCCGTGGGAAGAACCGCCGCCAGCAGGACCGCCGACACCAGCCACACGTGCTTCCTGGGCATACGGTCTCCTCGCGCCACGGACCGGAACCTGTCCGCCCCGGGATGTCCCAGCAGTGTACTTAGGTTCGCCGCCGCTGTCGAGGAGAAAGGAGAAAAGCGCCCGGGGTCGGGCGCGGCCGCGATTTCCGGGCCGGCAACGCCATTCCTGGCGCGGCGGGTCGGGGTGCGTGTTTAGCGTGCTTGGCAAGTTCCCATCGGCGGGTGCCACTGGTGGCTTGTCCACCAGTGCCGCTCGCACGCGCAGTGGCTGAAAGCAGCCAGCGGCACGCCCGTTACAAGCACGCTGAACACGTACGGGTCGGGAGACCCACCGCGCAGAGGGGCAAGTTGCGTTGGAGTATCAGGCCGGGCGGGTGACCCGGAAGGGCACGCCGGTCGGCAGGTCGAAGGCGACC
>CAYGZE010000365.1:0-4867 GCA_964354185.1 uncultured Anaerolineales bacterium | reverse complement strand
TTGCCCCGCAGGCTCGAGAAGAGGTGACCGGCCAGTTCGACCGCCGCCTGGGCGATGCCGGCCGATCCGCGGCCGATCTCGGTCTCCGTCAGGACGCGCTTGCCGACGCGGAACGCCGCGTGCAGGAGTTTGTTGAGGAGGAACCGCGCCGTCCGCGCCTCGACCGCCAAGCGGTAGGCCTCCTTGACCTGGCCGAGGATCTGGTGCTCGCCCACGATCTGCGAGTCGAGCGACGCCGCCACGCGGAACAGGTGACGCACCGCGTCGCTCCCCTCGTGGCGGTAGAAGACGCTGCGGTCGGCGACGGGCGCCGCGCCGCGCAAGGCGGCCGCGTGGTCCAGGAGGTACCCCAGCAGGTCTTCCGTGCGGCCGGTGACGACGTAGAACTCCGTCCGGTTGCACGTCGAGAGGACCAGGGCCTCCTCGAGGACGGGCTCGGCGTGGACGCGCCGCAGCAGGTGCAGCACGAGGTCGGCGGGCAGGGCCACCTGCTCGCGCAGGGCGACCGGCGCCGTGCGGTGGTTCAGCCCGATGACCGAGAGTTCCGACATGCCCGCGCCTCAGGACAGGAGGCCGCTCGCCACCAGCAGGCCCATGACCAGGGCGAAGCCCGCGACGGCGATGCCCGAGATCCTCGCGGGCGGCCACTTGCCGACCGCGCGCCCCAGCACCGCGGCCGCTGAGATCAGCCACGCCACCGAGCCCGCGATGATCTTGATCACGATCTTTGGACTCATCACCTCGGGCTGGACCGCCCCGGCCGCGCGGCCGAACATCAGGGGCGACGTCACCAGCGCGATCGTCATGAATATGCTCCCCACGAGGAGCGCGTGCCACGTCATGCGGGCCAGCAGGTCCAGCGGCGGGAGCCGGTCGAAGAGGACGCCGAACCGCCGCCGCCTCAGGTCCCGCCGCGCCGCCAGGTGCAGCAGGCCGTACACCCCCGCGAACCCCAGCGACGTGTACGCCACCAGCGCCCCGACGACATGCAGCCGCCCCCAGCCGGCCGTGGCCTCGGCCGCCGCATGGGCCGCGCCTGACGGCTCCGGCAGGACCGACGCCGTGTACTGAAACAGGAACACGAGCAGGATCACAAAGACGCCCGTCCGGCGGTCGCGGCTGGAGAACTCGACGATCGCGTAGACCGCGGCCGTCGCCAGCGCCAGGACCGACAGGATCTCCCCCAGGTGGGCCAGCGGCAGCCGCCCGACGTGCACCGCCCGCGCGGCCACGAGCGCCGCGTGCACCGCGACGCAGCCCACGAGCCACGGGCTCCGCGCGGCCGTGCGCGTCCGCAGGAAGAACGTCGCCCCGTAGTCCACCAGAAGGGCCAGGTACAGGAGGGGCAGCAGCCACGTGCCGATCGCAAGCAGGTCCGCCATGAGCCATCCCTCATGGAAACAGGGGTATGCCGTGCCGCGGCATTATATCCGCCGTCGGCCCGGGAGTCCAACCGCAGGGGGGAGATGCCGGAGGCAGGCGCGGCCGGGCTGCTACGGGGCGGGGGCGGCCGCCGGGGCGTCGGCCGGGGCCGCCTCGTCGCCGACTAGGCGAACGTTGTTGTACTCCAGGAGCGAACCCTTGGCCCGCTCCAGCGCCGCCAGACTCGCCATGTAGGCTGCCATGGCCTGGACCTCGCGGACGCGGGCGTCGGCCAGGTCCTTCTGCGCGTCGAGGAGGTCCTTCTGGAGGGCGGCGCCGGCGCCGAGGTTCGCCTCCTGGTCGCGGAGGGTCTGCTCGGCGGCCTCGCGCGCGGCGCGGGTGGCCAGGATCGCCTTCTCGGCGGCCGCCAGGTCGCGCACGGCGGTGCTCACCTCCAGGAGGATCGCCTGGCGGGTGTCCTCGCGCTGCTTCAGGGCCTGCTCGCGTTCCAGGTGGGCCCGCTCGTAGGCGGCGATGGCGGCGCGGTTGCCCAGGGGCACCTCGAACTCGACGCCCGCCGACCACTCGAAGAACTCCGTGCCGAACTGCCGATGGAGGGCCCAGTCGAGGTCGCGTCCCGCGCGGCTGAGGCCCGTCAGGCCGTAGGCGCCGACGAGGTCCATACGCGGCAGCCGCTCGTGCCGCGCGACCCGCTCGCGCAGGTCCTGCTGCGCCAGCCGTGTCTCCGCCTGGGCCATCTCGGGCCGGTACTGCATGGCGGCCACCATGCTCCGCTGGAGGACCGCCTCGTCGACCGGCGCCGGCTCGGAGAGGGGCGCGTCGGCGGCGCGGAGGAGGACGGGCTCCTCCAGGGGCAGTTCGGGGTCGTTCAGGAGGCGCTTCAACCGGTCGCTGGTCCGGGCTTGGTCCAGGCGGGCGACGATCAGATCGGCCTCGCGCGAGGTGACGGCACTGTCGGCCAGGCTCACCAGGAGGCGCCTGTCGCGGCCCTCCTCGAACCGGCGCTGGACGACGCGGCGGTTCTCGCGGGCCGCGGCCAGGGCCTCGCTCACCGCCGCGACGCGCCGCTGCGCCACGACCAGTTGCCAGTAGGTCCGCTCGACCTCCAGCAGCGTGTCCATGAGCCGCACCTGGAAGTCCGCCAGGCTGACGTCGCGGTCCATCCGGGCTAGCAGGATCGGGCTCCGGTTGACGACCAGCCCCGCGCCCCTGAGGAGCGGCTGCCGCACCGCCAGCGGCATCGAGGCGGCGTACTGCGGGTTCGGGCTGATGAACGCGCTATTCGTCTCCAGGTACGTCCAGTCCTGCGACAGGCTGACCGTCGCGCCCGTCGGCAGGAGCGACCCGATGCCGGACGAGAAGTCCCACTCCTTGGCCGCCAGGATCGTCGCGCCCGAGATGAAGGAGCCCGTCTCGCGGCGTGTGCGGCCGGCGGCGTTGTTCATGAAGTAGGCGGGGTCGAACACCGCCTCGGCCTCGACGACCCGCGTCTCGGCGATGGCCGGGCTGAACCGCGCGATCTGGATGCTCAGGTTGTGCGCCAGCGCCCGCCGCAGGCCGTCCTCGAGCGCCAGGGGCACCTGGCCGCCGTCCTTCCCCAGGGGCGCGAGGAACCCGTCCAGCGCGCCGGCGCTTGCGGGGTCCTTGGCGACCGCCGGCGCGCCGCCGGCTTCGCTCGGCACGAGGGGCGCCCGGGCGCCCGTCGCCGCGGGCGCGGTGGCGGTGCCGGCCTCGGCCCGCTCGAGGCGCGAGGCCAGGGCCGCTTCGCCCGCGCGGTCCACCGCGCCGGGCGCGTGCGCGCAGCCGCACGCCAGGCACGCCGCCAGGACCGCCGCGCCCAGCGCAGCCCGCGTCCTTGTCGTCCGGTCAAACGCTCGACGCTGCTGCATGGTCCGGTCCCTCGCCCGGCGCGGGCCCCCGTGCCGGTGCCGGGCGCGAATGTTCACGGATTATAACTATTGCGGGGGCGAGTGCAATAGGCGGCAAAAAGTCTACGCCCGCTCGTACAGGGCGAGGGTCTCGCGGGCCCGCCGCGCGACTGCGTGGCGGAGTTCGGCCGGGCGCAGGACCTCGACCTCCGGCCCGTACCCCAGGATCCACCAGACGATTTCGTCCAGGCCGTCCACCGTGGCGGTGAAAAAGACGTTGCCGTCGTCGTCCCACCGGATCCGCTGGGTGGGGTGCCAGTTGACCTCCGCCACGTTCGGGCCCACCAGGGGACTGAACCTCAGTTCCACCTCGTACGTCTTGTCGCCGCGCATCAGGCGCCATGCGCTGCCCAGGTGCTTCTCGAGGGAGAGGCCCTTGGGCATCTTGAACAGCGTTCCCGTCGGCTCGAGGCGCTTAAAGCGCCCGAGTTTGAACGTGCGGACGGCCTTGTGCTTTGACGAGCGGCCCACGAGGTACCACGCCCGCTCGTTGAAGAGGAGCCAGTAGGGGTCGATGCGGATGCGGATCTGGCCTGCATCGTGGAAAGAGATGTAGACGGCTTCAAGCGATTCGCCCCGGGTGATGGCCCGCTGGACGGTGCGGTAGGTCTCCCGGAGGGCGTTGTGGCGGGCGGTCGGCCCGAGGCGAAGGGCCATACGCGGGGCGATCTGCCCGATCGCGGCCCGCATCGCCAGCGGGAGCGAGGCCTCGATCTTGGCGGCCGCGTCGCGCGCCGGCTCCAGCAGGGGCATCCGGCCGCGCCGACCGAGTTCCGACGCCATGAGGATCAGCGACAGGGCCTCGTCGAGGGTCAGGTTGATCGGCGGCAGGTACCCCGCCTCGTGAATCTGGTAGCCGCCCGTGTCGCGGTCGTAGAAGAACGGGATCCCCGCCTTCTCGATCATGTTCAGGTCGCGGTAGACCGTCCGCCGCGACACGCCGCAGTCGCGGCCCAACTCGGCGGCGTTGAGGAACCGCCGCCCCTCCAGCAGCGTGATAATCTTCAGGACCCGGTGCAGTCGTCCGACGTCCATGCGCGCTCGCCTCCGGTTGCGGGGCCGCGTCAATCCGGGGCCCGGCCGCCTCCCCTCACGCCGGCGCGTGGTCGGGCACGTAGTACCGCCGATCGTCCCGCCGCCGAACCAGGGGGACGCCCGCCCGCTCCAACAGCCGGAGGTCGCGGTACACCGTCCGGCGGCTGACGCGGAAGTGACCGGCCAAGTCATGGGCACTATAGCAGTCGACCTCGAGCAACCGCAAGCATTGAATGATGCGTGCGACACGGGCGTCGACCCGCGTGCCTCTAGGAGGTGCCACGCGATCCCCTTTCGTGCAGGGCCCGCTCGCATTTTCAGCGTGCCGCTGGCGGCACCAAGCGTTTCGGTTCGCGGGTGTGACGCTAGTGTGTCACTCGGCCGCGATCGCGCGCCCCGCGCGCGCCCGCGCCAAGACACGCTTGACGTTCGCCCCCCTCTGTGCGCTACTAGGAATCGGAGCGGCTGCCGGGAGGCCCAGCGCGCGTTCGCGCGGTGGGTCTCCTGACCCACCGCGCCGG
>CAYGZE010000364.1:0-4877 GCA_964354185.1 uncultured Anaerolineales bacterium | reverse complement strand
GGGCCGCGGGGTCGCCCGGGGCCGCCTCGCCTGCGGCGGGGGCCGCCGGGGCGGGGGGCGGCTTCGGCAGCGGCATCTCGATCGGGGGCCGCTCCTCGGTCGCCTGCGGGGCGCGGGGTGCCTGGCCGCGGGCGCGCGGCCGGCTGGGTCCGCGGCCGCCCAGCGCCTGGCCTTCGCCCTCGATGGCCGCCCGCGCCGCCCGGTTCGCCTTCCCCTCGATGACGGCGTCGGCCATCTGCTTCATCACGATCTCGATGGCCCGCATCGCGTCGTCGTTGCCGGGGATGACCACCTCGAGGACGTCCGGGTTTGCCTCGGTGTCGGCCAGTGCCACGATGGGGACGCCCAGCCGGTTGGCCTCGTGGACGGCGTTCTTCTCGCGGTTGGGGTCCACGATGATCAGGGCCCCGGGCAGCCGCTCCATCGTGCGGAGGCCGTCGAGGTTCCGCTTCATCTTGCGATGCTCCCGCTGGAGCGTCGCGATCATCTTCTTGGAGTAGTTCGGGACGCTCCCGTCCGCCAGCGTCCGGTCGAGTTCGTCGAGGCGCGACATCCGCGACCGGATGGTGCGGAAGTTGGTGAGGGTGCCGCCGAGCCAGCGGTAGCTGACGTACGGCATGCCGCACCGCTTGGCCTCCTGCTCGACGGAGGCGCGGGCCTGCCGCTTCGTCGCCACGAACACCACGTCCTTGCCGTCGGCCACCATCCGCGTCAGGAACTTCTTGGCGCGGATGATCCCCCTGATGGTCTCCTTGAGGTCGATGATGTGGATGTAGTTCCGCTTGCCGAAGATGTAGGGCTTCATCTTGGGGTTCCAGCGGCTGGCCGGATGCCCGAAATGGATGCCGGCGTCGATCAGGTCCTTCACTTGCAGGTCCGCCAAAGGCTCCTCTCCTCCACCAAGATGGTCCGTGGGCGTTCGCCCGGCCGTGCGATAGAGGCGACAGTATAGAAATGCCGCCGCGGGGCCGTCAAGCCTTTTCCGCCTTGTCTGCGGCCGCCAGGGCTTCGTCGAGGGCCGCCAGGACCCGCGTCTCGGCCTCGTCCAACGTCCCCTTGAGCCGCATCCCCGCCGCCCGCGTGTGGCCGCCCCCACCGAACCGCTCGGCCACCCGGCGCACGTCCACGCCGGGGCGGGACCGCAGGCTCGCGCGGACCTCGCCCCCCTCGGCCTCGACCAGCATGACGGCGGCCTCGACGCCGCTCACCCGCATGCACTCGTTGATCAGTTTCTCCGTGTCGACGGGGCTGGTCCCGACGTCGCGGAACATCGCCCGCGCGAGGCGCATGACCACGGCGCGGCCGCCGAGCGCCGGCCTGAGGCCCGCCAGCGCCATCCCCAGCAGCCGCATCTTGGCCAGTGGCTCGCCCCGGTACAGCCGGTCATACACTTCCCACGGGACGGCCCCCGCCTCCACCAGGTCGGCCGCCAGCCGCAGCGCCGCGGCCGTCACGTTCGGCAACTGGAACCAGTCGGTGTCGCCGCCCAGTCCCGCCAGGAGCCACGAGGCCGACGTGGCGTCCAGCCGGGCGCCCGCCTCCTGGAGGAGCCGGTGGACCAGCACCGCCGCCGCCGGCGCCTCGGCGTCCACCAGCCGGACGTCGGCCAGGTCGTCCTGCGTCTGGTGATGGTCGATCACCAGGACGCGCCCCCGGCACGCCTTGACGAGCGGCTCCAGGCCGGACAGTTGCTGCCACGTTCCCGTGTCGACGATGCACAGGAGGTCCGGGACGCGGACGTCCTCGGCGCGGACGTCCCGCCCCACCACGCGGACGGTGTCGTCCAGGCCGAGGAACGCGTACCGCGCCGGCGGCAGCGTCGGCAGGACGATCTCGACGGTCTTGCCGAGGCCCTGGAGCCACCGCCGCAGGACGGCAATGCACGCGAGGCCGTCGCTGTCGGCCTTGACGTGCGTCGTCAGCGTGACGTGCCGGGAACGCTTGAGTTCGGCGAGCGCCCGAGCGTAGTCCATGCATGCTCCCGTGGTGGACGCGTCTGTCGGTCGTGCCGGGCTGCGGGCCCGCGTGCCCGGTCCGCGCCGAAACGATGCTGCCCGCCGCGACCGGCGACGGGCAGCCTGGTGCGTGGCCTGGAAGGGGTATCGGCCTCAGGCCTGGCTGATGGCTTCCACCGGGCACGTCTCGGCGCACGTGCCGCAGTCGGTGCACTTCTCCGGGTCGATGACGTACTTCTCGTCGCCCTCGCGGATCGCCTGGACGGGGCAGACGGGTTCGCAGGACCCGCAGGACACGCACTCGTCATTGATCTTGTACGCCACGCCTCGCTCCTTTCGCCATGAGATAGACCGCCCCGTCTCTCGTTTGCATGAGGCCCCTTGCGGTTTCCCGCCGGCGCCCTCACGCGACGCTCTCGACGCGCTCAACCTCGGGAACCTTCTCCTTGAGCCGTCGCTCGACGGCCATCTTCAGCGTCATCTGGGCGCCCGGGCACCCGGCGCAGGCGCCGCGCAGCCGCACCTTCACGACGCCCGCCTCGATGCCGACGAGTTCGATGTCGCCGCCATCCGCCTGGAGCAGCGGCCGGATCTCGTTCACCACCGCCTCGACCTTTTCCCGCATCGCGTGTCTCCTCGCCCCCGGACGGTCCCCGGTCAGGGCCGCGACAGGCCCGCAAGGGGACCCCGCGCGGTTCGCCAATTATACGAGCCGGCCGGGCGAAGTCCACCTCCTACCTAGCGAAACCGGCCCGCGCACCGCGCCAGGGCCCGGACGCGGGTGTTTTCCGTAACCCCCTATTTTGCCCAGATTTACATTCCGCCTCCACGATTTGCCTCGGCCCCGTTTTCCCGTATATTTCCAGTGGACGGCTGTCGTGCGTGGCCTGCTAAGGAACGAGGTGTGACACCGGACCTGGTGCGGCGTCTGAAACTCCTAATCCTGACTCTCGCGGCTTACATCGCGCTCTGCTGACGGGAAGCAGGCAGAGTGCCCCCGCGCGGGTGAGGGGTGAGCCTCCTGGGCGTCTATCCAGGAGGCTTTTTTTTGCGCCTGGGTCCGCCTGCCGAAGGCGGCCGCTCCGTGCCGTCGCGATCGGCCGCGCCTCACCTTCCCGTGGCGAGGTTCAGCACGCCCCCGGCCAGGAGGATTCGGCGCTCGCGCCCGGACGCCGCGAGGCGCGCGGCAAGCATCGTCCCTCGCGTCACGTTCCGCACGGTGACCGCGTCGCGCTCGGCGACGGCGGCCCGCAGGTCCGCGAGTTCCAGTTCGTCGGCCTGGGCGACGCCGTCGGCGTCTGTCGGGTCGGCGAAAGTGAGCGGCAGGATGCCGAAGTTCACGAGGTTCGCCGCGTGGATCCGTTCGATGGACTTCGCCAGCACCGCCCGCACCCCCAGGTGCCGCGGGCACAGGGCGGCGTGCTCGCGGCTGGAGCCCTGGCCGTAACTCGAGCCGGCGACGACGAAGTTCGCGCGGCCGGCGTTGCGCCCCGCCTCGCACCGCTTCGCAAAGTCGGGGTCCACGCGGCTGAAGACGTACTGGGCGTACTTGGGGACGTTGCTCCGGTAGACGGCCAGTTGCCCCGCCGGCATGATGTGATCGGTCGTGATCTTGTCGCCGACCTTCAGGGCGACGGGCCCCGCGAGGCGGTCGGGCAGCGCCTCCATCTTCGACGGCCCCACGAGGTTCGGCCCGCGGAAGACCTCGATGCTCGCCGGGTCGGGCGCGGGCGCCAGGATCATCGAGTCGTCGATCACCAGGCGCCGCGGCTCCTTCACGACGGGGCAAGGAATCCCCAGGTCGCGCGGGTCGGTCAGGCGGCCCGTCAGGGCGCACGCCGCCGCCGTCTCGGGGCTCACGAGGTAGACGCCGGCCGACCTGGTGCCCGTGCGGCCCTCGAAGTTGCGGTTGCTGGTGCGGACGCTGACGGCGCCGGTCTGGGGCGCCTGGGCCGCGCCGATGCAGAAGCCGCAGGCTGCCTCGTCCAGCCGCGCCCCGGCCGCCAGCAGGTCGTACACCGCGTCGGTCCGCGCGATCGACTCCAGGACCTGCCGCGACCCTGGCGCGACGACCAGGCTGACCTCCGGCCGCGCCTTCCGCCCCCGCAGAAGCGCCGCCACCGTCATGAGGTCGCGCCAACTGGAGTTCGTGCAACTGCCGATGCAGACCTGGTGGACGGGGAGGCCCGCCACCTGGCGGACGGTCTTCACGCGGTCGGGCGAGTGGGGGCAGGCGACCATCGGCTCGACCGCCCCCAGGTCGATCGCGATCGTGCGGTCGTACCGGGCGCCCGCGTCGGCCCGCAGGGGCCGCCACGCCGCCTCGCGTCCCTGGAGCCGCAGGAACCGCCGCGTCACCGCGTCGCTCGGGAAGAGGCTCGTCGTCACACCAAGTTCCGCGCCCATGTTCGTGATCGTCGCCCGCTCGGGCACGCTCAGGGTCCGGAGGCCCGGCCCGGCGTACTCGATCGCCCAGCCGACGTTCCCCTGGGTCGAGAGCAGGCCCAAAAGGTGCAGGATCACGTCCTTCGCCCCGACGAACGGGCGGAGGCGGCCGGTGAGTTTCACGCGGAGGACCTTCGGGCATTCCAGGTAGAACGGCAGGCCGCCGATCGCGCAGGCCACGTCGAGGCCCCCCGCGCCGATGGCGAGCATGCCCGCCCCGCCGCAGGTCGGCGTGTGGCTGTCGGCCCCGAGGAGCGTCCTGCCCGGGGCGCTGAACCGCTCCAGGTGGACCTGGTGGCAGATGCCGTTGCCCGCCTTCGAGAAGTACATCCCGTGGCGGGCGCTAAAGGTGCGCAGGAACTCGTGGTCGTCGGCGTTCTCGAAGGAGAGTTGCATCATGTTGTGATCGACATAGTTGACCGACACCTCGGTCGCCGGCTTCGGGGCCCCCATGGCCTCGTACTCCATCATGGCCAT
>CAYGZE010000363.1:0-4881 GCA_964354185.1 uncultured Anaerolineales bacterium | reverse complement strand
TAAAGATATGCTCAAGATCTTCCTTGGATACCTCTATCTTTCTACCGTCAGGCAGAGTAAATACTCCACTCTTTTTCTCCTCTTCCATAAACTATACCAATTTAAATTTATGCCAATTTGTCATCTTATTTCTAGTTGTTCAAGTAATATTTTAAGTTCTGATTTGTTTTTAATAGTTCCATGAAATCTTACATCCAGAGGATCATCATATAAACATATTTCATATCTATGATCAATACGTGGAATTATACAGAATATTCTATCCGTATATCCAAATATATCAGTAAATATAAACCTAAATGATTCTATATCTTCTTTATCAAGATATTTACATCTAATCCAGCCTTCTTGGAGTTTTTGATCATATACTGCTGAAATGAATTTCCAATGATCATAATCAAAATATACAATATTATAGTCATCTCCTGATCCTGCAATGTAATCCTCATATATGAATCCTATATGAAACTCCTCAATCCTAGGTACATAATACTTATCTTCCATCTCATTCTATATTAAATCCGCCACAAAGATAATACATATATTAATAGAATGCAAGAAAAAAGTGAATTATTTTAAAAAAAGATCCCCACCGTTTAAGGCAGGGATCTGACACTAGTGTTACCACAGAGATACTATTTCCAATAGAATATCTGTGGGGGGTTGGGGAAACCTTATTCTACAGGAGGATCTTGTTTTGCAAAGACCCCAATAAGAGCTACTACACTTGCTATAACAGTAGATATAGCACCGAGAGCACTTGTTATAAGAGGCTGAGCAGATGCTGCATCCTCTGGTTTAATTACTCCAAATCCTACGAGCACTGTGAATGCAAGTGCTACAATAGATAATGCAGTCTGCAACCAAGTTTCTTTCCACTCTCTACCTTTACTGAATGATTTTACTTTCATCACCTTTAAATTTATTAATTGTTTTACTTAATAAGTTATAATATTCGTTATCCCTGAGATTACCATCATATAAGCAGATAGCCTCATCAATATCTTCTTCTGCATTCCCTTTGAGCTGAGTACCATGAGTACTATTATGAATAATCAGGGTATTATCACTACAGACGAGACTATCAAGAAGATTATTTGGTCCTTCTAAGGTAGGTATCTGATCAAACTCAGTGCTGGGAAGATACCTGCGTACCTCCTCAAACCAAGTACGATAAGTCATACCTTTCTTTAAGAGTCTGAAGGCATACCAACTAAAAGCACCATGATAAGCATCATTGATAAAAGCATCTGCTGCTGACTGTAACTCACCACAGGCACTTATTGCTACCCAAGAAATATCTCCTCTTAAGAAATTAGTTCTTATGTCTGGTCTTATATCCACCCCTGGAGTAGCGTAGAATCTATTCTTTACCTGGTGTGTATGTTCTACTCCCCTGCTATCAAATAATCTGGTTACTGTAGCTGAGAAACAACTATCAGACAGGACAACAACTGTCCCCCCCGGTTCAAGAGCAGTTACCCCAGCACTTACATATGTCTTAAAAGTCTTTACAGTAGCCTCCTGATCTAGAAATCTTATTACATCAAAATCGGGCCAGAAAGATAAAAGTGTATCCTTAGCCTGACGACTGTCATTAAGACATCCCCTGAGATCATTTATACTTCCAGGATAATCATTAATAGCAAAACTAAGAAGTCTTCTATCAACATAATCCAGGATAACAAGTGGTTTTGACTTACAAAACATATATAACTTATAATTAAATTTATATTAAACTCTCCAAAAGACCCCTAATGGCTGCTAGTTTTAACAACCTTACGAGTATCTAATTTAATTCATGCTAACTTGCGGCGGTATAATTATGTCTTTGTTGTCCATCCTCCTATTCCCCTTTCGCTTTTAGCGGGAGGCAGCCATAGTCATTGGAAGTAGTTCACCTTATCTACGGAGTTTATCAACTTCCAAATAATCTGCAAATATAAAACATTAATTTGACATTTCCAAATAAATACCTACTAATTTTTATTAGATAGATCAACTTCCACTATTTCAAAGACTTGTAATTATAATTTTACCTTGTGTAGACCAAAACTTTGATGCTTCTATCCAATATACAGTCTCATCCTTAGTCCTTAAACAATCATTTATACTCTTAACCAAGTTATCCAAGTCAGGTTTTTGCTGATGAGGCTTACCATCTAAGTCATTCCTCCTCCACTTACTCCAGCTATCAGGCATCCTAATAAAAAATTCCACCTTATACTTATCAGGTAGTACAAACTTAGTCAAGTTACACAATCCCACTATAGCATCCTTGAATGCAAAATACTTATCAACTATAGGCCTATGTTTCCACCTATCAGAACTAGTCATCCTAGGCTTAGCCACAGGATCTATATTCAATTCAATCATATTATCCTCATTTTGAATGCCACATAAAAATCTTCAGCCTTACCCTTATCCTTATTAAGTGCAATCAATACCTTATAACCTTGAGCAAAACTCAGTACCTTGCATTTTCCAAAATCATCCACCTTCTCCTCAACTAGGGTTATGTTCCCTGAAACTATATTATTAACTTCCAAACTAAGTTGCTCATAATTCTCCCTATCCAATTCTATAAAGACTGTATTTTCCAATACTACATCCTTGGAAAGTGAATTAAGACACTTGTCAATACTCATTAATATTCCCATTATTGCTATTTAAACTTAATGATGTTCACTATGATGAAATCTATGTAAGAATTTCTCCCAGGCTGACGCAGCCCTTAAGTTATACGCTACCAAATAGTATCTAGCCATACCCTTTAACCAAATGCTATTCCTATGCTTATACATATAAATAATCTTCTTTACTACCTCATCATAATCTGTAGTAGAAGTCCTCATGATATTAGGTAACCAATCAATGGCATCACTAACTAATACCAACCTATTATTATTCACGAAATCTGCACTAACTATATTAAAGCTCTCCGTAAATGACAATTGTAGTCCAAAATCCATGCTACGTACAAGATCCTGGAACTTATCATTAGGTAGCCAATCATGTATAACCAAGTCATGAGGATTATTCTTAAACAACTCCTTAAGATTCTCCAAGATCGGATCATTCTCCACTCCTAAATTAGGTGTTATATGAAAATACAGCTTCTTATCTAAAGAATTAGCAGCCCTCATAGAACAGATAGCCTGAAAACACTGGTTCTTCAATAATCTCATAGCTCCAAAACAGCCTACATCTATATGTCTACGCTCTTCCAAGAAATCTATATCCGGTTCCTTCCTAGTAATTATATTAGGTAGATAGGTAAACTCATATTTTGAAGTCTCCGATAGTGAATTTACAAACTTCTCACTATTCATTGATATAATCAACTTATTCTTCTTATGCAACTCCCTATACTCATTTAAAAGTTTAATCCCCTGTGATTCTGCACTCAGATATCCTATATCACTATGTACTCTAACTACCCAAGTTATACCCCTATAGCGTTTTAATCCCAGTAATTCCTTCAACTTATAAGTAGGCACCCATAAAGCCTCAAATATTACCATATCTGGCTTAAACTCATAGACCTCCTTATCAATCGAATTAGCGTCAAATACCTGTACTATCTTGCACTCGTATCCCCTACGTTCCAAGAACTCAGCTACATGAGTAGCAGAATTAATTAATCCATATGAAGTCTTAGCATGACTATATAACCTCTCCTTTAGTAAAAACAGTATTCGTTTCATAGCATTCCATAATATATATATTACATAAATTTTCTGCAAAGATACACTATATATTTGAATTTACCAAATTTTTTTATATTTTTTTGTGGAGTAGTTTTTAGGATTTTAATACCATTAGCGAATGAGAGGTCCTTTCCCCACAGACACCCGCCCTAATTATTGTGTTTGGGTCATACCCCCGTACCTTTAAATCGGAGGTTTTATTAATACAGTTGCTATGAAATACATTGAGATTTACGGCGAAACCGAGCCCAGGTTACAGTTAGGGCAGATTACTGGCTCTGAACAGAATGGTCGCGTACACAGTATGCAGGCCAAACTTGTAGGTGCTGACGGTACACCATTGCGTGAAGGCGTTATTAAGACCTTCATACCTGTTGCTGAGATTGAGGTGCTTGACAAGGACGGCTATGCTGATACCAAGTTCAATCGTCTGTCCAGTAATGGTAAGTGGCTTGTTAAGGTAGGCGGTGGAAGTTCCGACCTTAATGAGTTTGACGGTCTTGCAGTTAAGTGAGGAGAGGGCGAAAGCCCTTTCTTCATCTCATCTGTTCAGTTCTATGCTTATCCTGTCTTTAGAATAGATAAATTACACTAATTGTACTACTATTTGTGTAGTGAAGACTCTCGTAAGTAGTTGAGGATGAGATAGCTAAATCATCCTTGACTATTCCTTTAGTTGAGTGACTATAAACATAGTCATTTATGTAACAATATAACTAATCTATTAAGGTGATTAAGGCGTGAAAATCGTGCGTTGATAGTAATATCAGGTTCACTAATACTAATAGTTATGACCAAGAATAAGTCCATACCAGTAGAAGAATGGTTAACAATAGAACTATTTGAATATTGTATTATCTTAGGTATACTATCTCCGGATGAAAAATTTGAGGATTGGATGAATAATAGGACTGACTTGTATCAAATGGTTCGAGATGATATAAACAACTAAACTATAATATTGGCCGCAACTTAGCCAAACTCAGAGTGCCCTCAAGAGTATAACAAAAGGGGTTAAGGAGCTGACACAGTGAGATAATTACTCATAAGTCATATAATTATATAGGCTGAATCAAAGCCTTGATATATATATGAGTGGATATAAGGTTGATAATACTGGCCAGTAAACTCAGCTTGATACCACATAGGCTCCTTTTATAATATAAGAATA
>CAYGZE010000362.1:0-4886 GCA_964354185.1 uncultured Anaerolineales bacterium | reverse complement strand
ATGGTACCGGCCCACGGCATGCGATGATACCAGTTGTAGTCGTCCCACACCCGCTGGATGCCGCCCGAATACACGCGCGCGTAGCGCCGCGCGGTCTCGACCATGATGCGGCCTTCGCGGATGGTGAGCGTCTCGGGCTTCTCGCAGTAGACGTCCTTGCCGTTCCTCATGGCCTCGCAGGTGACCAGGGCGTGCCAGTGGTCGGGCGTGGCGCAGAAGACGGCGTCGATGTCCTTGCGCGTGACGAGGTCGCGGTAGTCGTTGTAGTCGTCGCAGCCCTTGTAGGCGCCGCTGGTCTTCTCCTGGGCGTAACGGCGCTCGGCGTTCTGTTTGGCGCGCGAGCGCTGGGCGTAGTCCACGTCGCAGACGGCGACGGCCTGGACCTCCGCGAAGTTCATAAAGCCGCCCATGTCGCCGCTGCCCTGGCCGCCGACGCCGACGAAGCCCATGGTGATGCGCTCGCTGGGCGCCGGCCGGCCTTCGGCGCCGAGCGCCGACGCCGGGATCACGTACGGGGCCACCCCCGCCGCAACCAGGCCCTTCAGGAACAGGCGCCGCGATACGTGCCGCTGCCGCTTCTCCATCGACCATCCTCCTCCTGCTGCCGACCGGGTCCCGGTTCACCTTTCGCGCGCCATGCTACCGGCGCGCGGCCTCGCGTGCAATCTTTCATCCGCGGCGGGCGCTGCCTTTGGCGCGCGGCCCCGCGGCGCTGGGGTCAATCGCCGGGCGGCGTTGCCTGGGCCCGGACGCCCTCAAGTTTCCCGCCATCGGCCTTGCGGATCCGCAGGCACACCTGCCACGGTCCCGTGTCCTGCGTGATCTTCACGAGGAGCGTGTTCCACCCCTGCCGCAGCCTCACCGGGACCTTGAAGTCGCCGGGCACCGCCGCCCCGCCGCGGTTGGCCGCGTGGACGACCTTGCCGTTCAGCCACACCTTGTTCCCGTCGTCGGTGCCGAACTCGAGGCGGGCGGGCTGCTCGGTTTCCGAGCGGATCCAGGTCCGGACGTAGCCGACCCGCTGCTCGCCGCCCAGCGCGGCGAGGAGGTCGAACATCCAGGGCTGCTCGCCCGCCGAGGGCTCCAGGACGCGCCACGCGACGTCCTTCGCGTCCGGCTTCTCGGGCGGGAACACCACGTCGAAGAGCGCCCCCGCGCCCTTGCCGTCCTCCGTGTACGGGCCCGCGACCTGCCAGGCGGTGACGTAGTCCTCGAACTTGTCGAGTTGGCGGAGGACGTCGGCGGCTTGGTCGCGGACGGCGGGGGTCTTGGACTCGGCCTGGAGGCGCTGGGCGGTGGCCCGTGCTTCGTCGCGTGCCGAGCCCATGATGCCGCGCGCGATCGCCACCAGCGCCAGTTCGGCCTCGGCCGCCACGTCGGCGTCCGCGAGGAGCGGCTCGACGGCCCCGAGCGCCGCCGGGTCGGCCACCTTCGCCAGGCCGGCCAGGACGAGTTTCTTCTCCTCCGGCCGCCGGGCGGCCTTCAGCAGTTCACCGTAGGACCGGACGGTTGCCTTGGCCGGGGCGCCGCCCAGCCCGAGCATCCGCACGCACCCGCGCAGCGCGACGACGCGGTGCGTGTCGCTGGCGGTCGTCCGGAAGACGCCCAGGACGGCCTCCGTCGCCCGCGCGTCGGGCCAGTCGGCCAGGACGCGGACGGCGGCGTCCTGGACGGCGGCGTCCTTGCCCTTGAGGGCGGTCTCGACGGCCGCGAGCGACTTCGCGTCGGCGATGCCGCCGAGGACCCGCAGGAGCGACGACCGGGCCGGCGCCGCCGACGCCTTGGCGAGCGCGCCGAGGACCGCGTCGGCCTGGGCGGCCTCGGGCGCGACCTTGCGCGAGACCTGGACTGCGGCGCGCTCGGCGTCGCTGCGGCCCGCGTCGCCCTCGAGGCCCGCGAGCACGTCAAGCAGGGCCGGGAGGTCCTTCGGCTCGGCCAGGCGGCCGAGCCCTTTCAGGGCCGCGGCCCGCGCCGCCTCGTCGGTCCCCTTGGCCTCGCGGAGGAGGTCCGGCACGGCGCCGGCGACCTTCCGGTCCGTGAGCACGCTGATGAGTTCCGGCCGCGCGCCCGGAGGCGCCGCCTTCAGGCACCCGAGCAGGGCCGCGTCGACCCCGTCGGCCCGCAGGGCCCGGAGGCTGGCGGCGGCGACCTGCTTCTCGGCGGGGTCCTTGGCCTCCGCAACGACCTTGCACAGAACCTCCACGCAGGCGGCGTCGCCGACGGCGCCGAGCGCCTTGGCCGCGGCCGTCCGGACCTCAGGGCTCGGCGAGGAGACGGCCTTGACGACCGCCGGCCCGACGGCCGCGTCGCCGCGCTGGGCCAGCGACTCGATGAGGAGCACCTGGACGTCGGGCGCAAGGTTCGGCAACTCGCGCGCGAACCGCTCCGCCACGCCCGCGCCCCGGAGGTCGGCGACGCTGGCGATCGCGACCGCCCGCATCATCGGGTCGTCCCCCGCGAGGGCCTTGACGACGCGGGCGACGCCCTCGGCCGGCTGGGCCCTGAGGAGGCCCGCGAACGCGGCCGTCCGGACGGCCTGCGGCCACGTCTGGGCCGAGAGGTCCTGGCAGATGGCGGCCGCCTGGTCGCCCTTGCCCTGCTCGGTGAGGCGGTCGGCGGCGGCGAGCGACGCCTCGGCCGCCACGGCCTGAAGCGCCTCCGGCGCCGAGCCGCGGAGCGCCCCCAGGGCGGCGACGGCCTCCGGCGTGGCGGTGCGGCCGAGGGCGGCGGCGGCCGCCGCCGCGATCGCCGCGTCCGCGTCCTTCACCAGGGCCGCCAGCGCCCCGACGGCCTTCGCGTCGCGCCGGAAGCCCAGCGAGTCGATGATGCCGACCTTCACCGGGCCCTTCGTCTTGCCGAGGGCGTCGCGCAGGGCCTGGCCGGCCTCGTCGTAGGGCATCGGCTCCAGTGCGACGCGGGCGATGTGCGAGAGGCGCTCGTCGGCCAGCAGGGCCGCCAGGGCCGGGATGCACTTGCGGGTGCCGACGACCTGGAGTTCGCGGCAGGCCTTGTCGCGTGCGGCCCAGGACGTGTCGGTGCGGAGGGTGTCGAGGGCGGCCTGCTCGCGCTCGGCGGGGGTCTTGGCGGGGGCGTCGGCCGCCCGGGCGGCGGCCCCGGCCGCCGCGGCCAAGGCGAGGCAGGCGGCCACGAACGCGAACCGCCGGCAGTTGGAACGCATGGGTGCATCTCCTCTTGACATGGCCAGGTCTCCCCCTGCCGCCCGCGGCCCCCTCACAGCCGGAAGGGCTGGCGATAGGCCCGCGAGCGCAGGCGGTTGGCCTCGTCGTCGCCGACGAACGCCTCCTTGGCCGGGTCCCACTTCACCGTCCGGCCCAGCCGGTACGCGATGTTCGCGCAGTGGCAGGCCGTGATGGAATGATGGGCCGAACTGGCCGTCGAGACCGGCTGCTGGCGGGTCTTCACGCAGTTCAGGAACTGCCGCACGTGGTCCTCGGCCGGGTAGCCGCCGCGGAACCGACGCTCCTGCGCAAGCGACGCGGGGTGCGTCTCGACCTGGCCGGAGTCGCCCGTCTCGACCCATCCCTCGTCGCCCTCATATCGCACGGGACACGAGCCGAACCGCAGGCCCGAACGGATGATGAGTTTCACGCCGTTGGCGTAGGTGCCGGCCACGTCGCCCTGCTTGTTGAGGATCTCATAGAGGGCCGGGGCGGTGTCGTCGGCGTCGTTGGCCCACTGGCAGAGGTCCACCGTGTGGCTGCCCCACTCGGTGATCGCCCCGCCCGAGAAGTCGCCGTGCGACGCCCAGAAGCCGCGCGTGTGGTACTCGTGGTTGTACGGCCGCCACGCGGCCGGGCCGAGCCAGAGGTCCCACGCCACGACGTCGCGGGGCGGCTCGGGCTCTTCGGGCAGGACCGTGAAGTTCGCGCCCGATTGGGCGCCGGCCTTCTCGGCGTGGACCGCGCGGAGGCGGCCGAGTTTACCGCTCCGCGCCAGTTCCGCCGCGAACTGGAAGTTCCCGATGTTCCGCCGCTGCGTGCCGCACTGGAAGACCCGCGCGTGCCGCCGCACCGTCTCGACCACCGCGCGGCCCTCGGCGATGGTGATGCTCATGGGCTTCTCGCAGTACATGTCCTTGCCGGCGCGGGCGGCCGAGATGGCGACGAGCGAGTGGTTGTTGTCGCCCGTGGCGATGCACACGGCGTCGATGTCCTTGCGGGCCAGCAGGTCGCGGAAGTCGACGTACTCCTTGCAGTCCTGGTTGCCGTGGTGACCGTCGACGGCGGCCTTGGCGCCCTTGCGGCGGTCGCCCTGGACGTCGCAGACGGCCACCACCTGGACGTCGGCGTTGCCCATGTGGGCGCCCAGGATGTAGCCGCCGCGCCCGCCGACGCCGATCGCGCCCATGACGATGCGGTCGCCGGCCGGCGGCCGTCCCTCGCCGCCCAGCGCGGTCGACGTGATCACGTACGGCGCCGCCACGAGGCCGCCCGCCGCCGCGGCCGCGCCCTTCAGAAACTCGCGACGGCTCCACCCGCTCCGCTCTCGTCCTGCCATGCCGTCACCTCCTGCTGGCGCCCCCCTGCCCGGCCGCTCCGCAGACCGCGCGCCCGCGCCTGCGCCTGCGCTGGAGGCGGCGCGTGAAGCCCATCCTACGGCGGCGCGCCGCCGGCGCCACGGGAAATCCGCGCGGCCGTCGCCGCCGCGTCCCTTGCCGCGCGCCGCGGCGCGCCCCGCGCCGAAGCGCCGGCCCCGCTCCCTTGAACCACGCCGCGCCGCCGCCAGTCCGCCCGATTTCCCGGCCGACGCGGTTGCCCGGGCCCTGATTGTGGGTCATACTGCACTGGGGCATAGGCCGCGCCGGGCCTCGCGCCCCCGCCTTCGTTGAGAGGAAGCCGTCATGGGCCGCGTCTGGCTGGGCCTGG
>CAYGZE010000361.1:0-4891 GCA_964354185.1 uncultured Anaerolineales bacterium | reverse complement strand
TGTACCTGTCGTGGCACGTCGGCATCGCGATCCACGAGATGGCCCACTACCTGAAGGCGGCGAAGTTGACCGCGCTCAATAAGGCCTCGCAGGAAGAGGCCGACGGCATGCGCGGGAAGGGCTTTGGCGCGCGCCTGGCGTGGTACGCGAGCATGTTCCTGCGGATTCCGTGGGGCAGGTTCGAGGGCGTCAAGAAGGACGAGGGCAACTACGCCCCGGACGCGCCGTACAACCTGGCGGTGATCGCGGCCGCGCCGATCTGGAGCGGGTACCTGGCCCTGGTGTGCCTGCCGGTCGCGGCCCTCTGCATCGCCCTGGGCCTGATGGCCGAGAGCGAGGCCGCCATCTACGTCGGCCGCTTCTTCCTGGCGCCCGGGTTCGTGGGCCTGCTGGACCGGTTCCTGGCGGACCGCGGGAAGGTGAAGGAGTTCCGGACCCGCGAGCGTCTGGCCGCCGAGCGGGCCGCCGCCGGCGCCAAGGCCATCTCCGCCGAGACCTGGCTCCAGAAGGTCGGCGCGATCAAGCAGCGGCTGCTGACCACCCGCATGCAGGGCGTGACCCAGAAGGACGGCACGATGGTCAACGCCCCGTGGCAGTTCCGCAACTGTGCCATGGGCGGTCGCCACACCGAGAAGGAGTACCCCGAGAGCAACATCAGCATGCAGGAGAGCATGTTCATGCCGCTGTCGGCCAAGACGTACGAAGACGCCCAGGAGATGACGGTGAAACTCCAGTACCGCCTGAAGGAGGTCATCGAGTCGGCCCCCGGGGCGAAGGTCATGGGCGTGGGCCTGGAGGGCGGCATCGCCCCCTACGTCGACAAGGAACCGCAGGACAAGGTCCCCGAGCAGCGCATGTGGCGCATGATGAAGCAGACCATCCTGGACTGCGGGTACGTCCCCGGGGTGGACGTGGCCATCGCGCTGGACCCGGCGGCCTCGGAACTCGAGAACGCCTACCGCGAGGAGACCGGCCAGGCCGACTCGGTCGGCATGTACCGCTTCTGGCGCGACAAGTCCAAGGTCGACATGAGCCGCGACCAGGTCCTCGAACTCTACCGCGAGGCCATGGAGAAGGACGCCGTGCCCGTCCTGTCGCTCGAGGACCCCTTCGGCGAGCGCGACCACGCGGGGTGGCAACTGGTGATGCGCGGCGACGCGACCCACGGCGTCGAGGGCCTGGGCGACCGCGTCTTCGTCATCGGCGACGACCTGGTGACCACCAAGGACGAGACGATTGAGCGGTGCGCCAAGAACGGCGAGATCAACGCGACCCTCATCAAGGCCAACCAGATCGGGACCCTCTCGGAGACGATCCTGGCGATGCTCACGTCGCTGGCCTACGGGGCGGAACTCGTGGTCTCGCACCGGTCGAAGTCGCCGAACGACCCCTTCGAGGCCGAGATCGCCACCGCCATGAACGCCCTCGGCATGAAGGCCGGCGGCGGGGCCAACACCGAGCGGCTCCAGAAGTACGGCCGCGTCATGGAGATCCTCGCCCTGGCGAAGGCCGGCCGGCGCGAGACCACGCCCCAGGAGCGGGCCCGCATCGAGGGGGACCTCAAGGACCTCGTCAAGACCCTCACGGGCCGGGGCGACGTCGCGCTCTCCCCCGGCGCTGCCGACCTGGACCTGACGAGCCTCCTCATGCGCATGCTCGCCATCGAGACCGTCAGCGGCACCGAGGAGGCCACCAACGCCGGCATCCCTTCGGCGGCGGCCACCCTCTTCCTTGGCCGCACCGGCATCATCCGCTTCAAGGGATCGACCCCGCTGGGCACCTCGGCCGGCGTCGACGAGGCCATCCACTACGTCGACAGCATCATCCTGCCGGGCGACGTGACGCGCAAGTACCCCGACCTGTTCAAGGACGCGGGCGACGGCACCCTGCGCTTCAAGAAGAGCGTCGAGCAGGAGACCGTCCGGGCCAAGAACGACCCGGCCCTGGCGGCCCTGTGGCACAAGGCCCAGCGGTACGACGGCAAGGGCTGCATGGACGCCGTCAAGCACATCGAGACGGTCCTGGCGAAGGCCTTCACCGGGAGGAAACTGACCCAACTGGGCAGCGTGTTCGAGGTGGACCGGGAACTGCTGGCCATCGAGAAGCGCGAGGCCATCGCGTCGAAGCGGCTGGCGGAGAACGCCCCGCCCGAGGCGCAGGTCCTGGCCCAGCAGCGCAAGGGCGTCCTCGGGATGAACGCCATCCTGTCGCTGTCGCTCGCCCTGGGCCGCGCGGTCGCGGCCCGTGACGGCAAGGAACTCTGGCAACTCCTGCGCGAGACGGCGGCCGACACGATGGTCAAGTTCATCGCCGCCAACGCCAAGGGCGGCACGAAAGACGCGGCGGCCCTGAAGGCCATGAAGTTCGAGGACCTCAAGGTCCGGTTCCGTGAGGTGGCCGCCGAGGCCATCAAGGACCAGAAGACCATCCACGCCCTGCTGCGGGAGCACCTGCCGGTCTACACGGTGTCGTGACCCGCGTGGGCGGAAGCCGTCGAACCTGGGGCGCGGCGGAAAGGGCATCCCGCCGCGCCTCTTCTATTTCGCTGCGGGGGCGGGGGGATCGCGGTCGCCCCGTCCCGGGCCGTCCGGCCCGGCGAGCAAGCCCATCCTGGCGCGGATCGTCTCGTCCAGTTCCGTGATCCGGCGCGAGACCATGTTCATCCGGAACTCGATCGAATTGAGGATCCAGAACTGGAAATGGTCCACCTTCGTCTGGGCGTGGATCATCCAGATGATCTTCAGCGACACCAGGAGGATGGCGATCTCCAGCAGGAGCGTGGACGGCAGGTACGGAATCTCCCAGCCCATCGTGTGCCGCAGGACGTCAAACCCGAACGCGGCCAGAACGAGCCCCAGGAAGACAGCGGTGATGACCGTGTTCACGCGGCGGCCGGTCCTGCCCCCGATCTGGCCGACGATGTTGCGGATCTTCTCCCGCTCAGTCTTGTAGTGCTCCAGTTCCGCCCGCAGGGATTCGGTCTCGTCCATCTCGGTATCCCCCGTGGCCGCACCCGGCGCGTCGCCGTCCACGCCCCTTACCCCCATACCCCAAGACGCGGGGACATGCAACCGTGTTCTGCCCGTCAGAGGTGAATGCGGCTTGCGGCGCTAGCCGGCCCCTGCCGTGGTGATGCGGCAGACCTCGAAGGCGCCGAGTTCCAGCGCCAGGCGCCCGCCTTCGACCGGGACGGATGACTCGGCTGGGCCGTCGGCGCCGAGCCGCCAGAGCGCAGCCTTGGCCGCCCCGCCGAGGCCCTCCACGACGACCGCCTGCGCCCGGTCCGTGCTGTTGCTGAGCCAGACGACCGCGCCGCCGTCGGCCTGCGCGGCCAGGGCCTCGACGGGCGGCGCGTCCGCGTCGCCGGCGGCGGCATCCGCCTGGAGGACCGCGCGGCCCTTGAGCGCGCCCATCTCGCGCAGGACCTCGTCCACGGGACCGGGGCCCACGCAGAACACCGCCTCGTCGGCGCCCGCCAGCGCCAGGTGCCTGACGAGCCCCGCGGCCCACGCGGCCGCGAACAGGCCGCGGTTCCGCGGGTCGCGGTCCGCGCGCGGGTAGGGCGAATCCAGCGTGATCGGCCCGACGCGGACCCGCGCCTTCGGCGCGAACGCTCGGACCGTGCGGACCTGGTCGGCCGCGGCCGGCCGGTTCTCCATGAACGTGTCGTCGTCCGGCAGGTGGGAGGCCGGGTTGTACGCGAACGACACCGCCTCGGCGTCCGCGTGGTCGGCGCGGTGCTGGTTGATCTCGGCAAAGGGCGCGGCCCGCGGCTTGCCGTCCGGCGCGGGCGCGAGGAGGGCCGGCACCTTCGCGCCCGCGACCGCCGGGCCGATGCGGATGCGGCACGGCGCGGCCGGCGGCGCCGCGGCGGCCTTCGCCGCCGTCACCCGGAGCGTGAGCGTCTGGGCGGCCTTCTCGCCCTTGGCCACCTGGCGGCCGTACGGCATCGACGCGTAGGCCTTGTAGGAACTGTCGCCGTAGTTCCGCTGGTCCTCCATGCCGAAGTTCGTCGCGGCCAGGCCGAAGGCGACGGCCGCGCCCTCGGGCGTCGCGTACCGGAGCGCCCGGAAGTCGCGCGCCAGGAGGTCCGGCGAGATGCCTTCCGGGAACCGCCCGCGCGCCGTCTTGCCGGCGGCGTCCTCGGTCTCGAAGTCCAGGCCCGCCAGCGCATCGGTCCCCAGGAGGACGCACAGCCCGACGCGCGGCGAGCGGAAGTCGGCGCCGGCCTCGCCCTCGACCCGGAAGGTGACCGTGCCGTCGGCCGCCCCCGCGATCCGGCCGGTCCAGCGGTAGTCGACGAGGTCGCTCCGGCATTCAGCGCCCAGGTCGATGCGGAACGCGTCGGCCTTCGCGTCGACCTCGAGGCGGGTGAAGCGCGGCATCACGGTGTCCCACCGCTCGTCGCGCACGGCGAAGTAGATCCGCCGCACAATCTCGCGCTGCCCCACCCGCAGGTACCGCAACTCGCCGTCCTGGAACTTCATCCGGATGGGCCCGGCGACGACGTGGCGGACGTGCGGCTCCGGCCGCGCCTCCCCGTACAGGGCCTCGTCCCTCGATGCCGCGCCCCCAAGCGCCTGGGCCCAGGCGGCCAGGCCGAGCACCGCCGCCACCGCCGCCGCGCGCCCGGCGCGCCGGAATCCTCCGCGTGCCCCGCGTGATGCCTCGCGCATCGGACCTTCCCCCCGCATGCCCGGTTGCCCCGTCCGGCCCCACCTTTCGGAACCCGCCCCGAGGCCGAGGGTGGCCGGGAAACTGCCGCGCGTCCGGCGGTCCGGCGCGGTTTTGCGCTTGAGGGGCGGCGCTCCGCGGCGTATACGCTGGCCGGGGACACGCGGGCCGCCAGGCGCCGCCCGCCGCCAGGAGAACGCGCCACATGGGTGCAACG
>CAYGZE010000360.1:0-4895 GCA_964354185.1 uncultured Anaerolineales bacterium | reverse complement strand
TATGTGTATAAAGCCAAAAATTAAAGTAATGAACTGGTTTGTGAGATTTCTCACATTAGGATGGGCAGGAGGAATTACTCTTGCACCATTTGGTATCTATATCCTAAAGGATAGAATTGAAAACACACGTATTATCAGACATGAGAAAATTCATTGGGAGCAACAATTAGAGATGGGAATACTTCCATTCTATATTTGGTATCTTATGGAATGGTTTATTAAATTATTTATCCATGGTAAAGAATCCTATCATGCTATCTCATTTGAGAGGGAGGCAAAATCTAATCAGTTAAAACCAACTTACCTAGATAAGAGAAAACATTTTACTTGGTTTAAATATATATGTCATGAAAAAATTTCTTAATACATTCTTAGCTATCTTTACAGGGATACCTCTACTTTGGATATTAATAATAGTAGTATCTATTGTAGTAGGATTTATATTTAAAGATGCAAGAGTAGGATTTTGGATGCTATTTTTCCTGGTAGCGAGTATGACCCTGTTCGTAATAGGTAGACAGATCTATTGGGCCATTACAAAGACTGGAGATTACGATGATAGTAAAAAATGACATCGTAGGAAGACTCCAGTTAAAAGTTCTATTATCAAGTAATATCAGTTATCAACTTAATATCAAAGTGTCAGAGATCGCCTAAAAAGGGCATCTACGTTAAATTTAATAAAAAGAGCATGAATTACACTGTAAGAGCATTGAAAATTAGTAGTAAAGGTAGTAATACTACTATAGAAGACTACGAAAAGAACGTTTCTACCTATGGAGAGGCAGAAAAGGAAGTAATTAGATTGAAAAGTCTAGGAGAGTATTCAAATATTAAAATTGATAGTAATAAAAAACCCCAGGTTGCTTAATCTGGGGTTTAATTTTAATAACCTGTAGTAACTACATATGGACTCTTTTGATATTGTTTATAGAGTTCAATCAATCTAGCAGTCTGTCCTGCTCCATATATCCACTGAAGAGTATAGTATCCCATAGGTGTCTTATCTGAGAGAGAATTTTCACCCCCCAGCATATCTCTTATTTCATCCATACCATTCATAGTAGTATTTATAGTTCTAGTTAAAAGCCCAGTAAGTGGTATAGGATTTTTTATAAGTTGAGCTAATTGTTTTGGACTCCACATAAAGGTTAACTCTGATTGTGCTTTAGTAAAATTCTTATACATGAATCTACTAAACCAGTTTGCCATATATGGAGGTTGTTCCCCATCGTCTCCACCGGCACCCATTAGATGAATAGCTACAGCGAACATCAGTATAGCTCTTATCTCATTAGTAAAGGCTCTCATCTGAGCTTCTTTTACTTCAAGATACTTCTCGAATGTAAGAGTATTAGTTAGATGAGGATTATCTAATATATACTGGCGATACATTCTTTTAGCCCTATCTATATTAGTTCTAACTTTACGCTCCTTGCCAAACTTATCTATATAGGTACTCGTAACTAACCCAAGTTTAGATGCGGCACCAAAGGTAGCTAAGTCTAAGGTAAATTTTGCTACATTAGGTAGAAAGATTTTTGAGATATACTGCTTTAGAATAAATCCATTCTCAAAGTCCTTATCAGTTATTCTAAATTCTGCAAACGCAGCTGGATATCTACCCCATTTTGCAGCCTGTATTTTATCATCATATATTAGTTTTCCGGTACGTTCTCGTACTACACCAGGCATCCAGGACTTAAACTGAAACATTATATTATAAAGTAGATTAGTATCTATCCTACTAATATCTTCTTGTGATAAAGAACCTATAATATTAGCTGATGTAGCTTTTACAGCATCTCTAAATGCTATATAATTGTCTTCAGTTAATCCATCAATTGTAACTTTACCTGTAGTCTTATCAAAAGTAGTTAGTTCCCAAATACTTCGTATCCCAGTAGTATCCCTGCTTGGATCATTTAATCTTATTAAGGCATTTTTTACACCAAGTTTTCCTTCTATATCTATACCCCAGTTAAGAGCCATGGCATTAGCAATCGAGTTATTCATAAGTTCGTCAGCTCTTCTCAGGGGATACATGAGATTTCTAGTGGTAGCTATCTTTGACCAAAAGTTAGCAGATTTATTTTCTATATATTTAGTAGTTGGGTCTTCAGAATATACGTCATAGAATAAGGCAAGCGAGGTATACTTAGCATAATCAGTTGTAAGATGCCAATGAGATTGCTGCATATGTTTATTATTGTACGATATACCCTTACTACCTTCGAATAGGGATGAAATATTACCGGCTACATAAGCACCAAAAGCAGGTATTACAGCAAGTCCTAATGTAGACTTACTATAAAACTGTTTTGCCTTCATAAGAGTTTTAGTAACATCAATCTTTCCACCTCTTACATTATTCTCATGAAACTTTATTCCATATAGATAGTAATCTGTTAGTTCCTCAAATAATTTATAGGTATCAGTATCTAGACCTTTCTTCGTTACCCACTGACTCATTTTACCTGCTATAGTCTTACCTCCCGTAGTTACTACTTTAGTTCCTTCTCTCTCAGAAGTTGGATTTGACATATACTCTCTCATTTGTAATATCTTAGGTTCTACTTCATGCATATACTTCCAGTTATATGCCATCTTAGCAAACAACATAAGATTCTTACTTAAGTCATATGACTTTTTAGTATTATCAATTTCTCCATCCTTATTAGTAAAAGGATTTATAAATAGAATTGGTATAGTTCTTCTAAGTTGACCAGTCTCATCTATATCTCCTATAAATACATCTTCTTCTCGTATAGTAAGTGAGTCTAAGAATTCCCTTCCAGCAGCAGCAAAATTAAGTTTATCCATGGCTATATTATCAACCATAGTCTTTCTTATATTAGCAATAAAAGTAGGAGGAAGTTTCTTATAGTCTGATATGTCAAGTAACTCTCTAAATAAATTATTATATTTTACATATAGATTATAGTAATCAAGCAGGGGTTTATTAGATTGTATAATTTTATACTCTTCTGAAAGATTAGCATTTCTTACAGAGTCCTTAATCTTAAGAAACCTTCTATTAAACTCATTAGACCAGGCATCCTTAACTCTACTAAGATCATTTCTTGCAATCCACTGCTTTAGATCTTTCTGATATTGAGGATCATCCTTTCCTTTATTATACTTATGGACCTGGGTTTCCTTGAATCTTTCAAATCTAGACTTATAATTTTCTTTATATGCCTCTGGATCTTTTAATTCATATATATCAGTAAGTAGGGCATATGCTTTTTCAACATCTGGTTCCGTACGGGCTTTATTTATTTTTTCCATAAGTTCCTTTGAAATATCACTTACCAGCATACCGGATTCCATATTTATAAGTTTCTTAAGTGCCTCCTCTCTAGATAAATTATGTTGTTTAGCCCAAGTAAAAAGCTCTTTCTCTACTTTAGATACTTCTGAATCTAGATCTTTTAGATCCTGCTTCATATTATACTGAGCTTTTCTAACCATCTTCCATGCTGCCTGGAACATAGGATGATTTATCTCAGACATCCTAGTAAAGTTTCTAGTAAAGAAGTCTAGCTCTTCAAGAGGTAATAAGTTACCCTCCTCATCTTTATAGGACTTATCTATATATTCGTCTAAAGATGATAAAAGTCTCTCCTCACTATGTACTCTAGCTAATGTAAGCATAGCAATTACATTACTAGAAGTAGTAGATATTTCGTTCTTTAGCTTATCATATAATTTAGGATTCTTATCCTTTAGTTCCTTATAGTATTTATGAGTATTTTCAATGATATCTTTGTATAGAGAAAGTTCACTTATTAGCTCCTCTAGTTCTTCATCAGTAAGATAATTAGGATTTGACTCACCACCCTCTAAGAATTCAGTTTGATATATTCTATTATTAAGTTCAGTACTTATAAGATTCGCAGAACTAATAATATCAGATATATCACCATCTATGATAGTAGTCTGAATAGATTTTCGTATAGACGTAATTTTCCTTTTAAGGATTTCTCTATCAGACTGACTTATACTTTTATTAGTGATCTGCTTCGATAACTTTGTAAGAAGAATCCACTGTTTCTCAAGAAGTTTATCTACTCCCTTATATTGGGTCTTCTCACCTGATATTGGTACAGGTTTAAGGAATGGACTTGTTCTACTACCAGCTTCTATAGTATTAATAGTAGTAGTATATATATCATAATCTCCCCTCTGACCTTCAGGTTTCATTTCCAATCTAACATGAATAGGACTAAGTCTTACAAGTCTATCACCCTTAAATCCCACATCTGTCTTAAGGATCTTTCCATATTCATTCATGGATAGCTCGTAGTCTCCTACCTTATCTATACTGAGTAGTTCATCTGTTAAATTACCTTCGAAAAAGTTTGTTTTATTAGAATGAGCAGTCTTATAATCTATTCTCCCCATAGTCTTATCAGAAAATACTATGAGTACATCTAATGCACCTCCTATATTTCTGAGAGGACTAGCCATTTTCTGTTCTACTCTAACTATAGCCTTTCCAGCAGGATCAATACTCTTCTGTACTTTATTTATTGTAACTATATGTTCTTGTACTAATCCCACCAAGGAATTAAAATTATCTCCATATACAGCATAGTCACCTACCTGGGCTCTTCGTCTGATATCTTCCAGACTACCTTTATTATTATATAGATAGTCCATAATTTCAGCCAATATCTGATGGATGCGAGTACCGGTATTTTTCTTCTTGGTATAGTCTGGCTTATTAACTTCCTTTTGTACAGTAATTTTACCACGTCTTTTTATAAAAGCACCTTTAGCTAGACTAGAAACTCTTTCCTTAATATTGTAACCAGCTATCCAATAAGTCTGACTCTCTCCCTCTGGTAATACCATATTATTTTGGAAGAAGTCCAGTCTTGCCATAAGAA